>NZ_LOPV01000118.1 GCF_001469865.1 Haloferax profundi
CCGAGCGCGGAGCCAGCGAGGAGCGGAGCGACGATAGAGAGGTCGACACCGCCGGACTGCGCGTAGAGGAACGAACCAATCCCGCCCGAGAACATAATCTCGAACAGGTCGGTCCCAACCGCAATCGGAACGGGCACGCCAATGAGGTAGAACAGCGCGGGCATACGGATGAAGCCGCCACCGACGCCGAGGAAGCCCGAGAGGAGACCCGTCGCGAAGGCGACGAGCAGGACCATCCAGAGCGAGACCTGGATGCCACCGCGCAGGGTAATCATCGGCGGAAGCGAGTAGCTCTGAATCTTCTTCGCTATCTCGGGGATGTCGTCGGCGTTGATTTCGGCGTCTTCTTCGACGTCGTGGCTGACGCCGCCGTCGCCGCCACCTTTCAGTGCTTCGTAGGTGACGAACGCGCCGATGCCACCGAGCAGCAGCACGTACGTGATGCTGATGATGTTGCCAGCGAGACCGAGTTCTTCGAGGTGGAGGACGATTTCCTTCCCGACTTCGAGGCCGACGGTGGTCCCGATAATCATCGAGACGCCGAGTTTGTAGTCGACTTGACCGAGGTCACGGTGTTTCAACGTCGCGATGACGGAGGTACCGAAGACGAACGCGAGACCAGACCCGACAGCGACTCTGGACGGATAGCCCATGACGAGCAGTGCTGGGGTGACGAGGAACGACCCGCCCATCCCGAAGAAGCCGAAGAGGATGCCGATGAGGAGGCCGAATCCGGCGAACATCACCAACATGGCGGCCGAGATTCCGAAAATCTCCATCATCGTCAGTCACCTCCGAGGAGTTTCAGGACAGTCGGACCGACGACGCTCTCTAGTGCGCCGTATCCAACGTACAATACCATGGCCTCGACGAGAACGATACCGACGAGTGCCGCTGCTTGCGAGTTTCCGGACAGGTTTTCGATTCCAAACATGCGGTGACAGGGTGAGGGGTGGAGGGTTCGGTGTGGTGGTGGGGGGAGTTAGGGGACCGTGTGTGAGGGAGGTTAGTCGTCGGCGACGGCGCTGTCGGACGTGGCCGCACAGCGGTTCGGGCCGAGTTCGAGTTCGTTCTCTTCGTCCTCGCCGTCCGGTTCGTACTCACCGGCGTTCGTGGCGATGACCGTCTCGTAGTTCGGCGGCTTCGAGGGGAGGTTCTCGAACATGTGTTCGACGAAGTCGTCTTCTGCCATCCGGAGAATCTCGTTGTTCTCCCAGAGGTAGCCGACCGTCGAGAACATCGGCTGGCCGGGCGTCACGTCGATGTACTGTCCGTCGTCGGTGACCGAGAAGTGGCCGGGAAGAATCTTCACGTCGTTCGGTTCGGTCATGATGACGCGGTGGAGCGTCTCGTACTGGACGCGAGCGCCGTCGCGGGCGTCCTTGTCGGCGAACTGCAGTTCGGTCCGGCCGATGGACTCGACGAACAGGGTGTCGCCGGTCAAGAGTGCCTCGTCGTCGACGAGGTAAGAGGTCATGCCAGTCGTGTGGCCGGGCGTGTGGACGGCCTTGATGTCCACGTCGCCGAGTTCGACGGTGCCGTTCGGTTCGATGGCGTCGAACTCGAACTGTGGGTCGCGTGTCTCGGCGGGCTTACCGAGGTGGTACGGAACGTCGAGTTTGCTGGCGAGACGGCGACCACCCGAGATGTGGTCGGCGTGGATGTGGGTGTCGAGGATGTGGGTGACTTCCAGACCGCGTTCGGTGGCGGCGTCCACGAAGACGTCGGTCGCACGGGTCACGTCGACGAGGGCGGCCTCTCCTGCCGACTTCGAGCCGACGAGGTAGCCGAGACAGCCCTTCGAGCGACGCTGGAACTGAAGGAGGACGAGGTCGTCGTTCGAGGTGGAAATCGGAACGACGTCGTAGACCATACTCCACGACTCCATCCCACCTTCGACGGTCTTCACGTCGTGGGCGAAGCCCTCTCGTTCGAGGTACTCGGCGAAACTGCTCGCAGAGTTGCCGGTCGCACAGATGGTCACGACAGTGTCGCCAGCGCCGATGTCGTCTTTGTAAGCGTCGAAGTCACCGACGAGTTCGTCGTTGTCGCCGGAGTACTCGACGTTCTCGGCTTCGGCGATGTGCCAGCCCTCGAAGTCTTCGGGGTTTCGCGTGTCGAAGAGGACGAAGTCCTCGTCCGCATCGATCATATCCCTCAGCTCTTCAGCCGTGATGGTTTCGACCATACACGGTATTGTATAGGAAATGCACGTATAAGGGTTCGAGCGAGACACGTTATTTCCGGCTTTTCACGGGTCGAGGCGGCTATTTCCCGGTTCTGAACGAGGTAGAGACAATAATTGTGGCTACCTCTCTCGGAACCCACGGACGAAGCGACCGGTCACTAGTGAAACAATACCTTCATGCAAGGTGAATCCATACCCAATATTGCGAGGTACATGAACAACTCTGAGATAGAAGACGTCCTCCGAGAGTTGCCGCCGAGTTCGAAGTTCATCTACAATACGCTCCTTCGGATGGGGTCGATGACGCTGAAAGGACTCACCGAAGAGACGCTCCTCTCGTCGCGCACGACGCGCTACGGACTCACGCAACTCGAAGAAGCGGGCCTGGTCGAGTCGTCGCCGGCACTCCACGACGGCCGACAATCCTGTTACAGTATCGCCTACGGTGCAGTCGGGGGTGACAGAACCGAATTCGCCCGTGGTGCGCTCGTCGACCCCGAGTGGGTTCGACAGCGTCTCGACGCGTTCGAGGCAGACGACCCCGAACTTCGACTCGTCGAGGTCACCGACTCCTACGACGAAGGCCACATCCGAGGTGCTGTTCACCTCGACCCTGACGAAGACTTCCTCGACGTCGATACGGCGAGTATCCCAGGCACCGAGACGTTCGAATCCGTTCTCGGGAACCTGGGTATCACGCCCGACAGTACCGTCGTCCTCTACAGCGACGGGGTGAACGAGTACGCCGCGCTCGTCTACTGGACGCTCAAGTACTACCGACACATGGACGTGCGACTCCTCGACGGTGGGAAGTCGTACTGGGTCGACGCGGGATTCCCGACGACGCACGACGTGCCTGTCGTCTCGGAGACGACCTACACGGCGCAGAACCCCCACGAGCGCATCCGGGCGTATCGGCGCGACGTGCAAGCGGCGCTCTCCCGAGACGTAACCATCGTGGACGTTCGCTCGCCGGAGGAGTACCGCGGCGAGACGGCAGGGGGAGCAGATGCTCGTGTCGCCGGGCGCGTCCCCAACACGGTCAACGTGGAGTGGACACAGATGGTCGGCGACGCGGGTCGGTTCAAAGGGCGCGGCGCACTCGAACAGGAGTTCGCCCAGATGGACCTCGACGAAGACGACGAAGTCATCGTCTACTGTAACGTCGGCGAACGGTCGGCACTCGTGTGGTTCGTCCTCTCGGAACTCCTCGGCTACCAGGCCGTCTCGAACTACGACGGGTCGTGGACAGAGTGGGGCAACATGGTCGGCGCACCGATTCGAACCGGCGACCCCTCGGAGAGCGAATAGGGCCGCGTTTCGTCTCTCTTTCTACTCGCGGCCAACTCGCCCGAGTGCGCGCGCGGCGGCGACGAGGCGGCCGAGTGCGCGACGAACGTCGGCGTCGAACAGTGCCCCGAGCAGTCCGAAGAGACCGATTGGTTTCGGGTCGTCGTCGGCGAACGCGTCGAGTGTCGCTTCGAGTGCCTCCGTGACCTGTGGGTCGCCGAGCGTCTCGGTGAGTGCGACGACGTTGGCGGCGTTGTGGCCGAGTTCGTACAGGTCCACGTCGTGTTCTGCGTACCCGTCGGCGAATCCGGCGGCGGCCATCCGAAGGTCCTCGATGGCGTGGCGGTTCTCCCGCGTCGCGTCGAGGACACCGGGGACGAGTTCTTCGGCGAGGTCCGTCGTCGCGTCGAGCAAGTCGACGAGTTCGACGAACGTGTCCATATTCTCGCCGAGTCGTTCGACGAGGACGATTGTCTCCTCGCGTTCGAGCGCGAAGCGGAGCCGTTCGACGACGTCGCGGTTCTCCCGAACGGCGTCGAGGACGCCGGGGACGAGTTCGTCCGCGACACGCTGTGACACCGCGAGTACGTCGAGGAGTTCGACCAGTGTGTCGGCCTCGTCGCCGACTTTCTGGAAGAGTCGCAGCGTCTCTTCGCGCTCGAAGGCGATTCGGAGTTCACGGATTGGTTCGCGGTTCTCGCGGACCGTCTCGCGGAGTTCTGGCGTGAGGTCCGCCGCGAGGTCTTGGGCCGTGACCATCAACTCCAGCAGTTCGGCCAGTTCGTCGGCGTTCCGCTCGATAGCCTGCGCGAGGACGTCGGTGTCGCTGTCGGCGTCGACAATCTCGTCGAGCGCCTGTGTTTCGGATGCCATAGTTCAGGGGAGGGGGTCGTATCCGCGCATCCAGGCGTTCCAGTAGAACGACGGCAGGATGTTGATGTCCATAATCCAGTTCATCCGACTCTCGACCGGAGCGGAGATGCTCTCCTCGTAGTCGAACTCAGCCATCATCGCCTTGCCTTTCTTCGTGAGGAGCGGACAGGCCGCGTATCCGCTGTACTCCTTCGTCATCCGTCCGCCTTCGACGAGCGACGAGAGGTTGTCGGCGACGACGTGGGCCTGTTTCCGGGCGGCAGCGGCGGTGCGCGACTTGGGCGTGTCGTCGGCGTCACCGAGAGCGAACACGTTGTCGTACTCGGTGTGTTGCAGGGTGTAGTCGTCGACGGTGATGTACTCGCCGTCGTTCTCCTCGTCACCCTCGGTGAGCGGCGAGTTCTCGGTGACTGCGGGTTGTCCGTACTGGGGCGAGACGGGAGCGTACAGGTCGTAGTCGAGTTCCTCTCCTTCTTCGGAGTGGATGATCTGATTCTCGTAGTCGACTTCGGAGACGGTGAAGTTCGGCTCGAACTCGATGTCACGGTCCTCGAATATCTCTTCGAGTTTCTCGCGGTAGGGTGAGACGCCGAAGATGGCGTCGCCGGGCTTGGTCATCACGACGTCGACGTCGTCGCGGATACCCTGTCGCTGGAAGTAATCTTCCGCCAGCATGGTCATCTTCATCGGCGCGCCGCCGCACTTGATGGGCGTATCGGGGACGGTCACGACGAACGTCCCGCCGTCGAAGTCTTCGAGTGCCTCGCGCATCGCGACCGCGGCCTCGTAGTGGTAGTACGGATACACCGCATCCGTCTCTTCCCACCCTTCTGCCATGCCGGGGATGCTCTCGGGGGCCAGTCGATGGCCGAGCGAGACGACGAGGTAGTCGTACGAGAGGCCGTCTTCGGCGGCGTCCAGGTGGACCTCCTGAGCATCCGGGTCGATGCCGACGACTTCGTCCTCGACGAACTCGACGCCCGACTGCATCACGTCGCGAACGTCGCGGAACTGGTCTTCCGGTTCCATGTACCCGAACGGAATCAGGTAGAACGACGGCTGGTAGACGTGTTTGCTGCTCTTGTCGACGATACTGATACGGACGTCGGAGCGGTCGAGTTTCCGACGGAGGATGTTTGCCGTCATCGCTCCGCCAGCACCAGCCCCTAGCACGACAATGTGCTCCATAGACACCCTATCTATGGAGGAGTACTATCTGAACGATGAGGTAGCAGCGACAACTAGTCCCACTCCCGCCGTCGGTGACGGGTGGCGGAGATTATTGTTGGAACACGGGACGCCAGCTTCGGTGACCGAGTTGTCGGTGGACGGGGTGCTATCACTCTCGGAAACAGGAACTGTGGCGTCGGACAACGGATAGGCCCGTCTCTCAGTCCATCTTCGGCATCGACTGGTTCTCCCGGTCGAAGAGGTTGTGGATGCGTTCGGTTCGTGCGGACTCGAACTGGCGTTGACACCGGGCGACCCACGAGTCTGTGTCGGTGTTGTCGGCTGTCGTGTTCGGTGACGGGTGGTCTGTTTGCAGGGTCGGTTCGTACGTTGGACGTGTGTGTGTGCTCACGGTTGTGGGGTGTGGTTCGGGTCGGTCGGACGGCGATGCTGGCGACGAGGAGAGTTAGTGAAGTACGCGTACGACCGACATGGTGTACCCGGCAGTACAGAGCTATCTATAATAAATGTTCATGTTCAATCAGTGGCTCCTGTCTGATTGTCGGATGCGACGAGGAAAGCGGGACGAGGTTCGACCGAGTGCGTTTACTCGTGGCCGGAGACGCGCACCGGTTGGTAGGGTTCTTCGAGGTAGTCGATGTCGGACGACGAGAGTTTGATGTCGAGGGCTTCGACGGCGTCTTCGAGGTGTTCGATGCTCGACGTCCCGACGATTGGCGTGGTGACCCAGTCTTTGTGGAACTGCCACGCGAGGGCGATTTGAGCCATCTTCACGTCCTTCTCCTCGGCGAGTTCCTGCACACGCTCGTTCACAGCGGGGCCGCCACCTTCCTCGTACGGACGGCCGACGTCTGCTTCGTGTTCGCCTCGAGTCGTCGATTCGAACGCCCCGTGTGGACGCGTGAGGAACCCGGCGGCCATCGGACTCCACGGCATCACGGCGATATCTTCCCTCGCACAGAGGGGAAGCATCTCGCGTTCTTCCTCGCGGTAGGCGAGATTGTAGAGGTTCTGCATGGACACGAACCGTTCGAGGCCGAGTCGGTCAGACGTGTGGAGTGCGTCGGCGAACTGGTAGGCCCACATCGACGACGCGCCGACGTGTCGAACCTTCCCGCGACGGACCGCGTCGTCGAGGGCGCGGAGTGTCTGTTCGATTGGGGTGTCGTAATCCCAGCGGTGAATCTGGTAGAGGTCGACGGTGTCCATCCCGAGTCTGTCGAGCGAGTTGTCGAGTTCCTGCTCGATGGTCTTGCGGGAGAGGCCACCCGAGTTCGGGTCGTCGTCACGCATCTGCCCGTAGACCTTCGTCGCGACGACCATCTCGTCGCGGTCGTACTCCGCGAGCACCTCGCCGAGAATCTCCTCGGATTCGCCGTAGGAGTAGACGTTCGCCGTATCGAAGAAGTTGATACCGAGTTCGATGGCACGCTCGATGAGTTCGCGACTCTCTTCGCGGTCGAGTGTCCAGTCGTCCCAGTCGGTCCCGAAGCTCATACACCCGAGACAGAGTTCACTCACGGTGGTTCCGGTCGATCCGAACGTCGTGTAGTCCATACGTAACGTTCGAAGGCACTGTATGTAAAATCGGTCGGGGGACGATGGCCGATGTTGACTCGATAGTTGTGGTTGGTTTGGGCAATGTCGTCCCGCGACAGCAACCAGAGGAATGGCTCAGAAGTACATAAATAGTGGTGTTTACGTCAAATTCAAATGCTCTGACCCGGTACGACACGACACAGTCTTGCTCGTGATACACAATATACGTCGCGAGACGGACACTGCAACCACATGAAACGGAGAACCTTCCTCAACAGATTGGGTACAGTTTCGCTCGGTGGTCTCGCTGCCGCGGGCGTGGCGACGACCGCATCCGCCGCCGACGAGGGGTACGACCTCGAACTCGCGCCCGGCGACACGTTCTACTTCGCCGAGACGAGTCGAGCGGAGTCGATGATTTACGCGCCGCTTCAGGACGGGAGCACCTACGCGATGTTCCAGGTGCCGAACGGACTGTTCGACGTGGACACCGTCGTCATCGTCCTCGCAGAGAACGGCGAAGTCCTCTACCTCGAGAGTCTCGACGGCGTCCGCTACACGGAAGACCAAATCGGCGAGATGGCCGACCGTATCGGTGAGATGGCCGATAGAATCGTCTACACCGAAGAACTCATCGTCCAGACGGAGTACCTCGTCGTCGACGTCATCGAATTCTCGCAGGAGAACCTCCTGACGTTCGTGAGCATGCTCAACCCGCTGAGCCTGTTCTAACCGACGACAGAACGTCGGCCCTCGAAACCTCCATCACCCGACCGGCACCAACACGGACGCCCGTGTCTCCCACCCACTGCCGGTCGTTTTCTGTCGAAGAACACGGCTAGTCGTTACTTCCTGCGACCACGTCCACGTCACTCCCGTGAGTCGTACTCTTGGTAGATGACGTGACCGCACGACTTGCAGTGCGACGCATCGGGGTCGTGGTACTCCAGTCCGCAACTCTCGCAGACGACGTTGACCTTGTCTCTGTGCGCCCACTCTTTGACGATTTTACTCGCCTGCCACGGGATGAGGATGATACCCGCCAAGATTGCAGCGACGGTGACCCACCTGCCGCCCTGCGTGACCGGAACGATGTCGCCGAATCCGACCGTGGTGAGAGCGACGACGACGAAGTAAAACGCATCACCGAACGTGCTGACGCCCGGATTCACCCGGAATTCGAACGAGTAGAACATGCCTGCGGCGACGAAGAAGATGGTCAACACGGTCAACAGCAACTTCATCACGCGAAGCGTGCCGACTGTGACGGTTCCGAAGAAGAACTCTTCGTCCTGCGTGAAGCGGTAGAACCGAAGGACACGGACCACCCGAATCGCGCGGAGGAATCCGATGTTGGCCGCGACGACGGGGAACGGAGAGACCAAGACGGCGAGCGTCGGCAGAATCGCCAGCAAGTCCACCATCGAGTACGCGTTGAAAACCTCGCTGACCCGACTCTTCGCCCCGTACACTCTGAGGATGTACTCCGCGAGGAAGACGAGCGAGATGGCGACTTCGATACGCCAGAACGTCTCTTGGAGTTGCGCCGAAAACGGGTACGTCTCCAGGACGAACACCCCGACGAACACGAGGTTGAGCGCGAGAAGTGCGATGTCTATCGCTTTCCCGACGATGGTCCGATGGTCGAGGAGGTAGAACCTGACGACGTCTCTCGGTGTGTCGCCGTGGCCGGTAGACGCGTGACCCGCCATAGGGGGCAGTTGGATTCGGTGGGTAATGATATCGTCGCCGACTGATGGGTGTGGAGCCACTATCATTACATATAACTATATAGCAAATATCATTACTGAAACTCACAGCCTGTATTCAACAGGTGCATTACCAAAATATGACACAATTCTCTCCTCGGTTTCCCGTCTCTCGAATCGCTAATAGTTGCGCATGGGCTTCTACACTGTCTATCTGTGTTCTCGGAATGGGTGCCACCCAGTTGGTACTCGATTTCGTATCTATTCGCCACTGTCTGTCTCAACATACTATATAGTAGATTGATTTATCACTGTTGAAAAACGACACCGAGTCGATGCGTAAACGCTGGTTGCGTGGTCGGAAGTTGGTCCCCGAGCGTCTCTTCGACAGCCTCACCGCTCGAATCTCGAGTGTGATACCCTCGTCGACCGTCTCACGGGCGGTCCGGAAGACGTACGCGCGCAAGTTCTTCACTGCAGTGGTCCTCGCGATGGTCGTCATGGCGGGCGTCGGCGCTGTCACCTACACGCAGGTACAGGAGTCGCTGGACGACCAGGTCGAACAGCAACTCACGTCGACTGCGGAACTTCAAGCGGACGGGTTCGAGTCGTGGATAGCGAGTAAACGGCTAGAGACGCGAACCACGTCTGCGGCGTGGCAACTCCAACTCGGAAACCAGCAAGCGGTGAGTAGTTACCTGTTCCAGCGGAGTTCGGAACTCGGACAGGACGACTTGACGGCGATACACTACGTCGACTTCGCCACTGGTGAAATCAAAGAGAGCACTGCCAGTTCGTTGGAAGGAACGACTGTCTCCGAGGCGGGTCTCCCATGGGGCGACATCGAACAGAACGTCAACCCGGAACCGAACCTCGTCTACGTCTCGTCGGAGACGTTCTCCTCACCTGTCGACGGCAAACAGTCGTTTGCACTGGCGAGTAAACCACCGGAAAATGCCGAGTCTGTCGTGGTCGTCACCGTCGGCCTTCCGGCGCGCGTCGCCCAGACAGAACAGACGATGGCCGGAAGTCGAACGACCCTGTACGAGTCTGATGGGTCGGAAATCGTCTCCACGGCGGAGAACGAGAGTGTACCGGCCGCCGCTTCTGCCCTCGACGCGAACGGTACGGCACTCGAACAGACAGACGACGCCGTCGTTGCATACACGACTCTCGACGGTGTCGACTGGACACTCTCGACGGCGGTTCCAACGTCGAGCGCCTACAGTGTCCGCGATAGCGTCGGAAGTGGCCTTCTCGTGACGATTCTCACCGCGATTGGCGCACTCGGTGCCGTCGCACTGGTCGTCGGTCGGCGCACGACACGAACACTCGGCGAGTTGACGACGCGGGCCGAAGAGATGGCGAACGGTGACCTCGACGCGGACCTCGAGACGGAGCGAATCGACGAGTTCGGGACGTTGTACAGTTCGTTCGACGAGATGCGTGTGTCCCTCCGACAGAATCTCCGCGACGCAGAGGAACTGAACGCACACCTCGAATCGAAGGCTGAAGCGTACCGGAGAGTCATGGAACGGTGCGCCGAGGGCGACATCGCGTGTCGGATGGACCCCGACTCCGAGAGTGAGGCGATGGCAGACATCGCGCGGACCTACAACCAGACGATGGACGAACTCGGGACGGTCATCGCCGACGCACAGACGTTCAGCGAATCGGTCGCCGAAGCGAGCGAAGAGACCAGCGCCAGCGTCGGGGACGTGAACGAAGCCAGTGAAGCGGTCACGGCGTCGATGACGACTATCCTCGACGACGTGGTCGAACAAGACGACCACCTCGACGACGTGACAGAGCGGATGAACGACTTCTCGGCGACGATTCAACAGGTGAGTGCGTCCGCCGCAGAAGTTGCAGACCGTGCCGACGCGGCAGTCGACCGCGGCGAATACGGACGGGACGCCGCCGCCGAAGCGGTTGCGGAACTTCGAACCATCGAGACGGCCACCGAGAACACCGTCGAACAGGTCGAAGAACTCGAGACTGTCATCGGAGACATCGAGTCTGTCGTCGACTTCATCGACCAAATCGCCTCACAGACACACATCCTCGCACTGAACGCGTCGATAGAAGCGGCCCGTGCAGGCGACGCGGGCGACGGGTTCGCCGTCGTCGCCGACGAAGTCAAACAACTCGCAGAGGAGACGCAAGATGCGACCGGACAGATTGGGTCGTCTATCGAGCGAGTCCGCGAACAGACCGAGGCGACGGCGACAGATATCCGCGAGACACAGACCCGCGTTGGAGAAGGCTCAGAGACCATCGAGGAGGCGATGGGTGCTATCGACACCATCGTCGACGACGTCGAAGAGACTGCTGACGGCATCCAAGAGATTCGACGGGCGACCGAACGGCAGGCCCGCGCGACGAGCGAAGTCGTCTCCATGGTCGAAGACGTCTCCGAGATTAGCGAACGAACCAGTGCAGGTGCACGGGACGCCGTCGGGGCGACGGAAGAACAGACCGCGTCGCTGTCGGACGTCTCTGAGCGTGTCGACCGTCTCGCAGAACGCGCCGGTGACCTCCGTGTCGCCCTCGATAGATTCGACGTGACCCGCGACGCAGTCGATTCCGACGATGTCGACGTGGACGACGCGGCCCTCGTGGTCACCGACTCGTCTGACGACACCGCCGTCGAACCGAGAGCAGAGGCAGACGGTGGGGTCGAGTCTACCGAAAGAGACAGGACGGAGAGATAACGACGAACGGGGGTAGCTGACGACAGACCGGGGTTAGATGACGATACTTCCGTCGGGGAGTAACTCACGTTCGGTGCGTGCTGCTTCTCGTCCTTCGTCGACGAGCGTGGATTGGTCGACTGGTTCCGAGAACCTGTCTGGGTCGGGGTCGACACGCTGGAGCATCGACGAGAACACAGACCCTTTTCGCCCGCCGGCGGAGACGATACCGCCGTACTTTCGCTCGTCGAAGGGCACCTCGTCGGGGTCTTGGAACTCTTCGCGGATGATTTGGGCGGTGTCGCGGATGTGCTCGGCCGCCTCCTTCTGTGAGTAGAGGCTCTCGTTGTAGTACCGCTCGGCGTACTCGTCGTCGAGTTCCTCTCTGGAGTGCTCCGGTGACTCGTAGAGGACCGAATCCGTCGTCTTGTACCCGCTGGCGAACCGAATGTTCACCGTGAAGCTGTCCGGGTACCGGAGGATAATCGGGAAAAAGAGCATGTCCGTGACGGTGATTCGCTGTTGCATCCGCCACAGTCCCTCGAAGTAGTACGCCGTCAAGGCACCGACTCGGTCCGTTCGCTCGCCCCGCTGGTAGGCTTGTGCAACCTCTTCGTAGTCGTCGCCTGCGATGTGACGACAGCGCCGTTTGTAACTCGCGGCGATGCCTTCGAGTTGCGTCTCGTACGCTTCGAGGAGCGATACGTCGGGGTCAGCGAGCATGTCGGCTTTCTGCTCTTGTGCGTCCGCAACGTTCATCATGTTCTCGTAGAACACACGTTCTGCGTCCTCGTTCGGCAGCGGTGTCCGGACTGCCTGCCGAAAGAGTACCTCCGTGTCCCCGTTGAACGTCACCTGCTGCTCGCTCATCTGGCCGGGGAGTTTGTGACGGAAAGAAATGAATTCGTCGGTTAAACACTGTCAATCTCGACATATCGCGGACATGAACTTAAAAAGAGTCCAGAAATCCACGCCTACGTGGCAGGGCCGACTCAATCGTCCGCGCGAATCACAGATTCGGACGGCTTGTCGACGTCGACCACCTCGTCTACCGTCGGTTTCTGGGTCGGAAGGAACGTCGCTGCGGCGAGCATGACGACAGAGACTGCAACGATGAAGAGGAGTGTCAATTCCATCGACGAGACCATCGCGCCCTGGACGATATCGGCGAGTGCTTGCTGTTGTTCGGGTGAGAGGGCGGCGAACGCTGCTTGGCGCTCTGCTTCGGTGGCTATCTCGCGGGCGTCTTCGAGGAGAATCACGATATCTTGTCGCTGCCCGATAGTTACGGTGATTCCGCGAGTGAGGAGTACGCCGTCGACGACACCGCGATAGAACGACGAGAGGAGGGCCGACCCGAAGACAGCGGTCCCGATTGCGTACCCGAGCATCCCCGTCGCGTTGAGTGTACTCGACGCTTCGGACACGTCTTCGTCGGCGACCGACGAGAGTGTCAAGTCGACGATTTGGGCCATGACGAGTCCGAGACCAGTGCCGACGATAGCCATCGGAAGCAGCATCTCCGCTATCGTCGTGGTTACACTCGTCTGGCCGTAGAGGAGCAAGAGACCACCAATCATCAGTCCCGTCCCGATTTGGACGAGGTACTTCGGCTGGATGCGTTTTCGCCACCCGGTCGTTCCGAGGGCGAAGACGAACCCGGCGATGGAAAACGGGAGGAGTGCGACTCCGCTCTCGAACGCAGTGAACCCGACGGCCGACTGGAGGAACAGCGGGACGACGAACAGGAACCCCGCGAGTGCGACCGACCGGAACACCCACGTGGTCACCCCGGAGACGAACCCGCCGTTGTTCAACACGCGCATGGGGACGAGTGGCGTCTCGTTCCGTCGTTCACGTCGGAACTGCCAGTGGACGAAGGCGACGAGTAAGACACCCCCACCGGCGACGAGGAGGACCGTCGGCGAGAGGCCGAGGGGGTTCACCTGCGTTCCGCCGACGACGAACGGGCGGGCCTCCCGAATCCACCCGTACTTCCCGCCGAGGATGAACCCGAGGACGAGTGCCCCGATGCCGATACTCGAGAGGAGTGCGCCGACCCAGTCCAACGTCACGTCGCTGTCGCGGTAGTCGGTGAGGAACGGAACGAGTGCGAGTGCGACGAGAGCGAGGATGAACTCACCGGCGAATCCGTACCGCCACGTGAAGAACGTCGTGAGGATACCACCGAATATCGGCCCGAGCGCTGCCGCCGCCGCAGAGACGCCGGCCAACAGCCCAAGTCCCATCGCACGGTCTTTCCCCTCGTAATTGATGACGACGAGCGTGAATCCGAGTGGCAAGAGGACCGCCGCGGCGACGCCTTCGACGACAGACCACCCGAGAAAGAGGACACCCATGTTCCAGCTTATCGCCGCGAGAAGCGTGCCGAGACCGTAGAGGACGAGACTCAACGCGTAGATGCGTTTGAGACCGTACATCGTCGCCACACGCCCGGCCGGGAGCATCAACGACGCCATGACAAGGCCGTAGAACGAAATTGCGCCTTGAACCGCTGTCACGTCGGTATTCAGGTCGGAGACGATAGCCGGAACGGCGACGTTCATCATCGAGGAGTCGATGGTCCCGATGAACATCGCGACACTCACCGTGATGAGCGGTGCCCAGTACCTGAATCCCGTCGCACCTGTCTGCTCTTCGTCTGGTTCGTCGCTATCTATCGGTACGTGTGGTTGCATGTCTCGGCCTCGTACTGTCGAACCGACGATTCGGGCGGTTCGAAGAGGGTTATCTGGCTGATAGATTTGTCACCCGAGAGATTAGCCCTTCCGTGGTCTTCGGTCCGAGACTGTCTGTCACCAGAGACTGTCTGTCTTCCATCCAGATTTCTCGCGTGTCGTCGTGACACCCTCTCGTCGCTGTCGCGCCCGGCCGTCGATAAAATCTCCACGACGTCCTGCGATTGGCAATCTCGAACGCAGCGCTGTCGCTTCGACGCCCCCGTCGGGAGGGAAGTGTGGATACCACAGAAGCTGTGGCTCTCGTCGTCGATGTGGGTGGTGAGCGCCTTCAAAGCCACATGTGCGTGTGCAAATGTCCACAACATCGTCTATAGGAGAAATAGATTCAAATTATTTTCCGCATTGAGAAACAAATATCGGTGGTCTTATCCATCTACTCTGATTGTGTCCAAAAGCAATGGCGAAAGGAAACGTTGATTTCTTCAACGACACTGGCGGCTACGGTTTCATTTCGACGGACGATGCTGACGACGACGTGTTCTTCCACATGGAAGACATCGGCGGCCCGGACCTCGAAGAGGACCAAGAAGTGGAGTTCAGCATCGAATCGTCCCCCAAGGGACCACGCGCAGCGAACCTGACGCGTCTTTAAACTAGTTTAGTACACCGCTTGACGGCGGCGAAAGACACCGATTTTACCAACGATAACTCTTCTCGAGAGGATTCTGTACCAGTTCGCTTCGTGACGCGTGTCTCGTCGTCACCCAATCGAGACGACTTTGTCCGTGTGTTCGACGATTCCGAGCAAGTCGTTCATCGTCGACCGGGGGCGGAGTTCGCTCGCTTCGAGGCCTCGTGAATCGAGACACGTCCCACAGGCGAACAGTTCGCCGCCGTTCTGGAGGAACTGCCGTATCACGCCGTGTGGGTTGTACGTCTCTGTCTCGATGTCCGGTGCTTCGACACCGTCCCCCAGTAGGAACACTTCGACGAGGTTGTCTTCGTCGAGCGCCGTGTTAGCCAGTCGGAACGCGTTCCAGATTCGTTCTGGTTCGTTCGTCTCGATGATGAGTCCAAGGTGCATAGGTCTCGGTTCGTCGTGTCGACTCTTAACGACGTTCTCGATTCTCAGTGTGCTACAACAGGGCTCGGCAGTTTGGCCACGTCGTAGAGGGATACTGAACGAGTGATGCGCAGAATTCTCCTGTGCTAGCACTCGGCGGGTGTAAATCGGCGCGCTGCAACCCAGTATGCGACCCCCGCGACGCCGACGAGGAGCACAGCGCCAGCAACGGCCTGCGAAGCACGTTTCAGCCCTGACATCCCTCTCTCTTCGGCACTGCGAGCGGTGAGACGTGCCTCCACGTCGTTCGCGAACGCCACCGCGAACGTCTCCACCTCTTCCCAGTCGGTGTACTCGTAGTCACGGGAGGTGTCCGTGTCGCCAGTCGTCACTGCCGAGACGAGTTTGAACAGCACGCGCTCCAGTGGGTCGTACTGCGAGTACTTCACCGCGCCGGCGAAGCGGCCGACGTGGTCGGGGTTCCATCCCGTGTTCGACACGAAGTCGTCGACGAACTCCTGTGCTCCACTCTGCGCCCACCTGAGTGGGACGATGGACGCGAGCGACAACTGGAAGAACCCGTTCGGCCGACTGGCGAGCACCTCCCGGTTCCTCTCGACGAATTCGACGACTGCTGGCAGGTGTCTTCGATTGTTGACTGGCGACCCGACGAGTACCGCGTCGAACGCCCCCACGTCGATAGTTGGGTCGTCGGTGACGCGTTTCACGGTGACCTCGTGGCCACGGTCCGTGAGGACGCCACCGACGTACCTGGCGACCTTCTCTGTCTGTCCTTCACCCGACCCGTACGCGACGAGAATCGATACCATCTGGAATCACACCGAGAGATACGCACGCTGTCGTATTAACTGACAGTCGCAGGACGAATGCCGCCGAACTCGACGCCCGACGGGTCCCAGACGAGGGGGACGCGTGTATGGGGTGCTGACGGTGACGGGAGTTACGTTGCTCTCCGTCGAAAGGGTGATTCGAACACGTTAGAATTCGTTACTCAGGATACAATTATACTGGTCGAAGACGTACTTCAACCGAATCTACGGGCCACCATTTGCGGGCCTACAGTTTCGTTCACGAGTATGGTGACAGAGATATCGAGCAGTCGGCAGGCAGTCGGAACCGTCGTGGTTCCGGGAATCACGGCTCCGAGTAGCGTCGCCTGTGTTCGCTCGCTTGGCCGGCGTGGAATCAACACCATCGTCGTCTCGGAGAATCCGACTGCAGCAGCCTTCGCCTCGAAGTACTGTGACGAAGCGGTTGTCACTGCTCCGCCGACGGATACCGACGCGTACCGTGACGAGTTGCTGGCACTCGCGAGACGACCGGACGTCCGTGCGATAATCCCCGTCCGTGAGGAAGATATCTACGTACTCTCGCGGTTCAAAGACGAGTTCGCAGAACACGTTGGGACGCCGTGGCCATCGTTCGAGACGCTTCGGCGCGTCCAAGACCGAAAAGAACTCTTCGAAGCCGCGGCCGAGGCTGGCGTTCCCGCGCCGAAGACGAGACTGTTCGACGAGTGGGACGACTGGGACCAGCGACTCATCGTCAAGTCGCGGTACAACCTCGTCGCCGACGAGTACCTCGGGAGCGAAACTGGCCAACAGGTGTCTGGACGGGGCACCACACAGTACGTCGAACAGGGAGAGATTCCCGTCCTCGACGACTTGCTCGCGACGATGAATCACGTCCCCATCGTCCAAGAGTACGTCCCGACGACCGACGAGTACGGGTTCTTCGCACTCTACGACGAGGGCGAGGCAGTCGCGACGTTCCAACACCGACAGATTCGCGGCTACAAGTACGCCGGTGGCCCGAGTTCGTTCCGCGAGTCAGTGTCTATTCCCGACTTGGAGGCGGCGGGACGCGCCCTCCTCGACCACCTCGAGTGGGACGGATTGGCGATGGTCGAGTTCCTTCGTGACCCGGAGACTGGCGAGTTCAAACTGATGGAGGTCAACCCACGTTTCTGGTCGTCGCTTCCCTTCACCGTACAGGCTGGCGTCGACTTCCCCTACTACTACTGGCTGCTCGCCACCGGCCGCCGCGACGAAATCGACTCGTCGTACCGAGTCGGTATCGCCGGACACCTCGTCAGGGGCGAACTGCTGTACCTCCACAGCGTCCTCTTCGACGACTTCCCACTCGTCGAACGCCCATCTCGACTGAAGGCGTTCGCCGACGTGGCCTGGTCACTCGTGAAGCATCCGCGGTTCGACTACCTCGACTTCGACGACTACCGGCCATTCGTCCGGGACTTGGCGAATGCACTCGCCAGTCAGCGGCGTTCGTCGGACGAAGAGCGTCAGGAGCGAGTCGCTGTTCCACCCGAGCGTGACCCACAGACTCGCCTCCTCGAATGACGTTCGGTGGCCAACTCTGCCCTCGTTCGCTGGCGTCGCAGAGGGCGAAACACTTTGTGCGAGAACGAAGCGAGCTACGAACGTGTCTCGACAGCGTGGCCTCAACCGGTTCTATGGACTGCTCTCTGACCTCACGAACCGGGTCGGCGGGACTCGAAAGCTCAAGGACTGCACCGGCTACATGGAGTGGCCAGCCCGCGGTGTCTACTTCTTCCTCGAACCGGGGACGACCAGAGCGTCGTCTGACCAGTCCCGTGTTACTCGTATCGGGACGCACGCCGTGTCGGCGGGGAGCAGCACGTCGCTCTGGGACCGATTGAAACAGCACTACGGAACGGGGAGCGGAAGTTCCAACCACCCCCACGGCGGGAACCACCGTGGCTCGGTCTATCGGAAGCGTGTCGGCGAAGCGATTATCGAGAGATACGGCCTCCACGACGACTACCCCGACTGGGACGCTCGGTGGTCGAGCATCGACCGTGACCGGTCGGCGGTTCGCGACGAAGAGTACATCCTCGAACGACGTGTGAGTGCGTACATCCGAGAACAACCGTTCGTGTGGCTCGCCGTCGACGACGAACCGAGTCCAGAGAGCCAGCGAGCGTCCATCGAGCGAAACGCAATCGCACTGCTCAGTCACTACCAGCGAGCGGCCGTGGACCCCCGTCCAGACGGCTGGCTCGGAAACGACAGTCGGAGCGAGAAGATACGTGAATCCGGTCTGTGGAACGTGAACCACGTCGACGAGGAGTACGACCCGACGTTCCTCGACGACTTGCAGGCGGCAGTCGACGACACGGCCTCTGTGTGAGGTGTGTGACGGGCGTGATATCACCGACGCCGACTCATCCCAGCGCTACCCTTCAGACGACGAACGACTCTTCGGGAAGTAACTCCCGTGTGGTCTGCTTGGCTTCCGGCCCTTCGTCGACGAGCATCGGGTGGGCTGGCGGTCCAGAAAACCGGTCTGGGTCGGGTTCGACAGATTCGAGCATCGTCGAGAACACGGGACCTCGCCGCCCGATGGCAGAGACGATGCCCCCGTATTTTCGCTCCTCGAAGGGGACTTCGTCAGGGTCGGGGAACTGCTCTCGGACAATCTGTGCACACTCTCTGATGGCCTTCGCAGCCTGCTTCTGCGAGTACAACCCCTCGTTGTAGTACCGCTCGGCGTACTCGTCGTCGAGTTCTTCCGTCGAGTGTTCCGGTGACTCGTAGACGAGCGACTTGGTCGTGGTGTGTCCACTCGCGAAACGGATGTTGACTGTGACACAGTTCGGATACCGAAGGATGATCGGGAAGAACATCGTGTCCGTAATCGTCGCGTACTGCTGCATCCGCCACAGTCCCTCGAAATAGTAGGCGGTCAACGCGCCGACGTGGTCGTCACGCTCGCCGCGTTGGTACGCCATCGCGGTCTCTTCGTAGTCGTCGCCGGCGAGTTGGCGACACCGCCGTTCGTAACTCGTCGCGATTCCTTCTAACTGCCGCTCGTGTGCTTCGAATACGGTTGTTTCGGGGTCAGCGAGCATGTCCGCTTTCAGCTCTTGTGCGTCCGCCACAGTCATCATGTTCTGGTAGAACAGCCGTTCAGCTTCCTCGTCGGGCAGCGGAACCAAGTCTGCCTTCCCGTAGAGAACATCCATCGAGCCGCCGAACCGGTCCCGCTGTCCACTCATGCACCTGTGCGTTGACGGTGACGTGAGATTAATTCGTTGGTGTCCATCAGAGTTTCTCGGTGGAGACGACACCGCAGACGTGTTCCCGAGTGCGTCATACACCTATCGACAGGTCGCGTCGCCCGATGGGTGGGTCGGTCGATGCATCTCTCTGTCGAGAGAGTGGCCTCGGCACTCATAGGGCTCCGCATCACCGAGTGCCTAGTTCGGTTCGGAACGGTGCCGTCGTCATCGGCCACCTGAGAATCGCCCCGCATCCGAGTAATCACCATCGGTCTCGAATCGACGCCTGACTCACGCCTCCTCCAGCACCGACACGTCGACTCGTGGGTAGGCCACGCCACCAGAAACCGAGCCTTCGCCGGCGACGACGCCCCAGAACCGAACGCGCTCGCCTTCGAGCAGTCGGAAACTGACGTCGTTGTCGAAGAACTGTCCCGTAGGCCACCGGATGACGACGTCTCCCCGTGGTTTCCCGGCGTCGTTCTCGACGGTGACGGTGGCGAGTCGTGTGTCTCCGCGTTCGAGCGTCTCGGAGACGCGCCCCGCGTAGGTCACAGACGTTCCAGTGTACGAGTCTGGGTCCGCCCGAAGGTCTCCGTACGGAATCACCGACGCGTCGTCGAGCGTGCTCGCCGCCGTCGTGGTGTTGGACTGCGGACCGTCTTCGTAGAGTGGTCGAGGTTCCGGGAGCGACCACTCGACAGACGGCAGTTCGAAGTCTGGAAGTCGTGATTCGACCCACGCGACGCGACGCGCAACCGCCGCGCGGACTGCCGGCGGCTGTTGGACGACGTCGGAGATGCGTTCGACGACGAGATACGTGACGAGGCCGCCACCGACGTACCGACTCGCCTTCTTCAGGGCCTCTCGCCGGGTGACCGTGTCGTCGTCTTCGTCGGATGCATCGGCGTCCGACGCTTCTTCCTCACCGGACTCGTCGTCGTCTTCGATTGGGTCTCCCAACCAGTTCGTCTTCGGTCGGTCGGTGGTCTCGACCATCTCCCGGACGAACGACTCGATACCTGCCTCGCGGACTTCGACGGCGATAGTGGACGCGTCGAGTTCGACCAGTCCGGGTCGGTGTGCGTCGTCTTCGAGTCGACCACGCCCGATAGCCGCCACGTAGGGTTCCTCTCCAGCGTGGTCGCAGTTCCGGACGAACGCGCTGGTCTTGTCCGCGGTGACGCGTCTCGTCGTCGAAATCCAGATGCGGACCGCCCTGTGTGTGCCTTCGGGCGTCTCACCTTCGGCTTCGACGTGGACGTCTGTTCCGTGAAAGGTGACGTGCGTCTCGTACCCGCGGGACTCCCAAATTCGCTCGAAGATGGCGGCGAGTTCGACGTCGGAACGGTCCGCGATGACCGCCCCGAGCGACCAGTCTCTCATTCGATTCGAGGGTGTCACCTCGACGTTGTTAGCTGTTTTCTCCCAGTTCTCGGCGCTGAGAACGGCGACGACCGAAAATAGCGTGGCGTGACGCGACAGCGAGGTTCTCAGTCGAGCAGTCGAACGGCGGCGTCGGCGACGATGTCCGCGACTTCCACCACTTCGTCGGTGTAGACGAACTCGCCGGCACCGTGGATGTTCTCGCCGTCCGGGCCGACGATGACCGTCGGGAGGTCCGCCCTGTCGCCGAGGTAGTTGAAGTCGCCCACGCTGGAGAAGTAGCCGTAGTCCGGGTCGGTCCCCGAGACGGCGCGGGTCGAGTCGGTGAGGGCCGTGACGAGTGGGTGGTCCTCGTCTGTGACGTACGGACCGTAGAGGATGTCGTCCTCGGGAGCCTCGCGGAAGCCAACGTCGACGTCGCTCTCCAGGTCGAGTTCGTCGACGACGCGTTCTGCGTCGGCGCGAGCGTCTTCCAGCGTCTCCCCGACGACGACGTGGCGGTCCACCATGAGGCGTGCCCGCTCCGGCACCGAGAGGGTCTGACTCCCGCCTTCTATCTTCAGCGGGCAGACCGACCCGTCGCCGAGTTTCGGATGGGACCCGACGTCGAGGTCGTCCAGTGCTGCTGCGAGTTTGCCGGCCTCGACGACGGCGTTGATTCCGGTGTGCGGTTTCGACCCGTGGGCGGCCTTTCCGCGGACTTCGATGTCGTAGAAGTACCGCCCGCGAGCGCCGAGTAAGAGCGCCGGATTCGCGATATCTTCCTGTGCGAGAATCGGTCCGGGTTCGGTGACGATTGCGGCGTCGCAGTCGTCGACGATGCCGTCTCTGATGAGACGGTCGGTGCCGAGGCCGTACGGCCCCTCTTCGTCCACGACAGCCGTGAGAAGCACGTCGCCGGCGAGGTCGTACTCCGCGAGTGCGTCGAACGCCATCATGACGGCCGCGAGGCCACCTTTCATGTCGCACGCACCCTGTCCATACAGTTTGCCGTCCTCGATACGCCCCGACGTGGGGTCTTCGTCCCAGTCTTCGACGAGCAGCACCGTGTCCATGTGGGCGTTGAGCAGGAGCGTCGGCGCGTCCGGGTCAGACCCTTCCAACCGAGCGACGACGTTGTCGCCTTCGTACTCGGTGATGTTGGGTTCGCTCACGTGGTGGTATTCCGGGTCGTGGCCGCGGGCGTCCAACCAGTCGTAGACGAACTCGGCTATCTCGTCTTCTTCGAAGTACGGACTCGGAATCTGCACGAGGTCTTGCAGGAGGCCGATAGTCTCGTCTGGGTCGACGCGCGGGCCGTCACCCGAGATGCCTCCGCTCTGCCCGGAATCGTCGGTTCCGTCAGTCATCACTCACACTCCGGACGGACGGGTTGTACTCGTCGGACGGCACGCCGGGAAGCGTCCCGAGGATGGCCTCCACGTCGTGGTCTCTCTGCTGCCCGCGGTACCAGTACGCGCCGAAGATGACGATGCCGAGGGCGACCCACGGAACGTACACCGACAGCGACCCTTTGTAGGCCTCGGTCAGGAGGCCGACGGCACCGAGCGACCCGACGAGTCCCGTGATGGTGAGGAGCGCCGGGCGCGAGAATCCGGCTTCCTCACCGAGCGTCGAGTCGGTGTAGAGGATGTAGAGGACCGTTATCGACACCGCGGCGTAGGCGATGAGGTAACTGAACGTCGCGATGGCGATGGCCTGACTCAGGCCGGTACTCCAGAAGGTGAGTCCCGAGGCGACGACGTAGAGCGTCAAAAGCGACCAGTGCGGCGTCCCGAAGCGGTCGGAGACGGCAGAGAACTGCTTCGGGAACACTTCGTCCCACGCCCAGGAGTACGGCATCTTGATGCCAGCGGCCATGACGGCGTGGACCGACGAGGCAGTCGCCAACAGGCCTCCGATGGCGACGATAGTCGTCCCGATGTCGCCGAGGAACACTTCTGCGGCAGTCGAGAGTGGCCGCGCCGAGTTGGCGAGAACGGTGTAGTCGCCGACGACGCCGTAGATGACGGCAGCGGTGAGGACGTACAGGAAGATGAGGATGGCCGTCCCGCCGGCCATCGCGAGTGGGAGGTTACGCGAGGGATTCTTCACTTCTGCGCCCATCTGGCCGGCGACGGCGATGCCGATGTAGGCGTAGAACAACGGGACGGCGGCGGCGACGAAGCCGTCGAACCCGCCGGTGAAGAACGGTTGGTAGTTCGCTGGGTCGACGTTGAGTGCCCCCGGCAAGACGAGGACGAGTATCGACAGGATGAGGAAGCCGAAGATGGCGTTCTGCGAGACGCTGTAACTCTTCGACCCGACGAGGTTGACGAGGAAGAGCACGGTCAACAGCCCAAATCCGGCCAGCGCCGGGTCGACGGCGGGGTAGAACACCTGCAAGTAACTGCCGAACCCGATGGCGAGAACGGCGTCTGCGGCCATGTACCCCAACCACTTCGACCACGTGACGATGAACCCGGGCAGACGACTCTCGAACGTCCGAGAGACGTAGGCGTACGACCCGGCGGCAGCGGGGAAGATAGTCGCCATCCACCCGTAGTTGAGCGCGATGCTCATCGCCAACATCCCGGAGAGGATGACGACGAGAATCACACTCGGTCCGGTCGTCGAACTCGCGGTGCCGAGCGTGACGAACAACCCCGCGCCGAGGGTTCCCGCCACCACGGTACTTATCGCCCCGAACAACCCGATGTCGCGGGACAGGCTCCGTCCGTCGTTCACGTCTACCGATGACATGCTATGACATGGAACGATTGTTCGGGAAAAGACCCCTCCCTCTCATGAGAGGGGCGCGTCTCGTTCGTCGCCGAGAAGCTTCGACTCCGCCTTTCTGAGGTGTTCGAGGAGCGTCGCCTTCGAGATTTCCAACTCGTCGGCCAACTCCGCCGCGCTCACCTCACGCGGCCACGTGTAGTAGTCGCGGCGGCGGGCCAACTCGTACACTTCTCGCTGACGGTCCGAGAGCGTGTCCGTCCGGAAGATACCACTCCCGCTGTCCGGTGCGGTGATGAGTTCGACGTCGACGTCCGCGTCCATCTCGTCGCGGACTTCTTCGAGGCGTTCGTGGACCGTCTGGCGCGTCTCGTGGACGAGCACGGTCCACCGCTCACGCCCGTCTTGCATTCGCACCGGTTCGTCGGGGATGAACCCCCGCGAGACGAGTGCGTCGTTGATAGAGTTCGAGAGGGTGTAGCGGACGACGATGCCGCGGGAGGCACGTCCCGGAACAGTGGTGTCGCCGTCGTGTTCGTCCGTCTCCCACACCGAGTCCGTCAGGTCGGACGCCCGAATCGTCTCGACAAGTTCGTCGAGTTCGGCCACCGTGTCCGCGTAGGCCGTGAACCGGCCGTTCGCGAGGCCGTCTATCTCGTGGACGCCGTGGCCGAGGAGTCCTGCGTCTGTCGCGTCGGTGACTTCCAGTGTCCAGCAGTCTGGATGCCAGATATCGAGACAGACTCGAACGCCCCGCGCCCCCTCCTGTGCCATGTCTTCACGTTGAAGGGTGCTATTCGTGCAAAAAGGTATCCCACGACCGTCAGGTTGGGGACGGATACGGACTCGTTCGGTTCAGTCGAGACGGTCTCGCGCCGCCGCCACGAGCAACGGGAGCATGATGGTCGCGTCACCGAGAACCGTCGCGTTCCGGGCGTCTTTCTCCAACTTACCCCACGAACGCGCTTCGTCGAGCGTCGCACCCGAGAGACCGCCGGTCGCCGCGGGGTCCATCGTAATCTGGACGCCGTAGTCGTACGCGCCGGGCGTGACGAGCATCGTCTGGAGCGTGAAGTTCTTCGGGACGCCGCCGCCGACGAGGAGACACCCCGCTTTGTCGGCGTCGTACGCGAGGTCCGTGAGCGGCGTCATGTCCGAGAGCGCGTCCAGCGAGAACGACGACGTCTGCGAGTACATCCACGCTTGCAGACCCAGGACGGAGTCCTGTACCGCGGGGCAGTAAATGGGTACGTCGGACTCGTAGGCCGCGGCGGCGACACCCGCGTCCTCTTCGATTCCCTGCTCTTCGTTGACTTCGCTGTTAGCCCGGCCGAGTTCGCGGCAGAGTCGTTCGATGCTGACGACGCCCTCTGCTTCGAGTGCCGGGAACACCTCGTCGCGCAGGTGCGACTCGAACAGGGCGAAGTGTTCCTGCGGGAGATAGACGTTGTAGATGCGGTCGACTTCCTCGTCGCGGAGCGTCTCGTCGTGTTCGCGCGGGGTCTTCTCGTGGTGGTGCTCGCTTCCGTGGTGGTGCTTGCCGCCGATTGCCTCGATAGCGTCGTGGGTCAGGTTCGCGCCCGTGGTCACGAGTGCGTCCACGTAGCCGTCGCGGATGAGGTCGGAGACGATTTTCCGCATCCCGGTCGGGACCATCGCGCCCGCGAGCGACATGAACACCGTGCAGTCCTCGTCGGCGAGCATCTCGGCGTAGATGTCGGCCGCTTCGTGCACGTCTGCCGCGCCGATACCGGCGTGACCGTACTGTTCGACGAGTTCACCGACGGTCATGCCGGCGTGGACCTCGGCGTGACCGAGTGGGTCGTGGCTGAACTCCTCGCGTTCCGGCATCTCGTACCCGCCGTCGTGGTCGTGGGCGTCGTCCTCGTGCCCCCCGCTGTCGTCGTGTCCGCCATCGTGGGCGTCGTCGTGGTCGCTCATGCGAGGGAGTGCGACGCCCGAGCGTTTGAACGCCCCGGTCCAGCGAGGCTGTGCGGGAGAGTGGCAGACTCGTCAGTGTGTGAAAAGCGTGTCTACAGCCCAGTCGGGTGACTGATGTACACCGCTTCCAGCCCCATCTTTCGGGCACGCTCGGCGAGACTACGAACGCCGAACGTCTCCGTCGCGTAGTGCCCCGCGAGGAAGACGGTGATGCCCGCCTCTCGCGCTTCGTGGTACACCTTCTGTTTGCCTTCGCCCGTGACGAGCGCGTCTGCGCCGGACTCGATGGCTTCGTCTAGCCAATCGACACCCGACCCGGTGACGATTGCGACGTCGGAAATCTCGTCGGGGCCGAAGTCGAAGACTCGCGTTCCCTCGTTCCCGTCAAGTTCGTCGAGTGCGTCGCGGACCTCGTCGGTCGTCTTCGGCGACTCGAACGACCCCGTCTGTCCGATGTGGACCGGTCCGAGCGACCCGAATGGGTCGCGGTCCGTGAGACCGAGATGGTCCGCGAGACCGGCAGCGTTCCCCAGTTCTTGGTGTCCGTCGAGTGGCAGGTGCGAGACGTAGAGCGCCACGTCTTCGCGGATGAGTGGTTCGATGCGGGAGAAGTCACGTCCCGTCACCCGGTCGAGGCCGCCCCAGACGAGGCCGTGGTGCGTGACGAGGAGGTCTGCGCCCGCCTCGACGGCGGCCTCGATGGTCGCTTCGGCGGCGTCGACGGCGAAGGCTACCGTCTCGACCGACTTCTCGTCCGGTCCGACTTGCAGGCCGTTCGCGCTGGCGTCTACGTCGGCGAACTCGTCGGTGGCGAGCGTCTCGTCGAATCGAGCGACGACAGTGGAGAGGTCCATACAGGGTAGTTGTGACTCGATGACTTGTAAGAAACGGGATGGCAACCGAGTCGAAGTGGCCGAATCCAGTGTGGCAGTGGCCGAATCCGGTGTGGCAGTGGCCGAATCCGGTGTGGCAGTGGCCGAGTCCGGTGTGGCAGTGCCCGGGGACGATGGTGGTCAGTCGTGGGCGGCGGCGTGCGAGAAGACGAACTCCCGCAGCAACTTCGCCGCCAGCGACGCTGCCTGTCCGTCGTCTCTGTCGTTCACTTCGACCACGTCGAATCCGTCGGTGTGCGGGGCAACCGCGTGGACCACGTCGCGCATCTCGCGGGAGGTGAGGCCGAACGGTTCTTTGGTGCCCGTTCCCGGTGCGAACGCTGGGTCGGCGGCGTCGATATCGACGCTCAGGTAGACCGACTCGTCGCCGAAGTCTGGGTCCCACTCGGGCACGTCTTCGGGAGCGACGACAGTCACGTCGTCGGCCTCGGCGCGTTCCCACTCGTCGGGTGACCCGGTTCGGGCACCGAGGATGACCGCTTCGTCCACGTCGAGTTCGTCCAGAACGCGGCGCGTAATCGTCGCGTGACTCCACTCGTTGCCGTCGTACTCTCTTCTGAGGTCGAGGTGTGCGTCGAGACAGACGAACACGTCCGGGTCGACACCCGTGACACCCGCTGCGGTGACAGTGTGCTCTCCGCCGAGGACGACCGGAACGGCGTCGTCCCAGACGGCGTCGCGGACGCTCCCGGTGAGCCAATCGACGTAGTCAGGAGCGTCGTCCCACGCGCGGACGTCGCCCGCGTCGTGGACAGCTAGCTCGGTGAAGAATTGGTCAGTTCGCCGGTCGTAGTCGTCGAACGACTCGGCGAACTGGCGGATGCGATTCGGTCCGAAACGGGTTCCAGGTTGGAAGGAAGTGGAGATGTCGAGCGGGGCACCGAGCAGTACGTAGTCGGCGACCTCTCGGTCTGCGATAGCCCCAGGGAACATCTCTGTATCCCCCGTTTAGACGATTTTGCGCTGGCCTTCGAACTCGAGGTACTCGATTTCGTCTTCGGGGTTGAGGTCCTCGTCGTCGGGGATGCGCATCGTGAACGTCTGGTAGGTTTCGAGGTCCATAATCTGGGCGTCCTCGCCGGTGACGGAGACGACCTGACCCTGCTTTCGCTCGATAATCGGGACCCACACCTTCGCGTCGACGGGCTGGGAGAGCGAGCGCTTCTTGCCGTCGAAGACGCCACGGGCCTCGACGCGGGCCTTGGCGCTACCGTGCTTACCGGGCTTCGCGGTACTGTAGGCGTAAATCTTGCACGGCGTGTCTTCCATGTTGACGTAGCTGCCTTCTTGGAGCTCGCGCACCTGCTTCTGCTCTTTCGCCATGCTCACTCGTTATCGGATGGAGGGTATAAACGGTTTGGAACCGCTCTCGCACGCGAATCTTTCACGTAGCCTATCCGAACTGCGCGATGGCGTTCTCGTCACGCATCTTCGACGCCGTCTACGTCCGCCATCGACGGGTCGAACCACGTTCCCTGTGCGTCACGCCGTCCGAGACTGCCGAGCGCTCCCGACGCGACGTTCGGCAACGAGAGGGCCAGCATAATCGCCGTCGTGAGTTCGCCGGGCGACTCGAACATGGGGACGAGGTACTGGAACGGAAAGAGAATCGGCGTCCGGTTGAGGAACGTGAGGAGAATCGCGACGGGCATCAGGACACACCCCCAGACGACACCGGTCATCAACCCGTGCCAGCCACCGTCGGCGGGGTCTGTACCGACTGTATAGCCCGCGAGTGCGCTTCCGGTGACGCCGCCGACGAGGGTGAACTGCCCCGTCATGAAGAAGACGAGTGCCTCGGTACACGCAGCGAGGCACACCCCCACGACCACCGGACGCCACTCGGTCATGGCCGGAGGTGACGCCACGGGGGCGCATAAAATTACGCGCCCGATTCTCAGCTTTGATTACTCTTCGCGGCGCTGTCGAAGGTTCTGCCGCGTGAACTGTGGCGTCGCCCGGATACCTTTTCGACTCCGGAACGACCGCCACAGGAGGATGGTGACGAACGCCGTCGGGACGCCCGCCGCGCCGACGGCGAGGAGGTTCTGTGGGTCTAACGCGTAGACGATGACCGTCGAGACGAACCCGAACGACAGGAAGATACCGTAGATGAGTCGCTTCGCCAGTTTGTCGAGGACGCCTTTGTTGTCTTCGAGGCGAACGTTGACCGTCAGGTTGTCGCGGTCTGCCCTGTCGAGGACGCGTTCGAGTTTCGGCGGCACGCGGAACAGCGACTGGGCGGTCTTCTGTGCCTGTTGGCCGACGCCCTTGGCGACTTTCTCGATGCTCTCTTCGCGGTAGCCCTGTTCTGTGAGATAGTCGGTCGCCACCGCGATGAAGTCGAAGTCCGGGTCGAGCGTGACGCAGACGCCTTCGACCACGCCAGCGACGCGGAGGACCAACGCGAGGTTGCGCGGCAGTCGCAGGGGGAACTCGTAGATAGTCGATTCGACCTGTTCGAGGATCTGATTGACGCGGTACTGTTCGATGTCGTCGCCACGCGCGTCGGCGATGGCGAGTTCCATCACGTCGCCCATCACCTGTCTGTCGACGTTGGGGCTGAGCGTCCCCATCTCGATGAGTGTGTCGAGGATACCGTCGACGTCCTGGTTGGCGACGGCGATGTAGAACTCCACAATCTTCTCTTGGATGAACGGGTCCACCTCGCCGTGCATCCCGAAGTCGTAGAAGATTATCTTCCCGTCGTCGGTGACAGAGAGGTTCCCGGGGTGCGGGTCGGCGTGGAAGACGCCGTCTTGGACGATCATCTGCAGGTAGGTGCGCTGCAAGTTCGTCGCCAGTTCGGTCCGGTCGATGCCGAGTTCGTCGAGCGCGGCGACGTTGTTTATCTTCGTCCCCGGGAGGTACTCCATCGTCAGCACTCGGTCGTCGGAGCGTTCTTCGATGGGTTCTGGGATGACGAGTGTGTCGTCGTCTGCGAAGTTCTCCTGAATCTGTCGGAGGGTCTTCGCCTCCTCGTCGTAGTCCATCTCTTCGCGGATGGTCTTGGCGAACTCGTCGGCGAGGTTCTCCAGCGAGAACGCGCGTCCCTGTCCGATGAACCGCATGAGGATGGGAAGCGACCAGCGAATCACCCGCAGGTCGGCCTCGACGAGTGCTTCGATACCGGGGCGGCGAACCTTGACGGCGACTTTCTCGCCTTCGTACTCCGCGACGTACACCTGCCCGAGACTCGCGCCGCTAATCGGGTCGGTGTCGAACGAGTCGAACGCCTCGTCGACCGGGCCGAGTTCTTCTTCGATGACCGCCTCCGACTCGTCCCACGGAGCGGGTGGCACGTCGTCCTGAAGACTTCCGAGCACGTCGATGTACTCGGGTGGGAGGATGTCGGGCCGTGTCGACAGGAGTTGCCCGAGTTTGATGAACGTCGGTCCGAGGGTGAGTAGCGACTCTAAGAGGACTTCGGCGCGTTCGACACGCATCTCTGAGGAGACGGTGCGTCCACGGCCGAAGAACAGGTACTTCCGCTTGTCGCGGGTGTACGCGACGATGAGCGGGAAGAACTGATAGACGACGACGAGGAACCGCCAGTAGGCGCGGAAATTGACCAGCGTGACCACCTCGCCCCGTCAGGCGTCGCCGTCGCCAGAATTCTTCTGACCGGCCGACGAGGCATCCTCGTCACCTGTGGTGATGGGGATGGTCCGCTCTGGGGCGGCCTCACGTTTGGGGAGGCGGATTTCGAGAACCCCACGTTCCATGGACGCTTCGGCGTCGTCGGCGACGGCATCCGGGGGGAGGGGGAGTTCGGCATCGAGGAACAGTGGACGCTCTTCGCGGACGTAGTCGAACTCCGGAGGGAGTTGCTTGTCGCGCCGCGCCTCGACGAGCAATCGGCCTTTCTCGACTTTGAGGTCGGCAGTCTCGGCGGTCACGCCCGGTAGGTCGAGGACCAACAGGTACGACGTCTCGGACTCCAACAGGTCGGCGAACACCGCGTCCGGCAGTTCGGACAGCGCGTCGCGCAATGTTGACATGAACGACCATAGGGAGGCGGTGTCGAAAAAGCCGGCGGTACCTCACCGTGTGAATACGCGTGTGAGTCGGCAATTTCGGCCGCCACCGAGGGGTCGTCCACGACTGGCCGATGTCGTGAGGCCGACGCTTTTTGCCCCCGGCACCGAAGGACGGCCATGAACCACCACGACCGACGCACGGCCGGGTTCAAGGAACGAACCCGGCTTGCGGACGCCCGCGAGACACTCCTCGCGGCGGTCACGCCGCACGAACGGACCGAACGACTTCCGCTCGGCGAGGCCGATGGTCGAGCACTCGCCGACCCGGCCGTCGCGCCCGCGGACGTTCCGGGCTACGACCGCGCCGCCATGGACGGCTATGCAGTCCGCGCCAGCGACACCTTCGGTGCCAGCGGTCGGTCGCCGAACGTCCTCCGGGTCGCCGACGAGTCGGTCGCACCGGGTGAGGCGGTCCGCGTCCACACGGGCAGTGACCTCCCGGACGGCGCTGACGCCGTCGTGATGGTCGAAGACACCGAGCGATTCGACGACGAACTCGAAGTGTTCGACGCCCTCGCGGAGGGTGAGAACGTCGGTGAACGCGGCGAAGACGTCCGCGAAGGTGACCCACTCTTCGACGTTGGACACGAACTTCGCCCCTCGGACCTCGGCCTCCTCCGGTCTGTCGGCATCGACGAGGTGACCGTCTTCGAACATCCGCGTGTCGCCATCGTCCCGACCGGCGAAGAACTCGTCGAGTCCGACCCCGGACCCGGCGAGGTCATCGAGACGAACGGATTGACCGTCTCGCGTCTGGTCGAACGCTGGGGCGGCGACGCGACGTACCGAGACATCGTCGTCGACGACGCCGACTTGCTCCGCGAAGCCGTCGAATCTGACCTCGACCACGACGTTATCGTCACCACCGGCGGGTCGTCTGTCGGTGAGCGTGACCTCATCCCCGAGGTCATCTCCGAGATGGGCGAGGTACTGGTCCACGGCGTCGCGCTCAAACCCGGCCACCCCGTCGCTCTCGGCGTGGTCGAAGACACACCCGTCGTGATGCTTCCCGGCTATCCGGTCGCCTGCGTCGTCAACGCCTTCCAGTTCCTGCGCCCGGTGCTCAAAGCGGTCGGGTCGCTTCCGATGCGACCCTTCCCGACTGTCGAGGCGACGCTGACTCGCAAGATTCCAAGTTCGCCCGGGACGCGAACGTTCGCCCGCGTCCGCCTCGACGAGTCGGGTGACGAACCCACCGCCGAACCGACCCGAACGAGTGGGTCCGGTATCCTCTCCAGCGTCGCCCTCGCCGACGGGTGGGTCGAAGTCCCCGAGGAGAAAGAGGGGTACGAGGAAGGCGAAACCGTATCTGTCGCGGGATGGGAGTGGTCCGCATGAGAAAGCAGTTCCGTGACCTCGCGTCCCCCGACGCGGCCCGTGAGACCATCGCGTCGCTCGAACTGACGCCCGACACGGAGATGGTCGCGCTCTCGGACGCCCGCGGACGCATCCTCGCCGAACGAATCGACGCCGAGATGGACGTCCCCGGATTCGACCGTGCGAGTATGGACGGCTATGCGGTCCGCGCCCGCGACACCTTCGGCGCGGACGAGGCGGACCCCCTCGAACTCGAACTCGTCGGCGAAGTCCACGCGGGAACCGAACCCGACGTGGAAGTCGAACCCGGAACCGCCGTCGAGATTTCGACGGGGGCGGTCATGCCACCCGGTGCGGACGCCGTCGTCATCGTCGAACGTACCGAAGAACGCGACGGCAATCTCGTCGTCTACAAGGCCGTCGCGCCGGGCGACAGCGTGATGCCCGCCGGAACGGATATCGCGGCGGGTGCACGCGCTCTCGGACCGGGCACTCGCATCACGCCGCGCGAGATTGGCCTCCTCTCGGCGCTCGGACTCGACGAAGTCCCTGTCCGCGGTGCGCCCGTCGTCGGCATCGTCTCGACTGGTGACGAACTCGTCCGCCCCGGCGAGGACCTTCGACCCGAGGCGGGCCAAATCTACGACGTAAACTCGTACACCATCGCTGCCGGCGTCGAAGACGCGGGTGGCGTCCCGAAACTCTACCCACACGCCGGCGACGACTACGACGAGATGGAGCGACTGCTCCACGAGGCAGCAGACGAGTGTGACCTCGTTCTCTCTTCGGGGTCCACTTCGGCGAGCGCCGTCGACGTCATCTACCAGGTCGTCGAAGAACGCGGCGAACTGCTCCTCCACGGCGTCGCGGTCAAGCCGGGCAAACCGATGCTGGTCGGCACGCTCGGCGAGGGGAGCGCCTACATCGGCCTGCCGGGGTATCCGGTTTCTGCTCTCACCATCTTCCGAACCTTCGTCGCGCCGGCCATCCGCGACGCCGCCGGCCTGCCCGAACCGCGGACCGCGACCATCGAGGGGTCGATGGCCGTCCGCGAGCGATACGCCGAGGGACGGACGCGACTCATGCCAGTCGGCTTGGTGACTGACGGGTCGGGTGAGACGCTGGTCTACCCGGTGGACAAAGGGTCGGGTGCGACGACGAGTCTGGTCGAAGCGGACGGCGTGGTCGAAGTTCACGCCGACGTGGAGTACCTCGCCGAAGGCGAGGCGGTCACGGTCAAACTCTTCTCACCGGACGTTCGACCGCCGGAACTGCTCGGTGTCGGCGAGGACGACCCGGCACTGTCGCGTCTCCTCGACCACGTGCCGTCACCGCGATATCTCGCCGTCGGGTCGCGCGAGGGACTCCGGAGACTTCGTGACGGCGTCCCGGACGTTGCCGTCGTCGCGGGCGACTCGCGCGGCGACGTGGACGCCGTCGAACTCGGGTCGTGGACCCGCGAGTGGGGACTCGTCGTCCCCGCCGACAACCCTGCCGACGTGGCGGGCCTCGTCGACCTGGTCGATTCGGACCTTCGGTTCGTCAACCGGGATACGAACTCCGGTCTGCGAACCGAACTCGGGAACGCTGTCGCCGCCCTCGCGGAGGAACGCGGAGCGACGCGCCACGAACTCGTCGAGGCAATCGTCGGATTCGACAGCGGACTGAAAGCGTTCGAGAGTCCCGCACGCGCCGTCCTCACCGGGCGGGCAGACGTCGGCCTCGGCCTCCGCGAGACGGCCGACACACTCGGCCTCGAATTCGTGGCACTCGGTGAACAACCGGTTCGTGTCGTCGCCAACCCGGACCGAACGGACAAACAGAGCGTGCGCCGTTTCGGTGAGTTACTCGCAGACAGTGACGACGTGTTCGAATCGCTCAGCGGGTACGAGAGCCGGTAAACACGGCGCTCGATTTTTTGGACAGTTTCGTCTCAGAGAATTATAAGATAAGTAGAATGTTTTTATCCTCGTAGTGAGTACGACCTGGTATGTGTAGCTCCCGGACGGTCCTCCACGTCGACGACGACGCCGACATGCTCGCGCTCTCAGAGGCGACATTTCGGCAACTCGACGCTGTCTCCCTCCTCACCGCAGAGACTGCCACCGAAGCGCTCCAGGTCCTCTCGTCACACCCAGTGGACTGTGTCGTGAGTGACTCGCTGGTGCTCCCCGACGGCGTCCCACTCGTGGAAGCAGTTCGAAAGCAGGACGACGAGGTTTCCATCGTTCTGTTCACCGCGAAAGAGTGGTCTGAAGTCGCCGGCACCGCGACCAACGCGGAGGTATCCGAGTACGTCCAGAAGGCCGGTCCGGACGACTTTGTCTCGGTCCTTCGACACGTGGACGAACTCGTGTGCGGTTCCGACGCTGAGAAGTCACTCACGAGCGGTCTCTCGGCAGTCGCCGAAGCCCTCGCTGACCACGAGAGTGCCGCCTCCGAGGCGACGCTTCGTCTCGACCAGGACTGGGAACTCATCGGCCAGTGGCTGGGTGAAGAGGAACTGGGTATCGTCGTCGTCGAGTCCATCGAGTCACACGCCGGACTTCCGGCTATCGAACACCCACTCTACGAATCTATCGACGCCGACGCACTCGAAGCGTTACTCCGGCCGGTCCTCGAAGACGAAGAACGACCCGGCATCGAGGTTCGCTTCCCGTACGGTGACTTCCAATTCGCCATCACGAGTACAGGCGACATCTTCGCTCGACAGGCACCCGACGAGACGCTCTACTGAACCGATATCTCTTTTCTTGCCGTTCGACGAGTTTTGGGGTTCTCGGTCACACTGGACTTCGAGTCGTCACACCGACCGGAGGAGTTCGTCGAACGTCTGGACGCGATACTCGCCGAGGACACATCGCCCGCGGTGTTCGGGGCCGTGGCGTTCGACGTGGACGCCGTCGAGGCCAGCGTTCCACGCCGCGCCGATGTCGCTTTCGCCGTCACCGGCGAGAACGCCGGACGTGCCGCCGTCGGTCATGAGTTTGCCACCGAGTCCGAGTTGTGAGATGGCACGCTTGACCGGTGCGGAGTCGGGTTTCCACCCGGTCTCTTCGGTACAGCAGACGACGGTGTCGAACCAGTCGCGGATGTCGAGGTGGTCCAACACGGGGTCGGTCAGGAATTGTTGGCAGTGCGTGACGATACCGACCGGTCGGCCGGCGTCGTGGACTGCCTCGACGAGTCGGGCGGCGTCGTCGTGGAGGTACGTCGCCTCCGCGCGCTTCGACGGGTCTTCTTCGCGGTGGAAGGCAGGCCAGAAGTCGGCCGGGTCGACACCCCACTCGCGGAGCGTCGGGTCGCGTGCGCCACCGAGTCCGTGCCATATCGTCTCTGCCTCTCGGTCGGTGAACTCGCGACCTAACCGGTCACCGACCCGGTCGAACACGTCACGCGTGTACGACCACTCGGCATCGACGAGTGTTCCATCGAGGTCGAACAGCCAGAAGTCGTAGTTGTCGGCGACCATTCGGACAATCCAGTAGGTCATCTGGTAATAAAGGTCTTCTGCCGACGAGTATCCCCGGTCGCCAGCAGTGTCTCGCCGTCTGTCGGCGGTGTCTCGTCGGTTCCCACCGGCGGGTGCTCAGTCCTCACCCTCCGCCGACTCGACGTGAATCGCGCTCCCGAAGTACTTGTGAAGCACGTCGCGGACCGACTCGGCGTTGAACTCGTCTAACTCGGCGGCGATAGCCTCCCGAAGGGTCTCCAAGTCGTCCTCGTCGGTTCGGAGTTCGGCGAACTCACAGGAGACGACCGGAACGTCGACCCACGACTCTGCGAGTTGGCAGGCGTAGACTGGGTCGTTCACCTCGCCACGCCAGAGTGCGTCACGGAACAGCATCCACCCGGATTCACCGGGTTCCGGTGGGGTGACACGAACGACTGTCTCGAACTCTTGGGGGTCGGTTCCGACGCCGGGGGCCGTATCCAGTCGAAAGCGCACCCTGAAGACGTATCTGAGTGGCATCCCTCACAACTCGGCGTCGAACAGGTCGGCGAGACGCAGGTCCTTCTCGGTGATGCCGCCTTCTTCGTGACTCGTGAGGCGGACTTCGACCTTCTTGTACCGGATGATTATCTCGGGGTGGTGGAACTCCTCTTCGGCGACTTCGCCGACGCTCGCGGCGAACGCGACGCCGTCGAGGTAGTCGTCGAACTCGTAGACACGGACGATTTCGTCGCCGTCACGCTCCCACTCGTCGTTCAATCGCTCGTCGACGTCTGCTGCGGAGAGTACCTCGGCCATACCAAACATGTCGTTCGGCGAACCGATAAGGATTCGCCCGCGTCACGGCGGCGGCGTGACGACACACCGCGGGCCAGTCAGTATCCGCGTCCCACCACGTCCCCGACGGACCCGGCCACTCACCGACACGCGGTCACCTTCGCCGACGACTATCTGAGCGGTGGTTCGCGCTCCGACTGCGGTTTGCTCTCCGCCCGCGCCGACGAGGACGCCGCTATCGGGCGGGACTCGAACGCGAACGACACCGGTTCCATCGTCCAAGCCGAACGGGCGTGTCTCCCGCCCGCTGACTGGCGGGCCTTCGCCCTCGATTTGGACCCACGTACGGAGTGCCGGGCCGTCGCCGGCGACTTCGGTGACGGTCCCGACGACAGTCGCCCGGTTCGCGCCGGCGAGGTCACAGACTCGTCGTCGCGGTGTCGCCTCGGCGAGGCGGCGGTCACGGGACGTGCGGAGTCGAGCGGCGAGTCGCCTGACACCCGAGCGCACCCAGTACGAGACAGCGTTGGAACTCCGCTGGACGCTCCAGTGGTGTGGTGAGACGGTCATCGAAGTGGAATGGCCTCGGCTTGGTACATGAACCTTCGCCGGAGAACAGGTCGAAACAGAACGGTCGTCGTCGCCGCGGTCAGTCGTCCGAGAGTTGCTCGATGACGCGGCGCGGTATCTCGTCTTCGGACGACTCGCCGTCGACTTCGGGGTGGCCTCCCTCAGCGACGTCCCCCAGACGACTGGACGACGTCGCAGTGTCCGGCACGGAGTAGTCGTCGAATCCGGGGTCGAACAACCGCATCGCCGTCTGGATGGTCGTCCAGTCGTCGTCGCCCGCGGCGTCGCGGAGACTCTTCGTCGGCGCGGAGAGTAGTTGCCCGATGAGTGCGTCTGCGAGGGACTCGACGGTTTCGCGCTGTTCGTCGGTCAAGCCACCCTGCGCCTCTAGCTTCGAGATAGCGGTCGAAACCTCGCGGCGTTTGACGTGTTCTGCCGCCTCGTACATCGAACTAATCGCCTCGTCGGCGCGCTTGCGCTTGTAGGCGGCCAGCAGGCGGTCGAACTCCTCGTCTATCATCGTCTCGACCTGCTTCGCGGCCTGTTCGCGCTGGGCCGCAGTCCGGTCGGTGACCGTCTCTAAGTCGTCGATGTCGTGGACGCGGACGCCGTCTACGTCGTCGGCCGCGGGGTCGACGTCGCGGGGTTGTGCGATGTCGATGAGCATCGTCGCACCGGCCGCTTCGAGGTGTGCCGAGTCGACGACGTAGTCCGGACTGCTCGTCGCGGTGATGACGATGTCGGCGTCGGCGAGCAACTCACCGAGGGAGTCGAGTCCCGCGGCGGCGGTGATGCCCGGAATTTCGCGTGACAGATGCGCAGCGTGGGAGACGGTCCGGTTCGCGACGACCAACTCGGACACGTCGACGGACGCGAGTGCCTTTGCGGCGAGGGTGCCCATCTCGCCTGCGCCGACGACGAGGGCGCGGGCGTCTTCGACGGGGTGCCCCAGTTTCGAGCGAGCGAGTCTGACGGCGGCACTGCCGAGCGAGACGGCACCTTCGTTGATGGCCGTCTCGTTGCGGGCGCGTTCGCCGACGTGGATGGCTTTCATCAGCGCATCTTCGAGCATCGGCCCGATGCTGCCGGCGTCGTGGGCCGCCTCGAACGCGTCCTTGAGTTGCCCGATAATCTGGTCTTCGCCGAGGACGAGCGATTCGAGACCCGACGCCACCCGCATCAGGTGGCGAAGGCTCTCTTCGTGGTCCATGTGGCGGACGCTCCCGTCTCGAACGTCGGGAGCGAAGTCTTCTAGCGCACGGCGGCCAAGGGTGGCGTCGTCGGTGACGACGTAGGCTTCTGCTCGGTTACACGTCTGCAGCGAAAACGCCTCCGTGACGCCCTCACACGCGAGCAGTCGGGCGACGACCGTCTCGACGTCGTCGCTCGACGCGGACTCTATCTCCTGAACGCTCGCCCGGTCGTGGGCGACGCTCACACCAGAGATGACACCCGCGTTTCTCATGAATCACCTCGCATTGTGTCTGTAATCACGCGCGCTGCCTCTCGTCGGGGGTTTGTATCCGCACTACGTAAAGCCTTCCAAACCGACGGGTCGCGCACGACGGCGCGAATCGCGTCACGGCGTTCGGCCGGCGAGTGGTCCGCGTCTTTGAGTTCGGCGCGGAGGTCGGCCGTCAATTCGGCCATCGCACCGGCACCGTCGAGTTCGGCTTCGATACGTTCTCGGAGGTACTTCGACAGCGCCGGACTCGACCCGCCGGTTGTGATGGCCACGGACACAGCCCCGTCGTCTACGGTCGCGGGAACGACGACGCTCCCGGCCTCGCGTTCGCCACTCCGGTCTGCGCGGTTGACCAGCACACCACGCTCGCGGGCCGATTCGACGATGGCGTCGTTCACCGCGGAATCGTTCGTCGCGGCCACGGCGAGTGCCGGCGAGAACCGGTCGAACCAGCCGGCCACGTCGTCGGGTCCCGGGGCCGCACGGACGAGTTCGGCGTCGCCGAAGTCCCGGTCTGCGAACTCGGGGCTCACGACGACGGTTCGGGCCTCGCGGGCGAATCGTCGGGCTTTGCGGGCACCGACAGGCCCGCCTCCGAACACGAGGATTGTCTCGCCGGACAGGTCGTGAACCAGTGGAATCATCTCACTCCGTGTTGGCGTCTGCTCGCTCGTCCAGTCTGATTCCGGTCTTCTTCAAGATTCGGGTCGAGAACAGCGTGTCCCAGTCGTCGTCGCCGACCTCCCAGTGTTCGCTCATGACCTCACGGACCCGCTCGACGCGGGCGTCGCTCTCTGCTTTCGACCGACCGTGGGTCATCGCGAAGAAGTTGTACGGCCAGACGCCCTCGTGTCGTGGCCGGCGGTAACAGTGGGTGACGAAGTCGAGCGAGGCGATTTCCGGGCCAACCTCCATCACGATGTCGTCGGGAACGTTCCAGACGGTCATCCCGTTCTCACTGTACCCGAGGGCGTAGTGGTTCGGGATGACGCCGACGCGGCGAACCTTCCCCTCGACGTCGAAGCGCTTGATGGTCTCGACGACCCACTCGGTGTCCTGTCCGAGGGCGTCGGCGACGTCGGCGTACGGCGTCTCTGTGACCGGCAGACCGCCCTGAATCTCTAAGACCAAGTCGCGCTCGTCCGGGGTGAGCAAGCGCTCGTCGGACGGTTCGACGTCGGGTCCGAGGTGCGAGAGGTCGAGGTCACCGTCGGAGATGGGGCCGTCGAGGAGGAACTTCGCGCCGACGTGGAACTCGTGGCGCTTGGGCATGTTGTAGGTCGGTTGTCCCGTCTCCGCCTCTATCTCGCCGAGAACCTCGTCGACACGTGACTCCGTGGCGACGGAGACGACGAACCACATGTTGAGGTGTGGGTGTTCTCGTTCGTAGTTGTGTGCGACCTCCCGGTGGTCGTTGACCTGCTCGGCCACGTCGTCGAATCGCTCTGGCGGGGCGTGCATGGCGACGAGCGTCGCCGTTCCGCCGATTTCTTCCGCGTTGACGAGTGCGCCGAACCGCGAGAGGATGCCTTCTTCGTCCAGTTCACGGATGCGCCGACAGAGTTCCGACGCCGTCACGTCTACGCCGCGGTCACGGAGCGCCTCCGCTGCGGGTTCGAATGGACGTTCGACGACGGGGAATCCACCCTGAAAGGCGTTGACGATGGCGCGGTCGAGATGAGAGAGGTCCGCGTCCGCCTGTATCATGGGCGTGACTCAGGATGCGAAGGGAATAAACGACTCGCTTATTCTCACGGGTGTGATTTGGACGATTCGGTCGCTGACGAGTCTGACAGGCCGATATTCTGCCTGTTCAGCGTTCGGAGAAGTGAGGAAAAAAGCGTTCAGGGAACGGGCGTGACGCGGTCGACGTGGTCGAGGGATTCGAGGTCCTCGACGATGGCGTCGTGGTCGGCGGTGGCCTCGTAGTAGAACACGAGGTCGAACGTCCCCTCACGCAGGAGTTGCTGGCACTCCCAGACGAACTCGTCGTCCTCGACGCTGAGGCCCTGGAACTGGTTCGAGGAGAAGTCGGTGTCGTCGTTGCCGGCGTAAATCCACGCGTCGCCCTTGTCTGCGTGGTCGGAGATGACGTCGTTGATTGCGACGGTCAGTTCCTGCATCTCGAGGTCCTCGCGACCGCTGAGAGTGGTGTGGACGATAGCGCCGACCAACTCGATGTCACCCGGTTCGAGTAGTGCGAGCGTCCGCTTGTAGAGGTCGTCGTCGATGGTCTCGCTCATGTGCGTCTCTTCTCGGGGAGGTACAAACGGATGGCGATTCGTCGGTCAGATTCCTCTCGCAGTCGTCGTCACTCCGGCATCCGGTCTGCCCGGCCGAGACGACCCACAAGACACATAGGCGCTGCATGCAATCGACGGTACATGTTCGGGTGGGTCCGACGCGGCTTTCGACGCGCCTACGAGCGTGTGCTCTCTCGGGAAATCGACGACGGACCGACACACGTCGCCATCATCCAAGACGGAAACCGCCGCTACGCGAGAAAGCGGGGTGACGACGCACCCGACGGTCACCGCGCGGGTGCACGGACGACCGAGAACGTCCTCGACTGGTGTGAGGAACTCGGCATCGAGGAGTTGACGCTCTACGCCTTCTCGACCGAGAACTTCGAGCGCCCTCCACACGAGCGCGAACCCCTCTTCGACCTCTTCGAGGACAAGTTGTACGAGTTCGCCGACGCCGAACGCGTCCACGACCGGGAGGTCGCCGTCCGCGCCATCGGTGAAGTGGACATGCTCCCCGACCGCGTCCGCGACGCCATCGACTACGCCGAGTCACAGACCGGCGACTACGACAGTTTCACGCTCAACATCGCCCTCGCGTACGGCGGCCGAGCAGAACTACTCAGCGCCGCCCGTGACGTCTGCCGCGACGTCGAATCCGGCGTCCTCTCGCCCGACGACGTAGACGTCGAAGCGGTCGACCGCCACCTGTCGCGGCAACCCGTCCGCGACGTGGACCTCATCATCCGCACCGGCGGCGACGAACGAACCTCGAACTTCCTGCCGTGGCACGCCAACGGCAACGAAGCGGCCGTCTACTTCTGTGCCCCATACTGGCCGGAGTTCTCGAAGATAGACCTGCTCCGCGGCATCCGGACCTACGAGTCGCGCGAGAAGTCGTGGCAGCGGACGCGAACCGAACGCGCCGTCGCACTCGTCCGGGCCGTCGCCGAAGTCGAGTTCGAAGACGCCAAAACGGTGGCGGGTCGCCTCCGCGAACAACTGCCGTCGTCGGGGGCCGACGAGGTATCTGCCGAGTTGGCGAAGCGGACCGACGAGACGGCGGACTGAACGTAAAACCCGATTCTCAGACGTTAGTCGGCACCCTGCGCAGCACCCGCGTCGACGACGCGGCCGTAGAACAGAATGGCGTCTGTCGGTTTGTCACGGATACAGAACAGGAACGGCCGGTCGAACCGGAGTTCACCCCACGACGGGGGCAACGATTCTTCCATGACGACTGCCGTCGCCGCCGCCGCCTCGGTTCCGTCTTCGTCCACGGAGACGAACGACTTGTGGAACACGTCGTCGATGAAGAGGCCACCGCCGCCGTCTTCGACCATGCCACCGAAATCCGCGCCGGGCCCGAAGGCGGTGGGCATCCCGAGATCCGAGAGCGCCTTCGACAGTTGGACCTCTGTCTCGAACTCGAATTTGGGCAACGCGAGCGTTCCTGTGGCGTCGCTCATCTCCTGGAAGATGCCGAACAGTCGGTCGGCGGTGAGGCTCTGCTCGAACTGCTCGAACTCGCCTTCGTCGGGGAGAAGCAGCACCATCGACACCTGCTCGCCGATGTAGGGGAGTTCGACGGCCTGTGCACCGGGAACCGACGCGTAATTCAGGCGAGAGAACTCGTGGTGCATGAGCGGAACCGTCGATTCGGTGCCGTCGAGTGCGGTGAACGTGCCATCTTCGGTGTTCGCGGGGTCGAACTTGTGCAACCAACTCGCCATGAAGTAGATGGCGTTGGTGAGCACGAGGACCGTCTGCGGGGTGATGACGTCCGCCGGAAGCAAGTCTTCGATTCGGTCTTCGGTCTGGTCGGCGACCCACTCGTTGATTCGCTCGCGCTCTCCGTTTGGGTCGCCTGCGAAGTCTGCCCGTTCGAGTCCGGCTCCGTAGTTCTCCTCCAACAGCGCGAGGTAGTCCTCGGAGAACGGGTAGCCCTCTGCGCCCCACAGGGCGTTCGCAACGGCCAACTGGAAGGCATCGACCTCTTTGTCGTTGATGCGGTCCGTCGCCGTCGCCCGACTGTCGAGTTCGGCTTGCAGGTCGGCAAAGGCTGGATGAATGTCTTCGCCGAGCGTGTAGTGGAGCGTCTCTTCCATCTGCTTGCGGGTGTCGCCCCGAGCGCCGGCGTAAGTCATCGCCAGCGCGACAGAGATGCTGTACGGCGAGAGGAACTGATTGCCACCCGTCTCGGCCGCCAGATGGTTGTGGAGTTCGAGGGCGAACGCGGCGTTTCCGGACGCGAGCGCGGCGAGTCGTTCGTCGTCGACTGACGGTTCGCCGGTGGGCGGTTCCTCGGTTGGGGTGTCCGTCGGCGTCTCGGTCGAGGTGTCTGTGGAGGGCGGTGCGGTCGTGTCCGTCTCGGACGGGGGACTCTCGGTGCCCATGCACCCTGCCACTGTCGCGGCGGCGAGGGCACCCGAGAGCGCGAGGAGTTCGCGACGCTTCATGTCGGAACGTTCACACAGCCGACAATATGTTTTCTGTAAGCCCAAACGGTCCTTTGAGTCACGGGGCGGCACCCAAATCTGCGTGTCAACACAGTTGCCACGTGATTCGCCCTACCGGCCAAATCTCCGCTGTCTGTCCTGATAGTCCCGCAACGCCCGCAGGAAGTCGCGCTTCCGGAAGTCGCGCCAGTTCACGTCGGTGAAGTACAGTTCCGCGTAGACCGACTGCCAAATCATGAAGTCGGAGAGACGTTCGGCACCCGTCTTGACGACGAAGTCGGGTTCGTCGGGGAACACCAGTCGCTCTTCGATGTCGGTGCCGTCGATGTCGTCCGGGTCCAACTCGCCGGCGTCGACTTCTTCGGCGAGAGAGCGGACGACGGCGGCGAACTCGCGTTTTCCGCCGAGGCCGATGTTGACCTGTACGGGAGCGTCGGCACGTTCGGTATCGCCGGGTTCGCGGATGGCGATGGGGTACGGTGTATCGAGTTCGCGGAGTTCACGGGAGAGCGTCGGGACGACTGCCTCGTCGAGGACGCTCACCGAGACAGTGACTCGTTCGGTCCCGTACTCGAAGGCCCAGCGGATGACGGCTTCGAGTTTGGCGTACGCACCCTGTTCTAACAGGTCGCGCTCGGTGATGACGAGGGCGACGTGTTCGGGTGCCGCCGTGTCGTCGAGGCGGAATCGGAGGGCGAGGTAGTAGTCGTACAATCCCACGGAGGTCTGTACACGCGCCGACGTTTCTAACACTTCGGGTTCGGCGTGATGTGCGGTGTGCGGGCCGCCAGACGCGGGTGGAGCGTTCGAGTCACCGATGTCGGGAGGGTTAAGTGCGAGTCGGGGATACCGAACGATGTGACTTCCACACTACGGCGAGCGGGTGGATTCGCGGTCGTCGGGACGTTGGCCCTCGCGGCCCCCAGTCTCGGCGCTGCCGCGTTCGCACCTTTCGCCGCAGTCGCGCTCTTGGCGGCCTTCGTCATCGACGACGGGCCGCTCTTCGAGCTGTTCGCCCGACCCGGCGACCGGGAGGACGGCCGCCTCAACGGGTTGGCCGGCTTTTCGCTCGCCGCGACCGGGTTGGCGCTTCTGGCGACGGTCCCACGGGAACGGATGCCCCTCACGGTGTTCGTCGCAACCGTGCTGATACTCGCCTACGGGAACCTCGGAGCGCGGCTGGTGGATACGCAATTCGACGACGAGTTCATACACTCTGCCGGGTTCGTGGCCGCCGGCACCCTCGCTGGGACGCTCGGACAGGCAACCGTCGTGAGTATCACCGGCGACCCGCTGGACCTTGCCCGGTTCACCTTCATCGCCGCGCTCGGTGCACTCGTCGCGGCACTCCTCCGGTCTGCGCTCTACGAGCGCGACGACCCCGTCGTCATGCTCACCGTAGGGATTGCGCTGTGGGGTGTCGACTGGCTTGCCGGTCCCATCACGCCCATACAGACCGGCGTCTCGCTGTTGCTGACTGTCGCACTCGGCTACGCCGCCTACGCACTCGGAACCGCCTCCGTCGCCGGCATGATTACGGGCGTGCTTCTCTTGCTCGTCGCCGTCGGATTCGGCGGGTTCGGGTGGGCTCTCGCCCTCGCTTCGTTCTTTGGCATCGGCGCACTCGCGACCAAGTTCCGCTACGACCGAAAAGCCGAACGCGGCGTCGCCGAGGGCAACGAGGGGGCGCGCGGCACGGGGAACGTCCTCGGCAACTCGGCCGTTTCGCTCCTCGCTGTCGTCGGATTCGCCGCGATGGAGACGATTGGATACCAACTCGGTAGCGACCTGTTCGTCCTCGCGTTCGCCGGGTCAGTCGCTGCCGCGATGAGCGACACACTCTCCAGCGAAATCGGCGGCCTGTTCGACAACCCCCGCCTCATCACATCGTTCAAGCGAGTCCCGCCGGGAACCGACGGTGCGGTCACGTGGCAGGGTGAACTCGCAGGCATCGGCGGCGCGGGACTCGTCGCCGGTATCGCGTACGTGTCGCTTCCGCTCCCGATTCCGAATTCGACGGCGGCGATTGCAATCCTCGTCGGCGGTGTCGTCGGCATGACTGTCGACAGTCTCCTCGGCGCAACCGTCGAAGGTGCCGGCCTCGGCAATCAGGCGGTCAACTTCCTCATGACGCTCGGCGGTGCGGTGGGTGCAGTCGTCGCGTGGATTCCGCTGTGACCGTCCGCCTCGCCCGCCCCGACGACCGGAACGCGCTCTCGTCGCTCCACAGACGTCTCAGCCACCCGTCTCCCGAACTCTTCGACGCGTGGCCTGCGGTCGGAACGCTTCTCGTCTCCGTCGATTCTGCCGACCATCCGGTGGGCTATCTCCTCGGCGTCGGCGACCACCTCGCCGAACTCGTCGTTGCCCCGGACGCCCGCAGGGAGGGCCGTGCCACTGCACTCGTCGAAGCGTATCACGCACGCCACTCAGACGCGTCGCTCACGTTACTGGTCCATCCGGAGAACGACGGCGCGCGAGCGTGTTACGATGCACTCGGGTTCCGTCACGACGAACGTGTCGCCGACGCGTTCGACGGTGAAGACGCGATTCGACTCGTCTACGACGGGTGAGCAAACGCTCTCCGGCGGGTGAGGTGCGACGACCCTACGTCAGCAACTGGTCGGCGGTCCTGACACGGACGCTGACGGGTTTCTTCACGTACTCGCCTTTCGAACGGGCGACGAGGTCACCGACGCCGCGTTGGGCCGCGATGTCGACGAGTTTCTGACTCGCCTCGCCGTCGACGACGACGAGTCGGGGGGCCGGTTCGGTCTGTTCGAGCGTGTCGTAAATCTTCTCGACGGCGACTTCGTCCAGCAGGCCGAGGTCCGAATCGAGGAGTCGAGCGAGTCCGCTGCCGTCGGTAATCGTCTCACGGACGTGGTCCGAAAGCGACAGCGTCGGTTGGACGGGGTCGACCGCTTCGGCGACTGTCTCGGCCTCGGACTCGTCGAACACGTCGTCTGGGGCGGATTCCGCCTCTGCGCCAGTGTCGACCTCTGTCGTCTTTTCGACGGTGACCGTCCCGCCATTGTCGGAACTCGCTTCGGTAACCGCATCGGTGGGGCCATCTGCGGGTGGAGTCGACGACGAACCGTCAGTCGTCGGCGACTCCGGGCGAGGGTCCGACGGGACTCCCGGCGTGCCACCGGCGGCAGCGACTGCGGCCCGGTAGTCGCCGTCGTCCGGAAGCGAGGAGAATGCCACCTTGTTCCGGAGAGCGCGGATGACCGCGGCGCGGTCGAGGTCCTCGACAGACTGTTTGTCGGGGGCGAACGCGACGTAGTCTACGTCGCCGACTTGCGAGAGTTCGCGGAGGATGAGTTCCCCGCCACGGTCGCCGTCCAAGAACGTCGTGACCGTGCGCTCCTGTGTGAGCGTGGCCACGTCGTCGGGGATGTTGGTTCCCTCGACGGCGATGGCGTTCTTGATACCGAAGCGGAGGAGTGTCAACACGTCTGCGCGACCTTCGACGACGATGATGGCGTCGGAGTCGGCGACACGCGGGCCTGCCGGCAGGCCGTGATACTCGGTGATGTCCTCGACGCGGACGCTCTCTTTGACCTCTTCGAGAATCTCGGAGGAGGTCATGACGGTGTCGTCGAACGACTCCGTGAGCAGTTCCTTGGCGCGTTCGACGACCATCCGGCGCTTCGCTTCGCGAACGTCTTCGATGTTCGTGACTTCGATGACGGCCTGACACGGTCCGACGCGCGTGAGCGTCTCCAGTGAGGCGGCGAGGATGGCCGTCTCGACTTTGTCGAGACTACTCGCGATGGTCATCTGACCGAACGAGTGGCCGTTTTCGGAGTCAATCTGTACGTCTATCCGACCGACCTTAGAAGACTGTTGGAGGTCACGGAGGTCGAGTTCGTCGCCGAGGAGGCCTTCGGTTTGCCCGAAGACGGCCCCGACGACGTCGCTCCGTTCGACTACTCCGTCGGCGGAGATGGAGGCGTGAATGAGATATTTTGCAGTGTCGTCCATTGGTGAAGTCCTCCCGGAGGAGGTGATGATGTGATGATTGTGATGATGTCATGGGTGGTACCCACGAACGTCTTTATATAAGTCGTGCCCGAGGGAAATATCTATCGTGGCCGACGATTCGAACGCGGCAGTCGCTCCGTCTCGATTACGACTCTCTACGGAGTGACGCCACTGTCTCACCAGCGGTGCGACAGAACTCGGCCGGGTCCGACGGGTCGTCGTGTTCGACGAGTGCCCACTCGACGAACCCATCTCGGGCGGCGGCGAGACACGCGTCGACGTCGAGTTCCCCATCTCCGAGCGAGACGGGACGACCACCACGCTCGGCGTCCGCATCGAGGACCACGTCTTTGAGGTGAACGAGTGGCGTGCGGTCGGCGTATCGTTCGAGGTAGTCGACGGGGTCGTATCCGGCGGCCAACACCCACGCGAGGTCGAGTTCGAATCCTACGCCGGACTCGTCGGCGAGTCTGTCGAGTGCGGGTTCGCCAGCGACGGTCTGGAGTTCGTGGTCGTGGTTGTGATAGAGGAGTCTGAACCCTCGGTCGTCACACTTCGCGGTCAAGTCGTCGAGTCGGTGTGCTGTCTCGTCGACCGTCTGGGCGTCTGCGAACGCCTCTGGTGGGAGGTAGGGGACGACGAGTGTCTCCACGCCGAGTGCCCCGTATCGCTCGCAGACCGCGTCGAGGTCGGATTCGAGTTCGTCGATACCGACGTGTGCGGCAGGTGCCGTCAGGCCCGTGTCCGTCAGTGCCGTCCGTATCGCGTCGTCGTCGTCGAGTCCCGCGAATTCGACGCCGTCGAATCCGGCGTCTGCGGCGCGTTCGACCAGCGCCGACGTCGGTTCGTCGAGTGCGCGGAGCGAGTACAACTGGATGCCGAAGTTCATACGTCGACGCTCACGCGGGATGGGGGAAATTGTTCCGGCGATGGCCACTGTCCAGCACCAGTCACACCGACGGCGACTGCGGAAATCGCAGGGACTCCGGATGGCATACTTCCACGCCCTATGAGTGGTCTGAGAAATTCGTCACTGCGTATTGAAGAAAAATATTCTCCAATACGATGTAACGTAGGACAATAGGGTAAGATTTACGTTCTATTGTTAACTATGGTCTCCAAGCATGACGAGAGCACGCATCGATTACGTCTGGATTGCGACGTTCGCAGTCCTCGTGACGTTCGCTGTCCCGTGGTTCCTCTGGGGAGATAGTCGGGTGTTCGCCGGACTCCCACTGTGGCTCTGGTGGCACATCGGCTGGATGGGACTGACAGCGGTGGTCTTCCACCTGTTCACGCGCCGGGCGTGGGACCGCGGAATCGTCGATGGGGTCCGCTGATGGTCTCCGCACTCGGCATCCAACTCGGCGTCGTCGGCGTCTACCTCGTGGTGGCCCTCGCAGTCGGGTTACTCGCGTACCGCCTCACGAGTAAGAACGCCGAGGACTACTACCTCGCGGGGCGCTCTATCGGAACCGTCGTCCTCCTGTTTACTACCTTCGCGACGCTCCTGTCCGCGTTCACGTTCTTCGGCGGCCCTGACCTCGCGTTCCGTGCCGGCCCCGAGTGGATTCTGGTGATGGGCGTCATGGACGGCGTCCTGTTCGCCATCCTCTGGTACGTCGTCGGCTACAAACAGTGGCTCGTCGGCAAGGCCCACGGCTACGTGACGCTCGGTGAGATGCTCGGTGACCGCTTCGGGTCGAAGCGCCTCCGGGCCGTCGTCGCCGGTATCAGCCTCTTTTGGCTGTTCCCGTACGTGATGCTCCAGCAGATGGGTGCCGGTGAAGCCATCGTCGGCCTCACGAACGGAATCGTCCCGTACTGGGCCGGTGCCGCCGGCATCACGGTGTTCATGATTGCGTACGTCGTCATCGCCGGTCTGCGCGGCGTCGCGTGGACCGACACGCTCCAGGGCCTGTTCATGCTCGGCGTCGTCTGGCTTGCTGTCGGGTGGGTCGCAACCGCCGCAGGCGGACCCAGCGCCCTCTCGAACGCGCTCGCGACGAACAAACCCGAGTTCCTCGCCCTCGGTGGGGGCCTCTACTCGCCGCAGTTCATCATCTCGACGGCCGTCACCATCGCGTTCGGCGTGGCGATGTTCCCGCAAATCAATCAGCGGTTCTTCGTCGCCAAGTCGGGAACGGTTCTCAAGCGCTCGTTCGCGCTCTGGCCCGTTCTCGTCGTCTTGCTGTTCGTCCCTGCCTTCATCCTCGGAACGTGGGCGGCGGGCCTCGGTATCTCGGTTCCCGAGGGGGCGAACGTCCTTCCAGTCCTCCTGAACGAGTACACGCCCGTCTGGTTCGCCGCCCTCGTCGTCGCCGGGGCGATGGCCGCGATGATGTCCTCGTCCGACTCGATGCTCCTCTCCGGGTCGTCGTACTTCACCCGTGACCTCTACCGGCCGTTCGTCGACGCCTCGCTGAGCGAGGACCGTGAAGCGTGGATTGCACGCATCGGTGTCGCACTGTTCGCGACGCTGACGTTCGTCGCCAGTCTGTTCCGCCCCGGCACGCTCATCGAAGTCGGTGACACCGCGTTCGGCGGATTCGCGCAGATGGCGCTCCCCGTCATCATCGCACTCTACTGGGCGAAGACGAATCGGACGGGAATGTTCGCCGGCATCCTCGGTGGACAGGCGTTCTACCTCGCACACGTCTTCTTGCCGACGGTCGAAATCGCCGGCGTCTCGGTGTTCGGTCCGACGTATCTCACGTGGGACTTCGCCCTCTGGGGGATGCTCCTCTCCGCCGTCTTGACGCTCGGCGTCTCTGCGTTCACGGCTACCGCACCCGAAGAGAACCAGAGTCGGTTCTCCGAAGGACTGCGAGCAGACTGAGTTCCACACACCGACCGGCACAGACCAGCGTGCTCCGAGTCCCGCTGACCATCGCTCTCCAGGACACCTCCTGCCACCGAGGGGAGATTTATTCCCTCGTGCGACCATCGTTCTCTTATGCCTGAAGAAGTCCTGTTCAAATCCGAGAGCCGACAGACACGTGCCGAAATCGCGTCGTACCTCCGCGCCGTCGCCGACAAACTCGACGCTGGCGAACCGATTACGCTGAAAGCGGGCGACCAGTCCGTGACGATGGAACCGCCGGCATCGCCGACGTTCGAGGTGAAAGCCGAACGCGAAGGGCCCGCGGGCCAACCCGGCGAACTGAGCATCGAGTTCGAACTGGAGTGGGACGAAGACGGCGGCGACGGCGGTGCAGGCGGCGGCTTGGAAATCGAGTAACCGATTTCCCCCGCCCGATGAGGATACTTTTTTGACACCTCTACGAGTCGTCCGTACCCATGCAGATTCGCCCCGTTACCGACGACGACGTACCCTCCCTCGTCGACGAACTGTGGCTCCCCTTCGCCGACGAGATGACCGACGTCGACCAGTACGACGCGTTGGCCGAGGACGTCGACGTTCGCGCCGACGCAGTGGCGTATCGTCAAGACCAACTCGCCGACGAGGACGTACAGACGTTCGTGGCAGTCGACGGCGACGGCGACGCGTGTCTCGTCGGGTATACCACCATCGTCTACTCCGAGTCGCCGCCAATCTTTGCCCGTGGCCCGGTGGCGAAAGTAAAGGACCTCTACGTTGCCCCGGACGCCCGCGGCGAGGGACTCGGGACGGAATTACTCGAACGTGCGCACGAGTGGGGACGCGAGCGCGGGTGTGAACGCGCCGCGTTGAGCGTCCACGCCCGCAACGAGGCGGCACAGTCTTGCTACGAGTCGATTGGCTACGAGACGCGCTACGTGAAGATGGACCGACCCCTGTGAACCGTTGGTCTGTGTCGACATCGACCCCTCTCGATTTCGGGGGTGGAATTCGACCACCAAACCCGAATCCTCAAATCTCCACACACTAACCCCCGCGCATGAACGAGTCGGGACACCAGGTGTTGATGGAGCAAGACGTGCTTCGTCGCCGTCTTGACGACGGTGACCTTCCCGAGTGGGCAGTGCAGCACTACGAGACGTTCCGCGAGACGATGCTCGGCGAGAACGACGGCGCACCCTTTCCGTGTTACTTCGGCGTCGAGTCCGAGCGAAACGGCGACGCCCTGTACACGTTCGTCGATTCGATGACCGACAAAGACGCCCTGTTGGCGCTTCGTGACACGGTCTTGGAGTACCTCGACGTGTACCGCGACTACTCCGAGGCGTGCTCGCTGGTCACATTCTTCAAACCGCCCGCAGAGAACCTGACCGAAGCAGACTACCACGAACGCCTGTGGCACATCCTCCAGTTCCTCCACGTCCACGACCCCGAACCGTGGCCGGCGGACATCCCGACCGACCCCGACGATTCGACGTGGGAGTTCTCCTTCGGCGGCGAACCCATCTTCCCGACGACGCGTGCCCCGTTCTACGACGAGCGACTGAGTCGCTACTGCCCGTGGGGTCTCGAAATCACGTTCCAGCCGCGGTCACTGT
>NZ_LOPV01000119.1 GCF_001469865.1 Haloferax profundi
GACAGAAAGCCCGTGCCGTCATCCAGAACCGTATCGAAGCGTACGACGGCGTCTGCCCGCACGCCGACCTCGGCGACTGGGGTGTCGAGGGTGACCGCGAGTGGCCGCAGTACATGTTCTCGTCGGACGAATCGCAAGCACCCGACGAGTGCCCGATTCGCATCACGCGCGACCACCCCAAGGTGCCGATGGCACCGGCGGACGACTGAGATGGTCGCACTCCCGTCCGATGCCGTCCTCGTCTGTATCGACATGCAGGTCGGCTTCGACCAACCTCAGTGGGGCGAGCGAAACAATCCCGAGATGGAAGCGCGTGTCGCCGACTTACTCGCCGCGTGGCGCGACGCCGACGCGCCTGTCGTCCACGTCCGACACGATTCGACGGAACCGGACTCACCGCTCCGGAGCGATAGCGAGGGCTTCGACTGGAAGCCAGAAGCCGAACCGGTCGATGGAGAACCGGTCTTCACGAAGCACGTCAACAGCGGGTTCGTCGGCACCGACCTCGAATCGTGGCTCCGCGACCACGGCTACACGACGCTCGTCGTCTGCGGTCTCACGACCGACCACTGTGTCTCGACGACGACGCGGATGGCCGAAAACCTCGGGTTCGAGGTGTTCCTCCCCGAGGACGCGGTTGCGACCTTCGACCGCGACGGCCACGACGGAACGCACTACTCCGCCGACGAGATGCACCGGACTGCGCTGGCGCACCTGAACGGCGAATTTGCGACGGTCGTCGAGACGGCGGGCGTGTTGGCAACTCGCTGACCACCGCGTCGGGGCCGTTCTCTCACTTGCGAAACCCTATCTGGTTACGTTCTGTGGTCTGTGTGGTGTGCTATTGTTACGCAAATACATTTACCGAACCACAGAAAATGTACCGCCATGGGCGTCTCGTTCCTCTCACGCGACAACCTCGCCCTCGAATTCACGTGGAACGAGTTCACGGGCGCGGTAGGGGATTCGGTTACGGTCCTCCCTATCGTCGTCGCACTCTCGCTTCTGTCGGACCTCTCGCTGACGCTCGTCCTCGTCTGGTTCGGCGTCTTCCAAATCGTCTGGGGTCTCTACTACGGCGTTCCACTGTCCGTCGAACCGATGAAAGCGCTGGCCGCACTGGTCCTCGCGGGCACCGTCACGACGACTGAAGCACTCGTCGCTGGGGGCCTCCTCGGTGTCGTCTTACTCGGTATCGGTCAGACGAACTCACTCGAGCGCGTGAGTCAGTACATCGGCGCACCCGTCGTCCGCGGCGTCCAGTTCGGCGTCGCTCTCGTCTTGCTCGAAACAGGCCTCTCACTCGGGTTCTCGGAGCCTCGTCTGGCCGCCCTCGCCGGTGGTATCGTCGTCCTCGCGGTTCTCCTCGGTCGGTGGAACTTGAGCGCCTTCGCGGTTCTCCTCGTCGGTGGCGGTATCGCCGCGTTTCATACCGGTCTTCCCACACCGACGCTCCCCTCGCTCGATGGAGCGTTCCTCGTCTCTCCTGCCGGCGTGACCGTCTCGGCAGTAGAGGGTGCCGCCGGCCAGTTGGCGATGACCGTCGGTAACGCCGCACTCGCCACGTCCGTCCTCCTCGCGGATTACTTCGACCGTGACGTCTCGGCCGACGAACTCGCGACGAGTATGGGCGTGATGAATCTCACGGCGCTCCCCTTCGGCGGGTTCCCGATGTGCCACGGAAGCGGCGGTGTCGCCGGCAAGTACGCCTTCGGCGCTCGGACCGCCGCCGCGAACGTGATTCTGGGCGTCGGATACGTCGTCGTTGCCCTCGTGGCAGTCGAACTCGTCGCCGCGTACCCACTCGCGATGCTGGGCGTCGTGCTGACGGTCATCGCCCTCCAACTCGGCCGGACGAGTATCCGGAAGACGGACGAGTACGTGCTGGTCGTCGGGATTGGTATCCTTGGTGTGGTCGTCAATCTGGGCGTGGCGTTCGTCGTCGGTGTTGGTCTGTGGTTGGGGTGGAATCGGTGGGCTGAACGGTGACTTCCGGGAGCGCAGTGACGTGAAATCGGTCAGGTTGAGACACGACTGTCACTCTGTAATCCAGCCTCCAGACCGACGGCGACGACGAACCTCTTCTCTTCTCCTCGAACTCACGTTTGGTAGTGAGAGTCGACGGGGCGGCCCAGACGTCTCTAGCGAGTCTCACCGGACGAGAACCCTCGAATGATTCAATATTTCAACTATCTAACATAGAGGTGACGAATATCTAGAGGAGCCGATGAATCTCACAGACCGAATCGTACTCGTGACTGGTGCATCGAGCGGGATTGGTGCGGCGACAGCCCGCGCATTCGGTCGTGAAGGAGCACACGTCGTGTTACTGGCCCGGACCGAGTCGAAACTCGTGGAAGTCGCCGAAGAGATTATCGACCACGGTGGGACGGCCACTCCGTATCCAGTCGACCTCACGGAGCCTGACGCAGTCGCGAAGGTTGCGGACACGATTCGAGACGAGGTCGGTCATCCAACGATCGTCGTCAACGTCGCGGGCTCGGGTGAATTCCTCGCAATCGAAGAGACGACGCCGGACGACGCCCGCCGGATGATGGCCGCCCCTTACTTCGCCGCTTTCGACGTTACGCGAACGTTCGTTCCCCATCTCCTCGCCCGGAACGAGGGACATATCGTGAACCTCACCTCGGCTGCTGCGATGGCCCCGTGGCCCGGTTCAGTCGCTTATGCGACGGCCCGATGGGCGATGCGAGGATTCACCGAGGCGTTGCAGGCCGACCTCCGGGATACAGATATCGTGGTTACACTGGTCGTGGCGGCAGAGGTCGAATCACCCTACTGGGAACACAATCCGGGAAGCAGGGAGCGATTGCCCTCCATCAGTAGGCTCTTTCCACTACTGAGTCCAGAAGACGTCGCAGACGCCATCGTCGAAAGCGTCGTCGAAAGTCGACGAACTGTCCTGATTCCACGTCGATTCCGGGTCGTCGCGACACTCCACCGTCTGTTTCCTCGTCCAATCGAGTGGCTCGTCGGGAAGACGGGGTGGCGACGGAGGTGAACGTGTTCTCGTCTCGAACACGTGACTGTTGGGTCCCGGCCCCTCCTGTGAGTTCGAGCGAGAGTGACGTTCGAGACACTTTCTGCCGGCCCTGAAATAGCGTCAAGTGACTCTGGATTGTCGAATGTCGTATGTGGGGAGACAGCATCGACCAGCGGAGACCGACGCCGGACGTGAGGTGGCAACGCCGATGAATCGACGAGCACTGTTGAAGACGGCCGCACTCGGACTCGGCGGCGGGGCACTCTCGACCGGAGTCGTCGCGGGGTCGCCGAGAGGAGCGACACAGACAGAGATGCGGACGATCACTCTCGCAGCAAACGGTCCTGTCGAGTACACGCTCACCGTCGACGGGCACCTCGAACCCGACACGGACGGCGGAGATTTCTCTGCCGACGGCGACGAAGCGGTCGAGTCGCCGAGGTTCGAGGCCGTCTCGAGGATGCGCGACGAGACGGGCCCCCTAGAGAACGCCGGGGGGACGAGGTATCTCGGTGACCGATACCGCGTGAGCGAAATCGTCGAGGTGTGGGGACTCGAAACCAACGGCTACGACGTGCACTTCTACGTCGATGGGTCGCACGTGGGGTCCACACGCGACGCCGACGACGACGGCGAGTTAGTCGACGACATCGGGGAGTTCAGACCCGACCGTTCGGTGATGATAACGGCGAACGGGCCGATTTCGTACGAACTGTGGACCCCGACGACGGAGGTGTCTCCCGACACTGACTCAGGGGACTTCTCGGCCGACTCGGACGACACGCCCACGGACAACGGCGACGGGACGATGACCGTGACGAACGAGACGGGACCGATTCCCGACGACGCGGGCGGGGCGCACTTCCTCGGCGACCGATATCGCTTTTCGGGGTCCATCGAAGAGTTCGACCTGCAGTACGACTCCTCGCGCTACGAGGCGTACGTCTATCTCGACGAACGGAACGTCGACCCGGACGACGTCCGCAACAACGTGTTCTGAGCGGTGTTGGACCAGACGACACGGGTCTGGTAGTTTTTATAACTACCCCGCCGACGTACCACGTATGCAGACGCACATCGTTCCCGTCGGGTTCGACTACGACCGACTCATCGCGTCCGCCCCGCCTCTCTCCGCGTCTCGGTCTGGGTATACAAACAATGTCACCGCTGGAACCACTCTCTCCAGACAGAGGGGTCGACCTGTATCTCACTGATAGAGAGGCAGAGTTAGCTGAGGGAACACTGAAGTCGTACAGATACAAGCTGAACCAATTCGTTGAATGGTGTGATTCGGAAGATATCGACAACCTCAACGGGCTCACAGGCCGAAATTTACTTGAGTTCAAGCAATCCCGTGCAGAGGATTTGAATTCAGTCTCACTGAAAGGGCAACTCGACACCCTTCGGTCGTTCATAAAATTCTGCGAGTCAGTAGATGCTGTTGAGCCCGATCTTCATAATAAGATTCTATCACCCACGTTGACACAGGGGGATAGAGAGCGGGATGTATTGATCGAGTCTGAACAGGCACAGATTATCTTACAACATCTCGCTCGGTTCAACTACGCATCACTCCACCACACACTTCTAACGCTCCTGTGGCGGTGTGGGGCCCGTTCAGGGACAGTAAGATCGTTTGATGTGGAGGACTACGATCGTGAGAATGAACGCATACGGGCGAAACACAGAGATGGAACACCACTTAAGAATCAGCATAGGGGAGAGCGACTGATTGCACTGAGCCCGGACACGTGTTCGGTGTTGAATGACTATCTTGACTATAATCGGCACGATGTGACTGACGAGCGCGGGCGTAACCCACTGCTCACTACAAGATTTGGTCGAATATCTAGGTCAACGATCAGAGAAACTTGCTACAGATGGACGCACCCTTGCCAGTACAATGGGGGTAGTTGTCCACACGGACACGACGTCGACTCATGTAACGCGATCTCTGGACCGAGTAAGGCTCCTTCTGTCTGTCCATCATCCCGAAGTCCTCACGCATGGCGACGAGGTGCAATCACTCACCACCTCACAGAAGATGTTCCTGTTGAGGTTGTGAGTGATCGAATGAATGTTAGCCCTGATGTACTGGAGGCACATTATGATCGCCGATCTGAGGAGGTGAAAGTGGAGCAACGGAGAGAATTCCTACAAAATTTATAGATACTTTGCCTTTTCACTCAATAGGGTGGCAAAAAGGTCAAAATTAGATGTGAAATAAATTGATATGGGAATTTGATACTTAATTATTGTTACAACAACTTTAGGGGTGAAAATATAAGGTGTTGTGGTTTCAGATGTCGAATATGGTGATTAGTAAAACGTCCCAGTTCGTGGGGAAGCTACTACCTCATTCCCGGCAGGCAGTGTCGAATAGAAATCTGGACAAATGTTTACAAAATTCTCAATAATGACTACTATAAGAAATAAAGAGAAAATTCAAATGCATTTGACTGAGGAGACAGCGAAGAGAGTTGATGACTTGTATGAAAAGGTCAATGCATATCGGACTATAGACGGTAAAAAGAAAATTGAAAAGAATCGTCATTATTACGAGGCTCTCGTCTGCGTAGCGCTGGCTGATGAAGGTTTAATTATTGAATTGTTAGATGATATAGAATAGATTTCTCACAACCGATTGTGGTATCTCGGGTTTCTTTTCCTGCCGAAACGGTAGATTGTCTCCGGTTTGTCTGTCTCCCAGAATCCAGGTAGGCGGGGGAGTTCCTCCCACTCTTCGACAGACAGTTCACCTGCTTCTGCAACCACTGTGACGTCGACGGCTTTCAGGCCCTTATCTCCGAATCCCACATCGAAATTGACGTGCTGCCCCTTCTCTGGCCGACCGTCGAATTCACTCACGTGAAAGAAGAGTTCCTTCGGTTCGTTGTCTCCACTGGGATTGTACTGCATTAAATCGACGGTCATGATGAATCCGAACCCACGGTTGGCATTGTAGTCTACGACGATTCCGTCCAGATCGTTCGGTAGGCTGGGCTTTGGTTTTGGCTTCGACGGATTGTCTTTCGAATGCTGTCCCTGAGAGTCTTGGAATGACTTCGACTTCTTTTCTGGAGGTGATTCAGAACTTCTCTCAGTAGATGATTCTCCCCGAGTATCGGTCGGCACAGAACCGTTGAGACCAGTCGAAGATAGATGACGTCCGATGGATCTCTTCTGCTGTGAGCTCAGGCCAGATTTCACCTGCTGTAGATACCACAATACAACGTTCACTACGTCTTCCGGGTAGGATTTCTTGGGGTAAGTGGAAGCCCACATCGAGACGATTTCCTGTAGCTCGCGATCATTGTGGGTGCTCGAGCTGACCCCCTTCGATAGTATTCCCAGTGCAATCACTGCCCTGGGGATATTCGGACTGTTGTCGAAACAGTCCAGAACATGACGGAAGTCTTCGGTTGCTTCTAACAGAACCTGGCTTTTCGTGTGTAAGAGCTGGCCAGCGTTCTTGCTGTGCGTCCACTCACTTTTACTCTGGCCTGTCATTCAGTATCTCTCACTCATATAGGACTTCAATTCTGGTACATATCAATTCCATATATAATTTTGCAGATAATATTACTACGTCATTAGTGGCGAAGATTCTCGGTTGGTTCGAATAGTGAGTTTTCACGGGGTTGTCTGAACCCAGATTGAAACCTATTTCTGGCCATTGTCAGAATCCAGACACCATTGGTGCCCTCAAGACGTGACAGGAGTAGCGTGCAAAATATCACGGAATGAATCTATTCGTTCAGCAAGTATTCCACACGGTTGAATGAGATTGAGGAATTGAAAAGGCACGACAAAGGTCAATTTAACAGTCTATGAAAAAAGCAAATGTTCTGTATTACTATTGGAAATGCCAAGCATATATTCTAATGGTATGTCAACACAACGCACAGACGGCTCTTCGACGATTCGTGACCGAGGTCTTGGGAAGAAAATCTTGTCTCCTTTCGAAGACACGAAAGACAGACAACCGAAGACGAGTAGGCGAACTGTTCTCAAAGGTATTCTCCTTGCATCCATGGTTGGGGGTCCCTTATCAGTGGGAACAAAACAAGTGAGTGCGCAGATAGAGGGAGATTGGCCAACTTTCCAGTATGATGCTGCAAATACGGGTAGAAACACGACTATTCGGGGACCGAATCGTCG
>NZ_LOPV01000120.1 GCF_001469865.1 Haloferax profundi
TAACCTTGAAACGCTATGGGAAACTCCTGAAATTGGAACCAGCGTAGTCAGCAATAACACGGTGTACCATGGCTCAAACGGCAAAATGCAAGCTCTAGATGCAGAGACAGGTAGTCAAAAGTGGGTATTTGATTTAGGACCTACTGGATTTTTACCGGTTGCCAGTATTGTTGGCAACGTTCTCTACTTCGGTGGTGCTAGTGCTGCTGCGCCTGGGGATAAGGTGTACGCATTAGACGCGACAACCGGTACAGAACTATGGAGTTTTCAACTAGAGGCTAATGTTTGGATACCAACTGTCGAAAATGGGGTGGTATATGTGGGGTCACCAGGTGTAGCTGACACAGGAATCTTCTATGCACTAGATGCATCTGATGGGTCTGAACTCTGGAACGCTGCGATAGACCCCGCATTTTCTGCTCCCGCGGTTGCCAGTAGCACAGTATTTGTTGGGTCAAAAGATGATCACCTGTATGCTCTTGATATAGATGATGGAAGTCAGGTTTGGGCTTTTGAAACGGGGGGTGATGTGGGGTCTGCGCCCACAGTGTCGAATGACACCGTATACTTCGGAGGTAATGATGGGTACATCTATGCTGTAGATGCGATTACTGGTGCCGAAAACTGGAATTATTTATCTGGTCCGACTGGGACATACACATCTGTCGTAACAGACGGGTCAACTGTTTATGGCACTGACGCAGGTGACAATCTATTTGCATTAGATGCTGTCACCGGTTCTGAGCAGTGGCTTACAACCTTTTCAAGCGAAGCTCTTGGAAGCCCCATACTTGTGGATGGATATCTCTACGTTGGTGGTTCTTCAGGCAACGTACATATCGTTAGTGCAGCGGATGGGAGCCTACTGACGAGTGTCTATGTTGGTCGGGGTATCCTGATTCAAGTGAGTTTGGCAGCAGCGGAGGGAGTTATTTATGCAGGAGGGGTTGCCTTAACGGGAGATGTTCTCCTCGAGGCGAATACTGACGCTCTGTCTGACACTCTCGCAAAAATCCCTGATATCGGATTCATTAATCGACCAGTTCAACGACGGCGCGCATTAAACAACAAAATCAGTGCAATTGCAGAGAAAATAGAAGCAGAAGAGTACCAAGAGGCGAAACAGAAGTTAGAGAATGACCTCCTGAGAACCGTAGAACGGTGGGTGAAGGATGAGTATGATGTAGGATCAGGAGAAGCGACAAAACAGGATCTGATTGACGCAATTGAAAACTTGATTGATGAGTTAGAGACCTTGGTTCAAGAGAATTGACAAGGTCTTTTTCACTCGCTTGAGAGTGAACCCGGATTTCGCTGCTCACTTTCTTGACCGATACGCTGGCTGTATTCACGACGATTCCAACATACAATCATTTACAAGGGTTTCAACAGAACTGAATTCGTGTTTCTTGCACCATTCGTTTTTAGAAGATCACAAAAGCTTGTAGCCACGAGCCTCCTCGAGAGCGATTTGTAAGTACGTCGGTGTATCTACGACTATAGGTATAGATATTTCTAAAAATATAGGAATATCTTTAGTTTCAATCTGCAGAACCCAGTCGCTATTCGGTGGCTATTGTTCCACGACTATCATCACATCCGTTCACTTGTTCTCTTCCTCTGAGTCGGACTTTTGAGCCTGTTCACGGATTTTCTCCCGGAAATCCATTAACAGTGGATCATGCTTCCCGAATGCCTTGGTATCCTGTCTATTGTTGGCTACCTCTTCTATGAGTTCATCCATCCGTTCTAGAATCCGTTCAGGATCATCTTCGAGCTCGATGACCATTTTATCATCTTCCAACCGGATTTCGACTGTAGTCCCGGGCACGAGCCCAAGGCATTCTCTCAATTCCTTCGGGATCGTGATTCTTCCTTCAGAGTCAACTTTCACCATACCTCCAATTAGTGCAAGAATCGACATGGTCATTTGGGTCCGAAATCCGAGGGCATTGCATCCCCCAAGTTGTGTGGTTCTGGTTACATGATTTCACTTAACCGTCTTCGCAACCGTCCGAGACGGCTCTCGGTTTGTCCAGCAGATTGGCAGAGAGGGTTGTTTGCCCGGATTATTGTATCGCCCGAAGTGAGCATGCCCACAACGTGCTCAGTGTCAATTTCTTCGCGCTCATAATCACAAAGAATCTGGTAGAGGTCCACCGTAGTGAGGAGTTTGCAGTCCCGTTTCTCCAGTCGATCTTTGAAATTTGCCGTCGTCAGTTGCCGATTGGTAGGGTCTCTGTACTTGAAGTGATTGAAGATGAGGAGACCCGTCCGATTCGTTCCGTATCCTTCGCTCGCTGTGTCATCCAGGTGATCCTCCAACTGTCGTATTTTTTGATGGTCCACACCGTCGCTTTGTCCCGTGATTTCAAGGATGAAAGTCTGGTCTTCTAATTTGATCGCACCATCCCGACCACCCGGAACCTCACCATCTACGTCCAGCCCCAGTCTTCGGAGAACTTCTGGAACCATTTCTTCCAACTCGTCGTCCCCCTCGAACAGAATTGATCTGTACCGACGGGCCTCTTGTACGCCGGATTCGATATCTGAAATCTCCATCTCTATCTGTTCAATTCGATTTCGAAACTCGTCCTCGTTGGGAAGAGCGTAGTGTTCCACCCAGTCTGGTTGATGCTCAACATCGAACCCGTATTCCCGTTCAAGGATTCCTCGGATGAATTCGCCAGAGTCACGGGACGGATGTGGTGGGAGGAAGTATATCTGACCGTCCGACTCTTTGAATCCACCGTTGATAGGGCGCTCGGATCGGAATTTCACCGTAGCAGCGAGAAGGCCGTTCACGTTGTTGGATGCCAATTCCTGAATGGAAGGACTCGGAAAGTATGCAGACGGAGGGGGCATTGATCTTGACTTGGGAGCTGGGCCAGATTTTGGCGGACGCGGGTCGTGGTATCCGGAACCAGTATTCCTGATTGCAGCACCAAGCTGAAGAACTGTTTCCCAGTGAAAGTCATCGTCAAAGTACCATTCCCACTCAGGTTCCGCAGTGACGAGATCTCCACTCTTCTCTTCGTTGAGTCCAACGCCGATTGGTAGCCACGCAAACGGATTGAACTCAAACCACTCCTCGTTGCCATCGTGATCTTCGCCTTCCAGGTGGAACTTAGATGTATTCGGAAGTCGGATCACAATATCGTTGCCACCGTGGAGATAATTGATGACATCGCCTTTACTAGGGAGTTGAACTGGGTCTTTGCTTAGAGAATCAAATGTCGGGTAGGCAAACTCGTAATTCCTGTGTTGTAGGTGCTTCAAATCGTAGAATGCGAGATTCGAATCGATGAGATTCTCCTCTTCATCCCAGTCTGCCTGAACATCGGCGAGAGCTGTTTCCGGCCCCTTCACCAGCACACGAGTCATTAATAGATGCCTCTCAGTGATGACACTTCAAGTATGGGTCACAGCGTCCGGGGTTGTTCAACGAACGAATGAGGAACACGATCTATCCCCTGACGAAGTTGTAGATCTGCTTGAAAAACTGAAGATGCGTGGCGACATATACGAACCACGAGGCGACCGCTATAGAGCGATAGTACAAAGATGATGAGTAGAAGCTACCTATTGGGATATTCTATCTCTCTGGCTCTCGAACTGTCTTCTTGATGATTGTCGGCCACGAGTTTTCACGCAAAATGGCTACGACTATAGGTATAACTATATCTAAAAATATAGGAATATCTTTAGCTCCAATCTGCAGAACTCAGTCGCTATTCGGTGATTATTATAACACGAATTTCAGCCCCTGAATCAAACTTTTGGGAGCCTGTCCAGGGATTCTATCGCGGTGATTCATTGCCAGTGCATCGTGTGTTGCGTACGGCTTCCTACCTATTGACGGCAGCCTCCTTTACGAGTTCATCCATTCGTTCCCAAATCGATTTAGTCGTCTTTGGCTTCGATGACGGCTTTACCATCTTCTACCCAGATTTCGACTCTGGTTCCGGGTACGAGTCCAAGCTTCTCCCTCAATTCCTTCGGAATCACGATTCCTCCTTCAGAGTCGACTTTCACCATACTTCCGTGTAGTATGAGTAACCACATGGCCATTTGGGCCAGATTTTATATCTGAGAAACAGATATATCTAATTCGATACTATATGTGTTTGAATTATGGGTAGGAAAATAAAAATAGTTCTTGTCTTTTTCATGTCGTTTCTATTACTTAGTTTCGGCCCAGTTTCAGTCGTAGATATTGTGGGCCACGAATCTTCTTCGATCACAGTCAGCCAGGTCTCACCGCTGCCATTAAACGAGAAAACGATATCGAATGATGAACTTGGGGTTGCAATTCGAACAAAGGTGAGCAGTCGTTCCGAGATTAGTTTGCAAGAGGATACTCGTCCATTTCTTCAGATGAATCATAGTCGAATGACGGCAGAGTCAGCGTTTGTTCGAACTCGATCACGCGTTCCTACGAAGGGCGGGTCTATTACCTTCGAACTTCCAAATAAAGGAGTTCCCTCAAATAGTACTGCAATTTATTGGCTCGAAAAAAATAACTCGTCAATTGTTGAACAAAATTCGACCATTGACTTCAGAAACAACACCATCTCGGCCAACTATTCTGGAGATGGCACGTATTTTGTCCTCTCGGGTCCAAAAAAGATAGACTCGAAACGTCTTACTACTACAACTCGTGTGAACGTAGTCCCTGAAAATTTGACTACTGATTCTCGAGATAGTCTGGATGCATACCTCCCTTACAGGAATAATGTCTCTGTGAGAGGCAGTGCAGTAGTCACCCTTCCTG
>NZ_LOPV01000121.1 GCF_001469865.1 Haloferax profundi
AACTTGGAGAACGACGCGGTCGCCGAGAGCGATCGTGTCCGTCTGGGTGACTTCGCTGAGGAGTTCCTCAGTGTCGTCGAAGTTGTCTGCAGTACCGGACGCTGCAGTCCAGGACTGGACAGCATCGGTACTCCGCTCAGTCAGGTCGAGCGTAGCGACGTCCTCTTCGTCTTCGACACGGTCGTCGCCGTTGTCGTCAGGGAGGGAGTCGTAGTCAGCCGACGAGGCAGCACGGAGATCGTAGTTGCCTTCCTCAAGCGGCGAGGAGAGCGAGGCGGAGATCTCGTCGTTGTTGATGTCGTCAGACGTGGAGACACGCTGGACGCCATCGGTGCCGAAGTCCTCATCGAACTCGTCGTCGCCTTCGATTTCGAAGGAATTGTCGCTATCGCCGGTTTCGAGACCAGCAGTACGCGTGTTCATGGTGACGTTGACAACGCCGTCTTCGTCGTCGTCAACGACCTTCAGCACTTCGAGGTAGTTGACGTCTTCACTACCAACGAAGATGTAGGCGTCGGTCGTGTCTTCGAGCTCAACGCCGAAGGTGACCTTGTCACCAACCTGCTGGGTGTAGGTCGACGACGTGAACGAGATG
>NZ_LOPV01000122.1 GCF_001469865.1 Haloferax profundi
CAGATTCATCGGTTCATGTTGTGTTACGAAGACCAACTGGAGAGACAACCGAGATATACAATGCTACTGGATCCATTTATGACGAAAACAAACCCATTCAGGTCCAACTGTCTTCGAAGATCCCAAACGGAGACGGTGGTCGAGCGCTGATCGAACTATCAGCGACTAATGGGGCAACTATTCGTCTCGAAAGTCTGCAGATCGTTGCTGATAGCGATGGAGACGGACTCACAGATCAGGAAGAGCGGGCAGGGATATTCCCTGAATTAGGGCTGATACGATCAGATCCTTTCGATTCCGACACAGATGGTGATGGAATACCTGATGGTGATGAAGTAGTACGAGTCTCAGCGCAGGGAACGACGAGATACAAGTTGATTAGTGACCCAACACACTACGATTCTGATGGTGACGGCCTCTCAGATGCACTTGAGAGGACGAAACGCCCATTAGTGATTCGGACCACAGACCCGTATCAGACTGACCGAGTACAATTTTATCAAAATCACAGTGGTGAGCCCAGATACAGTGTATACCGTGGGAATTTATCGGACCCCTTGAAAGTCGATACTGACGAGGATGGGGTTGTAGATTCGTTAGAACAGATACTCCACACGGATCCAACAAAGTCAGACACAGATCGGGATGGGGTCAAAGATGGCATCGAACTGAACGGTTCTGGAGACCCAACGCTGTACGACAATCAACCGCCAGAGATTACCAACGTTCGCAGCCACTATTACTATGATTTATTGACATTACAAACTAAGCATTATATTTGGTATGATGTATCGGACTCTGCGGGCGTCAAAAATACCGAAATTGTTGGCACAAAGTACAATCTAAGCAAACGTATTGACGATGGATCAATGCACTCCGTTAGAGTCGTCTATTATAGTACGCCGATTTTCCACTCCCACGGCGAGATTCGGGCAACCGATCGGAATGGCAATACGATAACTACAGTTGGTCTGCGTCAACCCGATGATGCCAAGTCATGGTATGCAAGGACCTTGGAAGAAAACGCTCCAGATACCGAGGTCATATACGACGCTGGTTTCTCTTACGGTGTACAAGCGTTCATCGCCGACGAGATTCAGAGTATAGTCGAATCGCCTGCTAATGCAATCGAATTCTTCGAGTACCTTGCAGACGATCCGGTTGGCGTTCTCGGCACGAGCTGGAATACACTTCAAATATTAGTGGAGCGAGGGTCTGTGGACGCACTACTCGCGAGTGTGGACGCGAGCCTTGAGCAAAAACAAGCCAGAGACAATGCATTCGAACCAGGAAGTATAGAATATACGACCTTCGAAAATGGGTGGAAGGCTGGCTATGCACTTCCATTTCTCATCACGGTGGCTGCACCGGTTTCGGTCGGAAAGGCTGGGAGAGTGGCTAAGGGGGCAAAAACAGTAACGAAGGTTGATGACTTCACCAGTGCTGTGCTCTCGCTCCGGCGTTCGGCTGAACTACCAAGAGAGCTCCTGTCATCCGCAAAGAATGCTGGTTCACGACACCGAATCTATCGCGCTCAGCGACAACTTTCTATCGAATCCCTAGACGATTTGTCTCGTGCAGATCCGACCGACGTCAGGCGTTTCTTGGAGCGTGGTGGCCCTCGGTCGGCTACTGCTCTGAATAAACATCCAGAAATTAGACACGTATTAGCTGCAGAAAATGTAGACGTCCCGTCACAGACTCGCGTTGATGCAGCCCTACAGCTTGCTCGCGCATCTGGACATTCGAAGGTTGATTCCTCCGATATTGCGATCGTAGCATCTCGTATCGAATCACTAGAATCGGAACGACGAGGTATCTACCGAATTCTGAGTCAGGATACGACCGATCACAGGGTGGTCAGATACATTTCGAATTCCGACGAGACAGAGTTACGGGCGTTCCTTTCGCTTGCCGATGAACCAGGTATCTCCCACGCCGATCTCAGTCGATACGCACGGGAATCCGGTCCGAGGGGGACTGCAGTTCCGTTCAACGAGCTCAGGACACAGATGAGAACTATCGATGGGGTCGAACACTCGGGCGGTGCGACTGTAGTCAGAGGCTCCGCATCAGAGACTACAACCTCTCTTTACTATCCAGATGATAGCGATGCGTTCCTGAATGACATCGCTGGTACGAGGGGTAAATCGTTCAAAACTACCCACTCGAAAGGAGAACTCGGCGAGCAATTGGTTGCGCCTCGTGTGGCTGAAATGAAAGGATATACAATTCTCTCAGATGGATCGAAGGAACTAACGGGCGAAGGCATTGATTTAATCGCCAAACGGCCAGATGGAAAAATCGTAATCATTGAGGCCAAATACACAAGCAAACAAGGTCCGGTTGGAACGAGTCTATTCTCCTCGACACGGCAGGGTCCCAACGGAGAACAGTATTCACAGATGTCCCACCCGTGGATTAAATCGTCATTCGACGAAATGTCACCAGATGACGTCCGGTCGTATGATGATGTCGCGAAGGCGATAGAGTCAGGCGACTATACTCGAGAGGCAGTTATTGTACAAAACTCACGGAGTGAATGGACGGTGACTCCAGGAATGCGATTCGTCGCTGACCACGTAGATATCGTCAAGATTGGTGGGTCGAGCCAAGTCCTCTCGATATCTGCTCCGATGCGTTCTGGACCAACCGTTGAATCGTCAACTCCGACTATATCTGCAGCGTCCGCCCGTTGATTCGGAGCCATTCCTGCCGACTCTCGTAGTCGGGGATCACTGACGCGATTGCATTCCAGAAACTGGGGCTGTGTTCCTCGTGCTTCTTGTGAGCCAACTCGTGAATTACCACGTAGTCTTGGATACGTACTGGTGCAAGAATCAGTCGCCAGTGGAGCTTGGCCCGTCCATCTTGGTACTCACCCCACCTGTCTTCGAGTCCAGTCACTTCGACCTTGACGTCCGTAGCACCGAGTTTTGGTGCGTATCTCTCTGCTCTCTCGGCGAGATC
>NZ_LOPV01000123.1 GCF_001469865.1 Haloferax profundi
CCAATCTTCGACCGCCTGGCGTTTCCGGCGGATGCTGACGTCGTCACCGGGTTTGTCGAATCGATGGACTTCGAGTGTGAATGTGTGGCCGTCGAAGGACAGTGTTGGGTCTGAGACGTCTGCCTCCTCGACTTTGAGTCGATACTGTCGACCACGATACGGGAGTTTCTCTCCGCTCACGAACTCTCGGTGGGCCGGTGCCCGAACCTGCTCCTTCAGTCCGTATAGCTTCTCCAATATCCAGGACTGTTTGTCGTCTAAGACGGACTCAACCTCGTCGTAAGTGGCACGCATCGGAGCCTTGACTCGGAGCTCCATCGACTCTTCCATCGAGAGCGTGATGGTCGACCGGTCCTGAGACCAGTCGATTTCGTACGGGATGACCGTCTGTCCAATGTAGTACTTGTGGGTCATTCGTAGTGTGTCCGCGCGAGCTCGATCACCTGGTTCGTGAGTTTGTCTCGTTCCTCATCGGTCAGGTCTAGGCCCGATCCGTACAGGACGATTTTGACCTGCATCCGAATCTGCTGTTGGATGTTGTTCTTCTTCTTCCACTCGACGACGTCCACCTGCTCTTCGACCGAGTCGATGAGCTTGCCGGTGAGTTCTATCAGCTGTTCTTCGTCGATGTCCCGCTCACCATTGCGGATGATGTCTTCGAGCGAGTGGTAGAACGAGAGTTCTGTGGCGTTCGAGAGTCCTTTCGCGTGGGCCATCTTGTCTCGCGACCGTATCTCGTCAAGGACGCCACGGAGCTCCTCGATGATCTCTTTGTCCGAGTAGCGATTCTGGCGGTACTGCTCGATGAGTTCCTCTACGCGCTCTTGGAGTGACCCAAAGTGGACTGGGTCTTCGTCGTACCGGACGTTGAGCTCGTAGTTTACTGCGTGCTTCATTTCGCTCGCCCGTGCTTCGTCGTCCTCTAGTTGATCAAGTTTCGTGTCGAATTCGGATGCGTCCATCACCGACACTGGCTCTTCGTTGAGGATTTCGATGCCAGACGAGCTGAGGTGATCTTGAATTATCTCTCTGACTTTCTCGCCACACCCCTCGAGATTCATCGAGTCATCGCGGAAGCGCTGCTTTGCACGGGCGTGAATCTCGCTGAGTCGGTTCAGGTCCTCCTTGTATGGGTTCGCCAACGGGTCGGGGAGGATGATGTCCATCAGCTTCGAGAACCGCCTGAACGCATTCTGGAACTCGATACGGGTGTCATCGGGTTCGAGCGTTTGTAGACACGCTTCCATCTCGGACAGGTCGTCGAAGAACGACTTCGCCCTCCGGTGAGACGCCTCCAGTTCGGGGAGCTTGTCTTCCAGGGGGACCATGGCCCGTTCGACGTCTTCCTGGCTGAACATCGCCAGCGCCTCTCGTAGGTCGTCTGAGACGCCGTAGTAGTCGATGATGATGCCATGGTTCTTCTCCGAGTATGGACGATTCACGCGAGCGATGGCCTGCAAGAGACTGTGTTCTTTCAGGGGTTTATCGAGATACATCGCCTGAGCGACCGGGGCGTCGAATCCAGTCAGCAGCATATCACAGACGATGAGGAGCTCGACGTCGCCGTCTTCGTCGACGAACGAGTCTTTGTACTCGCTGAGCTCGGAGTCGCTTGGGGCCCATTCCTTGACTTCCTCGGGGTCGTTGTGCCCCTGCGAGATGACGACGCGCGACTCTGGGCCGTTGAACTGGTCGAGCTTCTTCTTGTAGCGAATCGCTGCTCGTTTGCTTGTCGTGACGACCATCCCCTTGAACGGGCGAGCGATCTCGTTCTCGAAGTGGTCGATGATGTCGAGTGCAACGTGCTTGATCCTTGATTCTGCCTCAGCGAGGTCTTGGGCGCGAGCGTATCGCTTCTTGATTTCCGCCTTCTCCCCTTCGTCATATTCAGCGAAGACTCGGTCGAAGATACGATCGAGATTGGCTCCTTCGAGGTGGATATCTGCGAGCCGACCCTGGTAGAGAATCTCGACGGTGGTGTCGTCTTCGAGCGACTGGTCGATGGTGTAGGTGTCGATATAGTTCCCGAAGGTCCGCCGAGTGTCGCGCTCTTTCTTCTCGATTGGGGTTCCGGTGAATCCGACGTAGTAGGCGTTCGGGAGCGCAGTCCGCATGTTGTTCGCGAGGCTCTTGTACTGGGTTCGATGGGCCTCGTCGACCATCACGTAGATGTTGTCGTCTCTGGAGAGGACCGGGAACTCGCCTTCTTCCTCCTCGTGGAGTTGGAACTTCTGGATGAGCGTCGTAATCGTCTCGCCAGCGTGACTCGACAATTTGTCGCGGAGATCGTCGATGTCCTCGGCCCGCTTCGGGTTCGGGAAGTCACACCGCTCGAACGTCGCGTGAATCTGCTTGTCGAGTGCCGTGCGGTCGGTCACGAGCAATAGTGTCGGGTCGGCCTTCTCACGACGGAGTTTGAGTCCGAGGAACAGCATCGTGAGCGACTTCCCGGAGCCCTGCGTGTGCCAGACGACGCCCCCTCGGGCTTCACGTGAGCCACGGTGGTTGATCCGTGCGAGTGCCTTCTGGACAGCACGGTACTGTTGGTATCGGGCGACCAGTTTGACTGTACCCCGTTGCTTCGTCTCGAAGACAGTGAAGTGTCGGAGTTGGTCGAGGAGTCGCTCGGGTTCGAACAGCGCGTACAGCATTCGGTGCTGAGGGGAGACGTAGTCGACGTCGAAGAGTTCGGAAAGATAGTCATCGTCGACTGGGTACGGGTCGCGCCAGGGTTTGTATTGGCCCTTGGGTGTCCCGTAGGTCCCC
>NZ_LOPV01000124.1 GCF_001469865.1 Haloferax profundi
CTTCGTACCAGGTCGCGACTGAGAACTGATTATAGCGGAAGAGCTCCTCGGCACCCTCTTTGCCCCGAGCGGTTCGTTCGTTCTGGTAACGCTGGAGTTGTTTGAGTGCCTCACTGCGAGGCTCCGCTATAGTTGGGGATTTGCACTCGACGACGCCCAGGGGTAGACCATTGACGAAGAGGACAATGTCCGGGCGGATGGTCTCGGTATTTCCCTCGACGCTGAACTGGTTGACTGCGAGGAAGTCGTTGTTCTCCGGGTTCTCGTAGTCGATGTAGTGGACAGTCTGGTGTTTCTTTCCGTGGCCGAGATCCTTTTCGACGGTAGTGTGACGAATGAGTTTCTGATGGATTTTCTCGTTCTCATCCATCGTGCTCGTGCCAGCGACTGTCTGAATCTCACGGACAACTTTGTTGAGACTGTTGTCGTCGATCCATGGGTTCAGA
>NZ_LOPV01000125.1 GCF_001469865.1 Haloferax profundi
AGTGAGGAGGTCCTGCATGAGGCCCCGTTTGAGTTCTTGGAGTTTTTTGCGACAACGCAATTCTTCCCGAATCTTCTCGTCAACCGACGACAGAATATCTGCAATTTCACGCTGCTCGTCTACGGGGGGTAATACCAGGTCGAGATTTCTTTGTCTCGTAATCGGAACCTGGTTTCGAGTTGATTGACCCATAACGTCTTCTAATTGCTTTTGAAACAGTCCACTCTGGAAATATGCCATCAGGTAATTATTATGTAATAATTCGTCATTGCACCTATAGTATGTAAGCGAAGTTCCAATTATTGTTGTCTCTGTATCTGTTTTTAATATAGCACAACGACCAACAGTGGCATTATGAGCAAGGAGGACGTCGCCGTCTTCTGCGAAGCCGATTCGGAGTTGACTTGCACGTTCTGGTGTTAGGTATTTTGCCTCGGAGAAGTCAACTCGTCCACCAGATAGCATATTCGCCGAGAGATATGGGACACCTTCATCTACAAATTCATCTTTCCGGGGGTATTGGCTGCCGTGGTTCCCATCCTGGTGAGCCGTAATGAGATTATCATCAATGGCCTCACCGATTTGTACGACAGTCCAACTTTTTGGTAACCGATACTCTCGTGGACCAACCTGGACCTCTGTGAGTTCACTCTGGTCAATTCCCTTTTCAAACAGGTCCTGTATTAGTCCCCGCTTCAATTCTTTGGCCGTCTCGATGACTTTGTCTGTCTGCTGAATCTGCTTGTCAACCGTCGTGAGAATCTCGGCGATTCGGCGCTGTTCGGAGAGTGGCGGGGCAAACAAGCGCACGTTTTGGAAGTCAGATTTATTGACTGCAGGATAACTTGTACCTGTCATTCGGTTCGTCATCTGATCGAGGAAGTATTTACTGAGGACTGCCTGCGTAATGTACGACGAGGAAACAGCTTCTTTAGCAGATAGTACCGCGAAACCGGTCGAACATACTTTTCCGTCGTGCTCCTCATCCACTGGAGCGAACGCTTGGAGATAGGGACGAACTTTGCCGACGAGTGTATCTCCTTCGTTAATTATCTGTTTTGCACGGCTCGGAGCATCTTCAACAGGAATCGTCTTTGACTGGTCGATAGTCCCCTGTGAAACAGATTCGATATCTATGTACTCGAACGTCTCCTCA
>NZ_LOPV01000126.1 GCF_001469865.1 Haloferax profundi
GACGCGTCGAAGGACTCCGTATCGAGGTTGCAGAGGTCAGGAATCGTTCTGACACTCCATTCTTCGGGTATCTCGAACGATTTTGGCCCAATATGGACTTCTTTGTAACCCTCTCGAAGGTCAGACTGACCTACAGCCTCACTCATCGGTACTCCAGCCCCTTCATATACTGCTGCAGTTCCTCATCGGTCTTCCGGCGTTCCTCAGTGAGCTCATCCAATTCCCGAAGTATCTCGCTCACGTCGATGGGTTCCTCAGGTTCGGTTGTGTCGACGTAG
>NZ_LOPV01000127.1 GCF_001469865.1 Haloferax profundi
AGCGTGGGACGTTCAGATTCCAGTCGTTCTCTTCGATCTCATCGAGGCCGACCAGCCGACTGTGGTGGTCTTCTTCACGCCCAGTGAGATACGTCTCGGCCAGATAGTCGACACCGTCCTGCGTAAGTTGGTTCTGGTTCGACAACTCCTCGAAAATTTGGACACCAGACTCCCGAAGCTCCATGTCCTCGGCGTAGATGAACAGGACCTTACCCTCGCGCTCTGCGGGTTTGTCCTTGTTGAAGATGAGAAGGCATCCTGGCGAAGAAGTGTTGTAGAACAGGTTCTCCGGGAGCGCGATGACTGCCTCGACGAGGTCGTCTTCGAGAACTGGTCGGCGAATCTTCTTCTCCGAAC
>NZ_LOPV01000128.1 GCF_001469865.1 Haloferax profundi
GGATGGTGGCAGGCCGTATGGGAACCGATTGTATGGCTCATTCTCGTCGACCCAGGACTTATTCCACGATTTCTGGTTCCAGGGGGGGTTCGCAACGACGCGGTCGAAGACTTCGAATTCGCCGTGTTCGGTGACGAACTTCGGCTCTCGAATCGTGTCACCCTTCGCAATCTGGGCGTCTTGCATCTCGTGCAAGAGAAGGTTCATCTCACCGATGGCCCACGTGTTCAGGTTCTTCTCTTGACCGTAGAGCGAGATGTTGTCGGCGTCACCGGACTCCTGGCGAACCT
>NZ_LOPV01000129.1 GCF_001469865.1 Haloferax profundi
TCCTTTCTTCCCAGCGTCGTCTGCGAACTGCCGAATCAGATACTCGTAGGCTCGACCGAAGATGTCCGAATCTTCGAGGTCGGCGTTTCGGTATCGATGTTTCGAGAAGTGAGTGACGAGCTCGTCGAGCGTCGCGTCGGAGAGGCGGTCCTTGTCGTTGAAGTCGACGGAGGTGAGTACTCGGTCGGCAATCGAGTCGTTCTCGTCCTCGACTGCTTCGAGTGCCTTGTTGAGCGTCGCACCGATGTCGGACTCCTGAGCGCTGATGTGGTCCCATCGAGCTCGTTCC
>NZ_LOPV01000130.1 GCF_001469865.1 Haloferax profundi
GACCCAGAACTCGGTGTGGAGGTCGCGATCTTGCTCGACTATCTCTTTCGGGATATCGTGCTCTTCAGAGATTTCCTCGGTTTCCTCTTCGAATCGGTCGTTGATTCTTTTGAGGAACAGCATGCCGAAAATATAGTTCTTGTAATCAGATGCGTCAATACTACCTCTCAGGATATCAGCAGCACCCCACAGGTGTGTTTCGAGAGTATCGAGATCGAGAGTCTCCTGTCCGGGACCCAGTCCGGTCAGAGTCTCCTGTTCGGAATCCATGTTAAACAGGTGTTCTCTTGGGTGACGTATTATGTTTTTCAACACTACTGGTTCGCGGATGCGGTGCTGTGTGTTCCACTAGACACCCTGTGTGAACCTCCGATGTCGTAAACGACTCCGTGTTCTTCTCACCGACCCCTCTTACTATACTGTACCTTCTTTGTGGATACAGAGGCTGAAACGTCGGGACAGTTAGCATGTGGGTTTAACCCAACCGTCAGCAGGATTCTTGTACACCGAATCCATCTGTAATGTTAACCGCTTGACTAGTCCCGTATTCGATTTATTTCTATTCGCGGTTTTTATCTCGGCCATTCCTCACCCGCGAACGCGATGGTACGAAGAGTGGCTGATTCTCACGATAGTCTATTCTGTCGGCACCATATTGGTTATCGCTCGGTTCCTCAAACCAGTCTTCGACCTACTGAAGGTCGATATACAAAGCAAGGTCGTGTCGGGCGGAATTATACTATCCACTGTTGCCCCTCGGATTGGGGGCTACGCATTATCACGTGGTTTCGGTATCGGGCGAATTGGATACGTATTCGACCGAAATATCGGTGACGAGATGGTGAGGTTCCGGCGAGATCTCCGTAAAATGTACGTCACAAATAGCGAGGTTGCAGTTGCGTCACCCCAGAAGGCAGAACTCCTAGCGGACATTAAACGCACGCACTCCAAGATCCGCCGGCGACACGCTATCGGTGAGATTCTAATCGGAGTGGGTGTGGGGATTCTTGCTCTCCTTGTAGGAAGTATCTCGTTCCTCGCTGGTGTCGGACTTCTTCTATCATTGTATTTGTTGATGTTCCCACTCTCGATGGCTCTCCGAAGGGTTGTCGTGGATAAGCTCGCCTATCCGGTGGAGATGGTCGACGTCGAAGCAGAAGAGATCCGCTATCCACCTCGAATTGCCACGCTTGGGTTTATGCAGGGATGGAACAGAATGTTGCTGCAGAACGAAGCAGTCATCCACAAACTCATTCTCGTCTCGTTCATCAAAGGTGAGTTCATCCTTGGCTACGAACGGGGAGAGGAACTCATTGAGCGGGTTCTGACAGGCGATGTAGAACTGGAGGAGGCTTTCGACGAGCTCGTGGAAGAGGAACTCGGTGAGGACACGACTGAGTCTCGGTGGTTCCGTAGATTCGTCGAGCGGTTTATCGGAATATAACCTGCTGGTCGCAGACCAGTCTCTCATTCGGTCTATGAGCTCTGTAACGCTTCATGTGTCGCTGAACCAATTCTGTCTCAACACTACGGGGTTGAGGATGCGGTGCTGTGTGTTTCACTACACCCCCGTGTAAACCCCGATATCGAAACTGACTCAGTTCTCTTCTCACTATCCCACCTTCACTATACTGTACATTCTTTGTACAGGCAGGCGCTGAGACGTCGAAGTACGCGTGCAAACATAATGCGATACCACTGTAGTAGCAGAGATTGTTGTGCGCGCACCAACGAAGTTATATTTGGGCGGGTTTTCACCACGGAATAAAAGTCTCGAATGGGGGTCAACCCTTGAATTTCTCCCAATTGAAAACTTGAACAAACACGGCGAGATAGTGAACCTTGCATCAGATTAAATCCAAGGTACGAGTCATCTGAATACTTTTGTTCCAACCCCGATTGCGTGTCTCTACCGGGTGCAGGCAAACCGAACATGCCTACACCACAAGATAACAGAAGACGCCACTGGACGCTCGCCTCGGCCTCACAGTTTGCCAGATAGTGTTCCCTGGACTTCCAGCGGTAGCTCTACCGACTGGAAGGACTGTGCGTCCGGGCTGACGTGACCTTGTTCAGTGGCACATCGATATAGACATGCACGAAAACCACACGCCATCGCGGATACCGGATGGCAACCGTAGTGAAGACGAACAGTGCCAGAATATGCGCAGTATCGAACGCTGGTTCGATTTGAGTGAAGACTGTGCATCCTCGATATCGAATCCTGGGCAAGAAGAGGTGTACCAGAGTCATGCAGGGACTCCTGTTGGCATCGAGACTCTACCCAGTGAGAGCAGTTTTTCAGGTCCTGTGACGACATTCTATGCAAATGATCTCGAAGGGGAGGCGGAGCAGCGATACGACCACTTCTGGGATATCCACTGGGGGCACGATAGTTGGTTTGTCGACTCACCGGTGGATGAAATCAAAAGAGGATACGTAGTGGACCCTACGGATAGGGCGAAATGGCATAATATT
>NZ_LOPV01000131.1 GCF_001469865.1 Haloferax profundi
CGTTGTCAGCAGCCGTCGTGTCAGTGACCTCCACGTCGAAGGTATAGCTATCGGCGTCGATACCGGTGAAGTCACCGTCAAGTTCGGTGTCCGTACCGGCGTTCACGTAGATCGAGTCGTCGCCTTCGTTCGTGGCGAGGTACTCGGAGTTCGCACCGAAGATGTCCTCAAGCTCGTCAGCGTCGAGGCCTTCTGCGCTGATCTCCGCGATGTAGTCACCGCGGCTGGATTCGATCGTCAGAGTTTCCGAGTCCCCCTCGCTGACAGT
>NZ_LOPV01000132.1 GCF_001469865.1 Haloferax profundi
ATGGCATAATATTCAACCAATATTGGATGTAGTCCCGAAATGTCGTCGGAGTTCTGTTGAGTGGAAGGTGCAAAATGTTCGTCTCAGGAGCTTCAACAGCCACTACGCAGGCATATACGGTGCAGTAATTGGTGCGAGTCTGGTCGAGATGTACGACGACTTTGATTCAATGCAGAACTCGAAAGGCGACGATTTCTATTCGCTCGCATCTGATTACTGGGATGCCATGAGGAAACAGATGATCTCGGAGAACAAAGACAAAGGCGACATCCCCGATCTTGAGGACCTCGCTGAATTTTCATTCCGGAAATTCTGCGAAAATAACTGAAACGGTTTCGACCGTAATCCGGCGACTAACGAACAACAACCGATACACCTCGGAAACAACTTCCGCGAGTCTACTATTGTACACTCTCTGGTTTCAGTAGCAAACTGCCTCTCGCTATTGCAGAGTAGTACAACGTGCCTTTGTGTTCCTCACACCCCGTGTTAACTTCGCTATCGAACCCAACGTAGTCTTCTACCTCTTTCTACCCTCCTACACTATACTGTACCTTCCTTGTAGAAAGACGGCCTGTAACGACCAAATCACTCAACCAATATCCTATAGAATTCTGTTTAAATACAGCGCTGTGACTACGGATTTAGTGCTGGTGATCCGACTACAGTGCTGTATCGGGTCAGTCTACCCAATTGATTTCTATGACCGCGTATTCGACGATTCATGTGCAAGAGCAAGACGTCCAAGATTTAGACGAGTTCGCACGGACTGAGCTCGGAACAGACGAACTACCGTACAGAGCGATAATCCAACATCTACTGAGCAATCATGACTGATACATACGGTTCTTTCGACGAACGGCGTAGCTTTGCAGGTCTTCATTTCGACGGTGCGAGTCGGGGCAACCCTGGCCCGGCGTCCATCGGCTGGCTCATCTCGACGAGTGACACAATCGTCGACGAGGGGTCGGAGCGAATCGGACGCACTACGAACAACTGTGCAGAGTACGAGGCACTCATCGCTGGTCTCGAACGAGCTCTCGACCTCGGAATCACAAAAATCAGAGCGAGAGGAGACTCGGAGCTGATTGTGAGGCAAGTACAGGGCGAGTACAATGTAAACGACTCGAAGATGCAGAAGCGCCACAAACAGGTGATGGACCTCGTGAGTGAATTCGAGCAGTTCGATATTTCGCACGTGCCTCGCGAGGAGAACGTTGAGACAGACGGACTAGCGAATGACGCGCTCGATAATCTCGCCCAATAATACCAAACAACCTCTTGATGAAATTATATTAACCAATATCGTCACACGAACGGCACCGTTAGTTCGAAGGCCGGTCCTGTGTGACGGGAACGTTCCCTAACTTCTTTTTTAAATAGGTCCCGGTTGTATTTCTGGTAGGAAGAGTGTACTCGTCACACAAAATTTCACCGTAGAATGCCTACGTTCTCGTCACATGACATTCCATAGGTGACGACTAGTAGCTCTCTCGTTGTGGCTGAATGGCCCTGTTGAAACCCTCAGTCAGTGATAGTTTGTCGAGAGCGTGCTGAATACAGGGCGCGTACCGGTTACTTTACTATCTGTGAATCTGAGCCAACTTAATTGCTAAGTGAAACAGGAATGTCACTCTCGGAGCAACGATTAGTTCAACATCTATCATTGACGCGCTGCTAGTACGCGGTTTCAATTAAGCAGGTGAATCTCCTGCAGAGAATCAATCAAACTCGTCCGCACCGCTCCTTACGGGTCAATATCACCCTCAAATAATACTTCGTCAAGTTCTCCTGAGCCAACATGAACCTGTATCACACGAGAACAAGTGGGACATGTATAACGAATTCTTGAACCAAAGAATGATTTTCCTGAGCGAAGCATTGTTGTCGTGTCATGGCCCCGAGAGCACTCTGGGTTTGGAAAGTCGTCACTCATAACATACGTAAGACAGATATCATGAAATAGTTTCGGATGTGCATATTTACCTGTTTTTCAGAACTAAATATTATATTTTACTAATATTGAAACCATCCTCTATATGTGTCCCGCCACACCTACCAAAATCAGAGGTTTCAACAGAGCCGGATGAATGATTTAGTAGGGGCTTTTCGTGATGTACACTCTCCGATTGGTACGAACCAAACGGATATGACGTCAGGCTCTGATACACAACTCATGAACCAGGGACGAGACGATAGCGGACGGTTCGTGAACAAAATCACTGACCAAGATATTCTGAAGGTGTTCGATTATAACGACGACCCAGTTCTCACCGCCCCAGAAGTCGCAGAGGGCCTGCACCGGTTCGATAAACAGATGACTTCTGAGGGCGTCCGAAACCGGCTGGAAAAAATGGCCGAGGACGGACTGGTGAATCGAAAGAAAATCGGTTCGAGAGCGGTGTGTTGGTGGGCAGAGGTTGCACCCGAGATTGATTCTCGGACTGCC
>NZ_LOPV01000133.1 GCF_001469865.1 Haloferax profundi
ACACGGTCAGTATGCGAAAAGAATCCGACGAGTGGAAGGAACTGTAGCCGGCTCAGCCGAACACATTTCTCGCCTCGACCCTCATCGTCCCGAGTTATCAGCACGGCACACGAATCAGTTGTACCGACAACGGTCTATCTTAGAGTCAACGGTTCAGCGAGTACTCCAGCGAGAGCCCTTTGTCCGGTGGGTACTCGCTCTTTGGGTCGCGCTCACCCTGGAAGACAGCGATGATATCTTTAATCGAATCACCATGCCCGATTCGTTCGTACAGCGAGAATCTCGAGTCGTAGCCGAGAACCTCTGTTAGAACGTAGGGGGCCTGGTGTGAGAGTTCGGGTTCGTCCGTCTGGTCGGGTTGTAGGTTGTGCTCAGCCCGGTAGTCCATCAGTTCCTCGACTGTCTGGCGTGCACTGCCGGCGAGGTACCCGACCACTGAGTCCTCGTCCGTACCGTCTGGATTCTTGGCCTTCATCGTCACGAGCGTCGTCTGGTCCATGTTGAACCCAGTCGCGTCCAGAATCGATGCGATAACCCAGGGTCGTGCCCACTCGTTCGCGTAGATTCGACCCATGTTACCTCCGTCGCGCGTGAGGATTCTGTTCAAGATGACCTTCGGCTGTCCGTCCTCGAAGCCCATAAGGAACGGAAAGCCACGGAGGTAGACATCTTCCGTTTGTCGGCACATGCCAACAGGGATTGCTCCGATCCAGCGCTCACCGCTGGCGATTCGCTTCCACACACCCTCCGCAGAGTTCAGCGACGTCGACGAGACCACGTCGTCTTCATCATCTATCGTCTCCACCGTCCCACCCTCCTCCGTAGTCGGGTACGTCGGTACTGAGTTCTCGCCCCGAGCCTTGGTCATCTTCGCGGACTGTGTGGCCGTGTCTTCTGAAACTGACCACGGGATGGACGGCCCACTCCGGAACTCGTCGAGAGCTTTGAGTTGGTTGAACTTCGCCTTCCCGAGCTCGACCGCGAGTATCGGTCGAATAGTCGGGTCTGCAAGCTCGTCGTACAACTCGACCTGGTACTGGCACGCCTTGCGAGGTTGTGTCGGTTCTGTCATACCTATTGGTAGGACGGTCATTTGGATATGTAGTTCGACCAGACGGATTCGACTGCTGTCGTGCGATTCGTTAATATTTCTTTAAATACCTGCTCGAAGGGGTGGGCCGAAGATCAACAACTACCAGAATCCAGATCGGTTATTCAAACTCCGCCGGTTCGTAAACTCACCTTGCGTATCTTCCACCAGTTCCTGTCGTGTACTGTGGATTATCAATGGGGGCCTGTAGCTATATATTTAGATAAAGCTACAGCTATTCCTAAAGCTACAGCTAAACATTTCTCTACAGCTATTCCTACAACTATCTCTATAGCTGGTGTTGTTGTACACCGAGTCGAGCACAGTTGCAGTTGACTCGGAACAGCACCGACCCCGAGTCATCCTAATTTTAAATACCAAACCGTGTCTTGGACCATTCGAAGAGCGGGAGAATAGATTCCTACTCTTCACAAAGCTTGAATCGTCGTTGACGCGACGTCGCCCAGCGAGGGTTGCTGACAGATGCAGAATAATCGATGAGATATATCTCAGTCTGTAGTAGACGTCCCGTTCAGCGACACAGGTATACACACATGTCTAGCCACGACACTACCGAAACGGAAGTATCGCCCGATGACTATGAACGCACCGTACCCTCCAGCCACATAGTCACTGAACCGAATGCCATTCCAGATGTTCTAAAGCAGAACTCGGAGTGGCTCGTTGTTCTGATTCCTTCGGATTCAGACAAAGGTAAACCGCCGATCGCTCCCAACGGTGGAAGCGGATGGGCTGACGAGTCCCGAGAGCTACTCGACTTCGATACCGCGTATGAGACAGCAGTGGAGATGGTATGCACCCCCCGTGTCAACACTGAGGAGGGAGATCGGGTCGCTCTTGGATACCGGTTCACATCCGAAGATGGTTTCACTGGAATCGATATCGACGACGCGGAACGTCTCAAACTGGTCGAAGATGTACTCCAGAACTTCGAGAACGCGTACATAGAATGGTCTGTCTCAGGTGAGGGACAACACATCATCGTCAAAGCGAATGCTGGAGACTCCCCAGGTGGAAAACTGCCTCTGTGTGATGATGGGAATGTGAGCGTTGAGATATACGACAAAGATCGGTATTTTGTCTTCACTGGAGACGCTATCCAGACATCAGAGGTCGGCGAGAGTAGTCAAGAACAGGTAGACGAACTACTCGAACGAGTCACCCCGAGTCAAGATAATCGAAGTTCACCGCCGATCACCTCAATCGGGAGACAGCAGGCTCAAGAGTATACCCACTACTTCGGTGAGGATAACTCTCGACCTACCATCACCGATATCCTTAACACAGCGGAGAAGTACGATCGGGAATTTCGGATGCTTTTCCGGGGAGGTACCTCAGGATACCCGAGCCAGTCCGAGGCGGACATGGCACTCGCTTCGAAGCTAGCATTCTGGTGCCGAGGTGATCTTTTTCTCATGGACCGGTGCTTCCGTCGTAGCAACTGTTACGACAGCCGTGGTCAGTCGACTGCAAAATGGGATGAAGCACACTACGGCACTGGCGAAACGTATGGAGAACGCACACTGAAGAAAGCGATAGAGAATAACTCGGAAAGATTCGAGGGGTCGTACCTCTAACGCCCTGAATCTCCCACACTAACCCCCTCGCATCATCGAATTTTATCGGCGTTTCATACAAACGCTGGCAGTATCTTTTTTTACTAGCCCGTTCGTAGATTCTCGATAAGTCCGGGACGACGGAGGGACAAACACCGCGGATGTTCGATTGAACAGTCAGTAGTCTGGGTGTTTTTATAAGCTCCCCGCCGACGTACCACGTATGCAGACGCACATCGTTCCCGTCGGGT
>NZ_LOPV01000134.1 GCF_001469865.1 Haloferax profundi
CCTCTCATCCGCGATCAGTTGGACGTCGACCGCGTCATCCTCCTCGAAGGGGCTGTCGGGAGCGAGGCGAACGTCGAGTATTCGATGAACCTCTCCGGGAAGTTGGAGAAGGACTTCGAGAACCTCCTCGGCGCGGAGACAGAACGCGTCGTCGTCCACGACGTGTACGACTACGACGCCGCGTTCGAGCAGGCGTACGACCTCATCAACGCCGAACTCGACGCCGACGACGAGGTGCGGGGAGACGACGAGAAACCCGGCGAAGTCTGGGTGAACGTGAGCGCCATGCCCCGCCCCGTCTCGTTCGCCTTCGCGACGGCGGCCCACTCCATCATGGTGGAGCGACAGGCCGACAGAGACCGCATCCACACCTACTACACGGCCCCGGAGAAGTATCTGGAGACCGAACTCGCCGAGGAACTGCGTGCTGGTCGGGACCTGCTCGAGTCCATCCTCGAATCGGGCGAGATAGACGAGGCGGAAATCCGCGAACGACTCGACGTGTCGTCCGACCTGCTCTCGGAGTTCGACGAACGCGGGACGACCATCGGTGCGAAACAAATCGGTGAGCGCCACATCGTCGAACTCCCCGTGGCTTCCTTCTCGAACGTCAAACCGTTCGAGGAGGTCATCCTCTTCAAACTCGGCGAACACGGCGAGTTCGGGTCCGTCTCGGAACTCGCCGAAGCGCTGGCCCGCGAGATGAACGAAGAGTACACCGACTCCTTCCGGTCGAAGGTCATCTACAACGTCGACCGACTCGGCCCCGGTGGGAAAGGCTACATCGAGCAGGAAGAACGCGGGAAGTCCTACCGGACGCGACTCTCCCGTATCGGCGAGTTGTGGGTCCGCGCGCACGCAGATAGCGACGAGTAGGAGCGACGTGCCGCCGTCGCTCCTCGGGAGTCGGTGTAGGCAGACGAGTCGAGCGTGAACGCCGAGCAGCACGATTCTGTGCGGTCTGGCCGCGCCCCAGTATAAGAACCTTCGCCGGTGGTGTGTCACTGTATCCCACGCGCGTAGTTCTTACGTTCGTCTTCGACCTACCGAATGTCAGGTGAACCGAACTGCCCCCGTCGCCGAGTGCGTGCCTCAGTTCCCGCCGTGGCGACGCCAGTCGATTGGTTGCCCATCCTGTACACCGTCCTCTCTCCCCTCACCCCCTCTCGTTTTAGAAGTCCAGACCCGACGGGTCGTCGCTCGGCGCTAACGGACTCCGTGGAAGCCCTTCCGGCGGTTCCGGGAGGTTGTACGCACTCGGCGCGACGTCGTTCGGGCCATCTGCGTAGAACACCGACGCGAGCAGTTGGATGTGGTCGCGCCCGACGCCGAGTTCGAACTGGCCGCCGCCGTAGAGTGACATCCCTCGTTCGTGGGCGTACTCGATGGTGTCGAAGAGCGACTCGACGGTGCCGAACCGCGAGGGCTTGATGTTCAGCCACGACGGTTCGAACGGCAGTTCTTCGACGGATTCGACGCCCGTAATCGGGTAGTCCCACGAGACCCGGTCTTCGTGGCCGTCGAACAGCGGGCGGGTCTCGTCCGTGAACGCGGGGTCCTCGACGACTGCGTCGGGGAACCCGGAGAGGACGCGTTCGTACAGGGCCGGGTCTGCTTCTTGGTCGACCTCGGTCCCCTCGTACTGCCCCTTCAGGTCGAGGATTCTGACGCAGTCGTGGTCGGCGAGTGACACCACGAGGTCGTCGTCCCAGTCTGAGGTGGGGTCGAGTTTGAACTCGCAGTCTGGGTCACGGTCGAGGAGCATCTCGACGCGGTCGGCAGACGGCGGGTCGCCGAGGCGAGTGCTCACGACGAACCGTACCGGGTCGCGTTCGCGGCCAACTGCGGTGGCGAGGTCGGTCTCGTTCTGTCGGAGCGCGAGGTCCAAACCGGCGGATTCGAGCGCCCAGCGGCGATAGTGTTCAGACGTGGCGCGTTCGGGCGCTTTCGTCGGGAAGAGGTCGACGCCGTCGAGGGCGGCCGAGAAGTCGGCGAACGAGTCGTACGACCCCACGAGGTCGAACACGTCGTCGGGGGCGTCGGCGAGGGCGTCGTGGTCTTCTGCGTCGTAGGTCACGTCTTCGCCGCGTCCGACGTGGCCGTCACCAGTGAGTGCGAAGATGGTGGTCTTACGGAGGAATCCACTCGAGGTATCACTCTCGTGGCGCGTGCGGGAGACGGAGTCGATGGTGAGTGGCACGTCCGCAACTCGGTCGAAGAAAGTCATCGGGTGACAGGTTGGGCGCGGCGAGGGAAAAGCGTGTGTCTCAGCGTGAGACGTGGGACACGCTGGGCGACGACGTCCGGTTCGGTCGCCTCCTGTCGAGGGTCACACGAACTGGATGACCACCTCTGCAACGGGGACAAAAGCGGACACGGCCAAGGGGACTAAATCGGAGACGAAAGACGGCCACGTTCGGATACGGTCGGCCGTCCGGTTAACGTCTTCCAGGAGGCCAATCTCACTCGCGACGGACGAATCGAGAGTCCCCTCGCCCGTCCACCCGACGAGGAGTTCGTCACGGCGCTGGTCGAGTGCATCGACCAAGTGGCGCTTGCCGGTTGCGATGTGGAGGTGGATTACCCAGACTGGGACGGCGAAGATGAGCACGCCGACGACGACGAGGACGGTGACGAGGAGAAGGTGGAGCGCCAGGTCGGGTGACGTGGGGACGCTCCGGGACGTGAAGGGCGCAGCGAGCGAAATCCCGGAATCGAGCCAGTAGTAAATCACCAGCACGGTCACACCGACGAACCAACTGACTGCGACGGAGACTCCGAGACTGGCGACGGGCTCGAACTGACTCGCGGCGGTGTGGAGATTCGCGATTTCGAACTCACGGAGTGCTGTCAGCAGACGAAGGTGGAGGAGGAACAGGAAGATACCGAGGAGTCCGAGAAAGACCAACCAGACGTTGAGGTAGATGAGGACGAGGTCCCATCCAATTCGCGGGTCGAGCCCGTTTCCGACCACGATAAACACCGGTTCGAACACGACGAACGCGACGAAGACGAGTTTGAGGTCGACCACCCGGTCGCGACGAATCCGGTACATTCGGTCGAGATACCCGTCGACGAGGGCTCGGTACCGCTCTCGTTCTTCGACAGCAAAACAGGCTTCCACACGATTCCAGATGTCTGTGTAGGCCACCGACCACTGCCCCACGATGACCAGTTCGATGAAGATACCGACAGTGCCCATCACCGCGGAGAGGCCGAGAAAGTTCACGTCCAAGAACGACCATCCGTCGAACGGACGGTTCAAGAACAGATACGATGCTTCACGACCGACCGCGACCGAGAGCGCGAGCCCGACGACGAAGTAGGCAACACTCAAGAGCGCTGCACGACGGACGACTGAACTGAAGTCACTCGACGGGAACAATCGCGACACCCACGTCAGCCGATAGTGTGGCTCGGAGCCTCGACCACTCGCGTCGGCCGTTCCTCGCCCGGTCAACCGGTCGTCTCGCCCCCACTGCGACATGTTATATAATACCACACAATTAGTGATGAACACTCCGCCTGCCGTTGGTCTCTAGAGTTGTGACGGTGCTCGCACCGGGGACGCTCGCTCACCTCGTTCGCTCGTGTCTCGGAGATACTACGACACTGGGAGTTCGTCGACGACGACCAAGCCGACGGGAGTGTCTCGACTCAGACTGCACCGCGTTCGACTTTCACGACACGCGTCGAGAGGGCGAGGAACGTCGCAGTCAGCGTCAACACGACGGCACCCGCGGCGGCGAGTTCGTGGGCCGGCGCGATGTGCTGGACGACACCGTCGAGAATCGGTTCTGCGGGGATGAGCGTGTGGTGCGGCGTTCCGACCAGCGGGACGAAATAGTCGACGACGTCGTTGAACCCGTACCAGACGACGGCGGTGAAGACGGCGACGATGGGGAACGTCGCGTAGCGCTGGATGAGGAACGCCTCGACGACCATCGCGAGGTGACTCCAGAAGAGGAAGTTGTACATCGCCCAGTGGAGGTACGAGAAGTCGCTCTTGAACACGAGCAAGACGTACGGCGTCCACAAGCCGAGTTTGAGACACCCGAAGAACGCGAGGGCGTTGAGGTACTCGTTCGAGCGGCCGAGTTTCCACAACGCGAGCGAGAGGGCGATAAAGAGCGTCGCGACCGGACTGTCGGGGACGAACGGCCACATCACGACGGGTTCGATGCTGAACTGAAAGCCGTAGTACCAAAAGCCGAAGGCGGTGCCGACGAGGTTGATGACGACGACGACCCACGCGACGTTGAGACCGAAGTTTTCGAGCCACTCCGGAAGTGGGTTGAGCCACCGTGGCAGGTCTGCTGTCGCGGGTAATTCGTCGTCGCCGAAGAGAGACCTCGGGTCGTCGAGTAGTCGGCGCAATCGCGTCACCGCGTCCATACCCACGCCGAAGCGTGGGGGAGGGAAAGCGGTGCCGGTCTTACCCATGGAATCCGGTGACGAATGAGAACCGATGACGGTCGGAAGAGATTGCTTAAGTGTACCCAGTCGCAAGCCACGAATATGGCTGAGGAGACCGACCTGGAGGAACTCCGGCGCGGCACTGAACTCGTCAAACGCGGGTTCGCACAGATGCAGAAAGGCGGCGTCATCATGGACGTCGTCAACGCTGAGCAAGCAAAGATAGCCGAGGAAGTCGGCGCAGTCGCCGTCATGTCGCTCGAAGCGGTCCCCGCCGACATCCGCAAGCGTGGCGGTGTCTCTCGGATGGCCGACCCGGAGAAGGTCACAGAGATTATCGACGCCGTCTCTATCCCGGTGATGGGAAAGGCACGTATCGGCCACTACACCGAGGCCCAGATTCTCGAGGCTGTCGGCGTCGACATGGTCGACGAGAGTGAGGTTCTCACCCCTGCCGACAACGAGTACCACATCGACAAGCGCGACTTCACCGCGCCGTTCGTCTGTGGCGCACGCAACCTCCCCGAGGCACTCCGCCGCATCAACGAAGGTGCCGCGATGATTCGCACGAAAGGTGAGGCCGGCACGGGCGACGTGAACCAGGCGGTCACCCACCAGCGAACCATCAAGAACCAGATTCGTACGCTCACCGGACTGAACTTCGACGAACGCGAGAAGTGGGCCCGCGAACACGAAGCACCCGCCGAACTCGTCCACGAGACGGCCGAGATGGGCCGTCTGCCCGTCGTCAACTTCGCCGCCGGCGGTATCGCCACCCCGGCAGACGCCGCACTCATGATGTACCACGAGTGCGACGGCATCTTCGTCGGGTCGGGTATCTTCGGTGCCGAGGACCCAGAGAAGATGGGCAAGGCAGTCGTCGAGGCAGTCAACAACTGGGACGACCCGGAGAAACTCGCCGAAATCGCTACGGGCATCGGCAAGGGCATGAAGGGCGAAGCGAACGTCGACATGCCCGAAGAGAAGAAACTGCAAGGCCGCGGCGTCTAATTCGGTCTACGACGGACACTTCTCGTCGATTCGTTCGACTGCGTGAACGCGACGAGACGACCGATTACGCGAGAGCGCTCTTCTTCTCTTTCGACTCGGAGTCCGTTTCGTCCGCTTCGGCGAGGAGGACCGTCACCGGACCGTCGAACTTGAGCATGATGGACTGCGTGGTGTCGCGGGAGATGAGTTTCCCCGTGGGCGAGCGACGGCGACCCGAGATGAACAGGTGGTCGCACGCTTCCCACTGGGCCGTCTCCAAAACGGAGTCCACTTCGGGGCCGATGTCGGCCACGACACGGTACTCCACGTCGAGGCCATCGAGTGTCTCGCGGGCGAGCCGCTTCGCTCGGCGGCGCGCCGACTCTGTCGCTTGGTCCACACCGTAGACGACGTCGGACGACCCGACGTCGGCGAGGGCGGACCGCGTCTCTTCGAACTCGTCGTTCGGGATGACGGTGAGGACGACGAGTTCTGCTCCGCTTCCGGCAGCGAGTTCGCCGGCCTCTCGGAGGATACGCTTCGACCGCTCGTTGGGGGTCACGACGACGAGTGCTCGGTTCATGTTCCAAACTTCTCGCGTTTGTGAGAAAAGTCTTCTCGGAATCGTGTTACCACTGACCATGTGACTACGTTACGGCCACTCTGCCGGTAGAATTCGTGAAGAATGAGCGTGTGGTAGCGTGTCTCAAGAACGCTCAGAAATCGAATACTTCAGCCCCGCTTCCGACGCGGGTCTTGTAGGCGCGGGCGGCGACGTCCGCCTCGTCGAAGGCTTCGACCATCGCCGCGGCGACGCGAGTTCGCTCACGTTCACCACACACAGCGAGCACCGATGGGCCGGCACCGGAGACGGTGACCCCGTCTGCACCCGCGGCGAGGGCGGCAGACCGAACGTCGGCGTACCCGGTGATGAGTTCGGCCCGCGCCGGCGTGACGATTCGGTCGTCCATCCCCGCGCCGACGAGAGCAGGGTCGCGTCGACACATCCCGACCGAGAGCGTCGCCGCCCGGCCGACAGTGTGGACGATATCCTCCATGTTCGCGGTGTCGGGGACGACGCGCCGTGCGTCGCGGGTCGAGACGGCGATTTCGGGGAGGCAGGCGACCAGTGGAATGTCGGCATCGACGGTGGTCACACCCTCTCCCGTCGCGACGGTGAACCCGCCGAGGAGTGCGGGTGCGACGTTGTCGGCGTGTGCCTCGCCGGAGACGACTGCCTCACCTTCGGCAGCGACCGGCACGAGTTCTTCGCGAGAGAGTCCCCTGTCGTACAACTCGTTCAACGCGAGGGCGGCGGCGGCGGAACTCGCGGCGGACGACCCGAGACCCGACGACGGGCGGACGCCCTTGTCGATGCGGATGTGTGCGGGTGCGTCGAGTGCCTCGGCGACGGCACCGACGACGTTTCGGTCCGGGTCTGTGGGGATGTACTGACTCCCGACACCCGTCACTTCGATTGTTGTGCGGTCCGCTCGCTCGACGTGAACGACGTCTGCCGGGCGGTCGAGAGCCACACCGAAGACGTCGAACCCACTTCCGAGATTGGCGCTCGTGGCGGGTGCGCGGACCGTAACCATGCCCCGGAGTTGCCGTATCGCAGATAAAAATGTGGCGAACGTCGCATTCGGACGGTCTCTCGGTGTCGAACCCCGTCTCAGTCGTCTGTCGACTCTGCGGCAACCGTCTCGTCGTCCGATTTCGTGGGCGTTTCGATGCCGCTGAACTCGAACCGAGCACCGCCTGCGGACGACGACGTCAGCGAAACCGACCACCCGTGTGCTTCGGCTACGGACTTGACGATGGGAAGGCCGAACCCGGTCCCGTCTTCGTGTGTCGTGTAGCCTCGTTCGAACACGTCTTCGCGTTCAGATTCGGGGATACCGGGACCGTCGTCTTCGACGTAGAAGCCATCGCCTCGCTGGCCGACGGTGACGGTGAGAGAGTCGCTGTCCGCATCTCTCTCCGGCGTCGTCTCGTGTTCCACAGCGCCACCAGACGAGGTCTGGTCGCTCGTTGAACCATGTTCAACGGCGTTCCGAAACAGGTTCTCGAACAGTTGTCGGAGACGGCCCCGGTCGGCGACGACAGTCGTCTCGGTGCGCACGTCGAGCGTCGCGTCGCCGACGGCGACACTGTCCCACGCCTCGTGTGCGACGGTGCGAAGCGCGACGGGTGAGACGACGGTGAGCGTCTCTCCTTGGCGAGCGAGTGTGAGCAAGTCTTCGATAATCGTCTCCATCCGGTCGTGGGCGTCTTCGACGCGCTCGAAGTACTCGTCGTCGCCCGTCTCGTGTGCCAGTTCGAGGTAGCCGCGGGCGACAGTCAGTGGGTTGCGCAAGTCGTGTGAGACGACGGACGCGAACTCTTCGAGACGGTCGTTTTGGCGCTTCAGTCTGCGTTCGCGCTCTTTGCGCGCGGTGATGTCGCGGACGAGGATGAGCGTCCCGGAAGTCGCCGCGTCGTCACCGAGTTGCGTCGTGTTCACGAGGAAATCTCGCTCCTCGCCGTCGGTAGTCACCGTCACCTCGGACCTCGATGGGTCGTCGACGGCGGCCATCACCGCCGAAGGAAGCGTCTGTTCGACGGGGAGACCGTACGAATCGACGAGCGGTCTGGCGAGCACCTGTTCGCCCGACGGGTTCGCGTCGAGGATTCTGTCGTCACTATCGAGGACGATTGCGGCCCAGTCCATCGATTCGACGGCAGACTCCCAGGCGATGGGGACGACGGTGAAGAGGCGATGACGGAAGACGCTCCACGCGACGGCCGTAGACGTCAGTGAGAACGCCAGCGCGGGGAGGTTCAACCCTGGAACGGGACTCGCATCTGCGACGTAGACCACGCCGCCGATAGCCGGGACGAGACCCCCGACGAGCAGTCCGAACGTCTGTTTTCGGTAGATTCCGTCGGCGCGGAGCAGCGTTCGGAGGAGGACGCCGACACCGACGAAGATGAGGATGTACGCGTAGACGATGAACCCGGTGAACGCGATGTTGTGGTCGTTCACGAGGACGACGTACCCACTCTGTTGCGAAAGCCAGAGGCCGTCCCAGATGAGGCCGTGCCACTGGTTCGTCAACGCGAGACCGGCAGCGAGCGCCGAGATGCTTCCAAGTCCGACCCACGCTGTCCGGGGGAGGTCGTCGAACCCGGCGTGGCGAAGCACGTACGCCAGCCACAACAGCGGCAACGGCGCGATACCGAGGTAACCGAGTTGGTTCAGGAGAACCTTGGTCGCGAAGTCCGTCCGGGAGAGTTCGAGAGCGTACATCCCCATCCACAGACCGGACGCAAAGAGCAAGAGTGCGCCGAGGGTCGCTCCGGGAACGAGGCGGCGCGCCGTCCGGCGTTGAAGCAAGTAGACGCCGAGGATCACGAAGAGGCCCGCACCGACCCCGAGCGGAATCGTGTAGGGTGTGGCCTGCCAGTGAGACGCGCCGTGCATGCAGAGGACTGGGGAGACAGGGGTTAAAACTCCAACCTTCGCTTCCCGAGACGGACCAATCAGAAAGGACTTTCCGACGCCCATCGAAGCCCGGTCTATGATAGGCATCGTCGGCGGCGGCATCGCGGGCCTCGCCGCGGCGCATCGACTCCGTAAACGGGGTCACGACGTTCGCATCTTCGAGGCGGCCGACTCACTCGGCGGTCTCGCGGCGACCTACGAGACGAACGGCGACGACATCGAGAAGTTCTACCACCACCTCTCGAAGTCCGAAGAGACCATCGTCGAACTCGCCGAGGAACTCGGCCTCGGCGACGACCTGGAGTGGCGCATCGGCAAGAACGCCTACTACGTCGACGGTGTGGTCCACCCGTTGGACACGGCGTGGCAAATCGCGGCGTACCCACACATGAGCCTCTACGACAAGTTCCGCCTCGGGATGCTCACCCTCGGCGTCGACGTGCGCGGCGGCATCCCGGACTTCGACGCCTACGAGGAACTCGCGGAGTACGAACACACGCCCATCCGGGACTTCGTGGTCGAACACACGACGCAGGGCGTCTACGACAACTTCGTCGAACCGCTCCTCGACGGCAAGTTCGGCGAGCGCAAAGACGACGTGTCGGCCGCGTGGTTCCTCGGGCGCGTTCGCTTCCGCGGCGAACGTGACCTGCTCCGTGGCGAACTCCTCGGCTACTTCGACGGCGGGTTCGCCCCGCTCATCGACGCTCTCGTCGATGCCGTCGGCCGAGAGAACATTCAGACCGGGTCGCGTGTCACCGGCCTCGACACCGACGACGGGGAGGTGGACACCATCACAGTCGAGACAGATGACGGAACCGAGACCCACGAGGTCGAGTCGGTGGTCGTCGCCGCGATGCCGAACGTCCTCGAAGACCTCACTGGGTTCCAGTGCGACATCGACTTCCAGGGCGCCGTCTGTGGCCTCGCGACTATGTCCGAGTCGCTGATGGACACCTACTGGCTCAACATCGCCCACGACGCGCCGTTCGGGTCGCTCATCGAACACACGAACTTCGTCCCGCCGGAGCAGTACGGCGACGACCACCTGCTCTACGTGGCGAGTTACGTCCAGGGGCCGCACGAAGACCTCTGGCAGATGGACGACGACGAAGTCGAAGACGTGTGGTTCGACGAAATCGAGGACATGTTCCCCGACTTCGACCGCTCCGTTGTCGAGGACTTCAAAATCGCCCGCAACCCGCGCGCCGGTCCGGTGTACGAACGTGGCTACCTCGACCTCGTCGTCCCCTACGACCTGGCGGACGACGTCGCCGACGGCGTCTACTACGCCGGCATGGCCTCCGAGGCGCAGTACCCCGAGCGCTCGCTCAACGGTGGCATCGTCGCCGGGTACGAAGTCGCCGACCGAATCGACGAGCGACTGTAACCTCCCCCGACCCACGCGCCGACCACGTCTCCGATTTCGTGTCACGTCGAGCCACGCTTACCGGCAATCCACTACGAATCCGGAACCCCTTTTGGCGTCACTGACTGACCAGTCAGTTAGTGAGTTCTGACGCGACGCCGGACCAGTCTGTCCCCGACGAGGTCCACGACGAGTTGATGCAGGCGACGTATCGGGCGCTGTGCGCCCACGGGTACGCCGACTTGACCATGCAGCGAATCGCCGACGAGGCAGGAAAGAGCAAGTCCCTCCTCCACTACCACTACGGGACGAAACGCGAGTTGCTCGTCGCGTTCCTCGCGTACCTGCTGGACCGATTCGAGGAGAAAGTCGACGCAACCGAGGGCGACGCGCCGGAAGAGCGACTTCGGTTCCTCCTCGACAAGATGGTGCCCGACGTGGACGACGACGGCGACTACGACCGGTTCGGCCTCGCTCTGACGGAACTTCGGACGCAGGCCCCCCACGACGAGGCCTACCGGGAACAAATCGCCCAGAACGAGGCGGCCATCCGCGAACGCTTCGCCGACATCATCCGCGACGGTATCGAACAGGGCGTCTTCCGCGAGGTAGACGCCGACCGGACGGCGTCGCTCCTGTTCGCCGCCCTCGACGGCGCGCGCCTCCAGCGAGTCATCGTCTCCGGGTCCGACGCGGACGACGTGACCTGCTCGGCACACGACGCCCCCCACGACGTTCGCGCCGCACTGGAGACGTTCGTCGTCTCGAACCTCCTCGGCGACGACCATGACGAGACGAGTGCGGTGACGGAGGGTGCCGAGTGAGCACCCGCGACGTCAACCTGACAGAGGGTGACCTGCTCAAACCGCTGTTGACCCTCTCGATTCCCATCGTCCTCTCGCAACTCATGCAGGTCGGCTACAACCTCGCCGACACCTTCTGGGTCGGACGCGTGGGCGAGAACGCAGTGTCAGCGCTGTCGTTCTCGTGGCCGCTCGTCTTCCTCATGATATCCATCGGTGGCGGGTTCACCGTGGCCGGAACCGTCCTCGTCGCCCAGAACAAGGGTGCCGGCAACCACGACAGAGTCGACCACGTCGCCGGCCAGACCATCGCGTTCGTCACGCTCTTGTCGATATTCTTCTCGGCAGTTGGCTACCTCCTCGCGCCGACCATCTTGCCCCTCATCGGGACGACACCCGGCACCGAAGTCCACAACCTGGCCGTCGAGTACACGCGGACCATCTTCCTCGGCGTCTACTTCATGTTCGGCTTCTTCATCTTTCAGGCGCTCCTGCGCGGGTGGGGCGACACCCGGACGCCGATGTTCCTCATGGCCTTCGGCGTCGCGCTGAACGTCATCATCGACCCCTTCCTCATCCTCGGGTTCGACGGCAACCCGCTCTTCGGCATCATCGGCCTCGGCGCACTCCAGTCGCAACTCTTCGCGGCCACGGGGTTCACCGGGTTCGGTGTGCAAGGGGCGGCAATCGCAACCGTGTTCTCGCGCGGACTCGGCGCACTCGTCGGGTTCGGCCTCCTCTTCTCGGGGCGAGTCGGCATCCAACTCTCGCCGCGTGACCTCGTCCTGAAAGCCGAGACGGTCCGAAAAATCGTCAAAATCGGTGCGCCGACCAGTGTCGAGCAATCGACGCGCGCCCTCGGTGTGACGGCACTGACGGCCATCGTCGCGTTCGCCGGCGCGGAAGCAGTCGGCACCGACACCGCCGCGGCAGTCGCGGCGTTCGGTATCGGAATCCGCCTCAACTCGCTCGTGTTCCTCCCGGCCATCGGTCTCCAGCAGGGTATCGAGACAGTGGTCGGCCAGAACCTCGGCGCGGAGAAACCGGAGCGTGCAGAACACGGCGTCCACCTCGGCGCTGGCCTCATCGCCGGCGCACTCGTGTTCGTCTCTGCGGGCGCGTACTTCTTCGCCGAACCCATCTTCTCGGTGTTCATCCCCGGCGAACCGAACGTCATCGGAATCGGCGTGGACTTCCTCCGAATCATCGCGCCGTCGTACCTGTTCCTCGGCGTCTTCCGGGTCGTCTCCGGTGGATTCCGCGGAAGCGGGTCGACGCGGACGGCGATGATATTCACCCTCCTCTCGCTGTGGGTGTTCCGCATCCCGCCGGCGTACCTCCTCGTCGCCTACGGTGACATGGGCGTCACCGGCGTCTGGTGGGCGATATCGTTGTCGAACGTCGTCGCTGCCGTCGTCGCGTTCGCGTGGTTCACGCGCGGCACGTGGAAAGACAACGTCGTCGACTCGCCGCGGATGGCCGCGGCGGCAGACGACTAAAAACGGGGTTCGAGCGCGGCCTTACGCCGTCTCTTCGTCGACGTCTTGCAGACCCGGTGCCGCGTTCACGTCCACCTCTTCCGGTTCGTCGGTGCCGCCGACGTTGACCTCGCCAGTCTCGTCTTCGACGTACACGTCGTCGGCGAACCCGCCTTCCGCGTGCGGGTGGACGGGGTTGTCCAACTTCTCCAGCGTCGCGGGTGCGTCCGGAATCTCGATGGTTCGGAAGTCACCGAGCGGGTTCGCGATGTCGATGCCGTAGCGCTCGAAGAACTCCTCGTAGCGCTCGTAGTGGGCCTCGAGTTCGTCCGCCGGGAACTCCATCATCTCGGTCCACCCGTAGTTGTAGAAGTCGAAGTTGGCCTGGATGTGGGTTATCTCGCGTGCTTCGGCCTCCGGGAACCCGGCGTCGAGCGCCGCAAGGTAGGTGTCGAAGGTACACTCGAAGAACGCCGCCATGTGGGCTTCGCGCTCTTCCCGGTGGTCCGGGTCGGCGCGTTCGCCGAAGATGCGCACGTGGAGGTCGACCATCTTCTCGGTGGCGATGTCACCGATGACGGGCATGGTGAGGGCCTTCTTCGTCGCAAAGTGGCGGATGTTCTGACGAATCTTCATTCAGTCGCCGGCTTAGGGTCGAATACACGTAAAGACCACGCCTATGGAGGGACTGAACGAGATTTCACGAGGTGATTTATTGTATCGCGTGTTCATGTCCTGACTATGAGCGACTCCGCATCAATCCGCGAGGATTCGGTCCTCGACTGCGACGACTGCCTCTCCCCCGCCGAGGCGTTCGCAATCGTCGCGGACGAGACGCGACTGACCATCCTCGAAGCGCTCTGGGAGTCACCAGACCGCCCAGTCCCCTTCTCCGAACTTCGCCGGCGCGTCGGCGTCGACGACAGCGCCCGCTTCAACTACCACCTCGGCAAACTCCGCGGCCAGTTCGTCCACAAGACCGACGAGGGCTACGACTTCCGCCACGCCGGCGAGAAAGTCGTCCGCGCCGTGCTCGCAGGCACGTTCAACGAAGACCCGGTCCTCCCCGCGTTCCCCGCGCCGGGGACGTGTGTCTCGTGCGACGGTCCACTCGAAGCAGACTACGGCGACGAGAAACTCACCATCGCCTGTGCCGATTGTGAACGAGTCCACGCGCACGAGGAGTTCCCACCGGGTGGCCTCCAGAACCGGTCGACTGACGCGCTTCTCTCGGCGTTCGATCAGCGAGTGCGACACCTCCACTGCCTCGCCGCCGACGGCGTCTGCCCCGAGTGCGGCGGCACCACGAGTACCGAACTCTCTCGCGACACCGACCCGTTCGAACTCGACGTGGTCGTGAACCACCGTTGCGCGCAGTGTGCCTACGAGGCCGTCTCGCCCGTCGGACTGGTCTTACTCGACGAATCGACCGTCCTCGGGTTCCTCTCGTCTCGCGGCGACGACGTGTGCGGGACGCCCTTCTGGCGGTTCTCGTGGGTCGTCGGCGACGACGCCCTCACCATCGTGGACGACGACCCGTGGCGCATCAGCGTCCGTATCGAACACGAATCAGACGCGCTCGTCGTCGAACTCGACGAGACGCTCGCGTGCATCGATTCGCGCGTCGAACATCTCGGCGAAATTGCATAAATTCGGTACGGTAAGCCGGCTTACAAAAATATCATTCTGCTTACCCTTTTGGTGTCGGGGGTCGTCCGTCTAGACGAGGAGAACAACGATGACCCACGACAACAAACTCGGACTTCCAGACGCTCTGGACGAGCGTCCGGACACACTTGGAACGCTCGGTGACACGGTGTTCGTCGCGCTCGCAGCAGTGGTCGGTATCTTCGTCGCGACGTTCGCCGCCACACTCGTCGCTCCCCTCGGACCGGGAGTCGGCCTCGTGGCCCTCTTCGTCGGGTGGCCACTCGGATTCCTCGTCACGGCGCTTGGGTTCCGTGCGGTCCTCCGTGCGGCCGTCAGAACCGGCGCCCCCGCACTGGTTCGTGACGCCCTCCGCCGGACCCGCACTCCGACCCGTGTCGCCGCCGACGGTGGCCGACCGGACGACGTGCCGTGCGACTGCCACTAGTCGGTAATCACTTCCACGAACTGGCTATCTCTCTCGCGACCAGCAATCTCATCCACGAACCGGCTATTCTCTCCGTTTCTCGTCTCTCGCGGCGGATTTCCACTGACTAAACAATCATGAGGGAGATAGCAATCCACATTAACCCCGAATACAAACGTCGGGTCATGAGTCAATCGTACGTGATCGTCGGCGACGGCATCGCGGGGGCCTCAGCGGCCGAGACCCTCCGTGAGGAGGAACCCGATGCCGACATCACAATCATCACGGACGAGGGTGAACCCCTGTACAATCGTATCCTGATCAAAGAGTTCGCCAAGGGCAAACTCCCTGAGGCACCTATCTCCATCCACGACGAATCGTGGTACGACGACCGGGATGTCGACCTCGTCCTGAACACGCTCGTCACTGACATCGACCCCGACGCGCACACGCTCACCGCCCACGACGGCACCGAGTACGAGTACGACAAACTCCTCCTCGCCATCGGTGGCACCCCGACGCAACTCCCCGTCGAGAACTCCGACGCGGAAGGTATCCACCACTTCTGGACGTTCCAAGACGCCCGCGACATCAAAGAGCACATCGAACAGGCGGACAACTCCGTCGTCATCGGTGCGGGTCTCCTCGGCATCGACCTCGCGGCCATCACTGCCGCACAGGGCGTCGAAGGCAAGTACCTCATGCGCGGCAAGGCGTGGTGGCGCTACGCGCTCTCGCAGGACGGCGCAGAGATTATCCACAACGCGCTCCGCGAGCGTAACGTCGAACCGGTCTTCGACTCCGGTGTCGACCACTTCGAGATGGACGACGATGGCGTCGTCACGGCCGCTATCGACCCCAACGGCGACCGCTACCCCGCCGACTTCGTCGGCATCGCCATCGGCCTGAACTTCAACACGGAGATTCTCGGCGGCACGGACATCGAGTACGACACCGGCATCTACGTGGACGAGTACATGCGGACGAACCACGACGACATCTTCGCGGCCGGTGACATCACCGAGTTCCACGACGTCATCCTCGGCGAGCGTGCACAGAACGGTGCGTGGGGCTCCGCCAAGGAACAAGGAACCATCGCGGCCAAGAACATGGTCGACTACGGCTCTGCGGAGTTCCGCTGGGTCTCGTCGTACTCCATCACCCACTTCGACTTCCCGTTCCTCTCGTTCGGGCACCCGACCCTCGGCGACGAGAGCGTCGAAGCGAAGTACTCCGACACCGAGTGGCGGCGTCTCGCCATCAAGGACGGGAAAATCGTCGGCGGCGTCCTCATCGGCGACCTCTCGCCGCAGACGAAGTACAAGAAGCTCATGCGCGAACAGGTCGACGTCAGCGGTCAGTTGGACACCCTCGTGAAGCAGGACTTCCAACTCGAAGACCTCGAAGGCGCGGCGGCCGAACAGTAACCGGCCAGTCACCTCCCGGTTTTCTCCCTCTCTCAGCACCGACTGCGCCTCCCCGAGAGGCCCCTCGCAGCACTCGATTGGCTCACCCTTCTGCCACGCTCTCTTCGTCTTCTCACGCCCGTCACAGTCGAGACACGACGTGACTAATGGCTGTAGTATTCCCCTCCTGTCTGCAAGTTCTGGCAAACATTTATGTCACCTGATGCCATGTGTTACCATATGTCATCAAAGGACGAACAGCCCACGTCTGCGCCAGACGTCACCACGTCGCCCGTCGTCGTTCCCGTGACTGACGTGCCCGCCGGTGTTCGGGTTCACCACTTCGACGAACTCAGTGAGCAGACCCAGCACGCCCTCGCAACTGTGTCCCACTCGGGCCGTCTCGACATCGACCCGACCGCCACGCGTCTCTCGCGTGGCGACGTCGTCGTCTTCACCGAATATTTCCGCGTCCAGTAATCGCTGACGTCGGTCTCTCGACCCGTTTTCACACCACGTCGTTCGACACCCTGCCGAGTCACTGCTGACCGTCGGTTCGGTCGGCGAGGACCGAAGTGGTTTTCCACGCTTCGCCGCCTATCGGCGGACATGGCTGCAGGTGGCGGACAAGGGACGATGACGCTCGCGTTCGAACTAGAGGCCCTCAAACGCCTCGCAGACCCGAACGCGGCGTTCGCGGACGCTCGCACGTGGACGAAGTACGTCGGCGTCGTGAGCGAGAAACCGACGTACGTCGTGACCAACTTCACCCGGAAAGAACGCATCCGTCAGGACTTCTTCTCCGGTCCCCGCGGCGTCGAAGAGAGTCTCGAGAACGTGATGCGACAGTTCGACACCGACAGACACGTCTTCGTCGGGACCAGCGACGACGACAGGGCTATCGCCGAAGAGACCGGGTGGGAGTACCTCGCCGTCGAAGACGCGGCGGACGCGGCCGAGTGGCCCATCGCCGAGGACGACGAGTCGGTAGAAGACCCGTTCGAGGACGACGGCCGCGACGATTGGCCGTAGTGGCCCGGAGCGCTCCGTCCTCCAGCGGTTTGTTCGCCTATCGAAAGCACTAATCAGCAACAGCACTTCTTACTCGCTGATGAGTCACCAGTTGCCTGACGTACAGGCCTCTCAGCCGGACGTAACCGTCGGGCTCAGCCAGGTCGGCGTCACAGGCGTCGAGAAGCTCGTCAAGATTGCCCGCGACGGAAAACGTCCGCTCGTCTTGATGGCGGAGTTCGAAGTCTTCGTCGACCTCCCGAGTGGTCGAAAGGGCATCGACATGAGCCGAAATATGCAGGTCATCGACGAGGTTCTCGAAGCCGCCGTCTCCGAACCCGCCTACCGGGTCGAAGACATGTGCGGCGACGCCGCCGAACGTCTCCTCGCGAAACACGAGTACACCACGACGGCAGAGGTTCGGATGACTGCCGAACTCGTCGTCCGTGAAGATACTCCGGCCAGCGGACTGGCAACCCAGAGTACCGCACAGATTATCGCCAGTGCGACGGCCACCGAAGACGGAACCCGCGAAGAGATTGGGGCCGAAGTCGTCGGGATGACTGTCTGTCCCTGTTCGCAAGGGATGTCCGCCTCCCGCGCCCGTGACGTGCTTCAGGACCTCGCCGTCGACGACGACACCATCGAAGAGTTCCTCGAAAAAGTCCCCCAACCCGGTCACTCCCAGCGCGGTCACGCGACGCTCACCGTCGAGACAGAAGGGTCTCCCGACGTCGACCTCATGGACCTCATCGACATCGCCCGCGACTCGATGTCGGCACGCATCTACAACCTCGCGAAGCGCCCGGACGAAGACCACATGACGTACCACGCACACGCGAACGCGAAGTTCGTCGAAGACTGCGTCCGGTCGATGGCCGAGATGTCTGTGGAGGAACTCGCGCACCTCTCGGACGACGCAGTGGTCCACATGAAGCAGTCGAACGACGAGTCGATTCACCAGCACAACGCCCACGCGGAACGCGAAGTGACGCTGGGCCAACTACGAGACGAACTCGACGCCTAACGCACTCGGTGCGCTGTTTTTCGGTCGCTGTTACAACGGGAGCGGTGCCGCTGCCTCCCAGCGAGGGTCGAACGTCCCCCTGAGGTCGGCCGCGAAGTCCGGGTCCTTCAGGTCTATCATCGCGAACACCTGTCCGGGGTCCAGTGGGTTCGGCACCTCGATACAGACTTCCACGTCGTCGATGAGGTTGAACACGCCCGTGAGGTTCTCCGCCGTCCGCACGTGGAAGTCCGGGTGGTCGGAGAGTCGGTTCATGTACCGTTTGCCGACGCTCTCTGGCAGGCTATCGACGAGGTCCGGCGACATGAGAATCGAGACTTCCACGCCGCGTTCGAGTGCCGCTTCGAGTTCTTCGACGACGAGGTCACCGACCGCCCCGAGGTCGAACTGTGGCGATGGTGTCCCCGCGACCATCACGAGCGAATCGTCCGCCGCGGCCAAGCGCTCGACGAGGAGGTCTATCGTCTCGTCTGCGCCGACCGCAGCAGTCCAGAACT
>NZ_LOPV01000135.1 GCF_001469865.1 Haloferax profundi
CCGGTTCTGCGGCGTCGAGTTCGTCGTTCAGTTCGTCGACGACGGCCTCGTACTGCTGGGCCTTCTCGTCTAACTCCTGTCGCTTGCTCTCGAGGAGGCGGTCCAGCGCCATGTCGGGTTCGACGGCGACGTACTTCTTCGGCCGACTCGCCGCCTGACTCCGGATGAGGTGGTACTGTTCGAGACTGTTCAGCACGTCGTAGATGCGCCCCATCGGCACGTCGCTCGCTCGCGACAACTCTTTCGCTGTCGTCGCCCCCGTTCGCAGAAGTGCGCGGTACGCCCGCGCTTCGTACTCAGATAATCCGAGATCTCGAAGACTAGCCATGCATCGTCTGTCTCGTTTCTTCGTTATAAACAAACCGGATGTTTACACCACGTGGCAGTTGGTGGGGGACGCGACTCAGGCGTCCGATGTGACTGAAGAGACTGCCTCCATCAACTCGTCGGGAGTGGTTGCTTCGTGTGTGACTGCACCCGACCTGACGACAGCGGTGTCTGCGTCGATGTCGGCCTCGGGGACGACGACTGCCTCGTGGTCGGCGACGCGGAGTGCAGCACGATGGAGGTCGGAACCGACGTCGCCGCCGATTTCCACGACGAGTGGGTCGCGGAGGAGTCGCGCTGCGACAGTTCCGTACTCGGCGACCTGGACGCCGATGCGGTCCCACGCCCCGGCGAAGGCACCGATGGTCTCTTCGGCGACGTCCCGATAGCCCTCGGTTCCCGTGAGGACCGCGAGGTCGAGCAGTGCGTTGGCCATCTCGACGCTGCCGTCGATGGGGCGCAGCGGCGACGAGAGGAGTCCCTCGCCCGTCGCTGGGCCGTCGACGAACGACCCATCTTCGAAGAGTTCGTCGATGGCGGCGTCGGCGACGTCGGTCGCAAAGTCGAGGAACGGGTCGCCCGCGACCGAATCGTCACCGAGAACTTGTCGGGCGCGACAGGCGGCGGCGACGACGCGCGCGTGGTCTTCGAGGAGCAGGGATTCGCCGACAGCACCGCCCGAGTGGAAGTGCGTGACGACGCCGTCGTCTACGAGGTCTTCGCCGACGCGGTGGAGTGCGCGCTCTGCGAACTCACGGGCACGTTCGTCGTCGGTGAGCCCCGCGAGGACCAACAGTGCATCCACTGCGAGGGCGTTGCCGCCGGCGTACACCGTGAGGTCGGTCCGCGGTCCGGGCGAGTTCTCGCGTCCTTCTGCACCGAGGAGGTAGTAGTCGGTCCCAGCGGCAGGACCCATGCTCCCGCCGAATCCAGTCCCGGTCCACAGCGAGTCGACGAGGAACGACGCTGTCTCGACTGCCGGGTCGCGGTAGGCGTCTTCGCCGGTGTAGCGATAGCCGTTGGCGAACGCACGAAGGAGTGCGGCGTTCGATTCGAGCGTCTTCTCTCGGTTCGGTTTCGTCCACGCAGCGTCGTCGGCGTACCGGAAGAACCCGCCTTCGACGGGGTCGAACAGGCCGTCACGAATCGCGTCGAGCGTCCGGAGTGCTCGCTGTCTGTCTCGCTTGAGTGCGAACTCCACGGTCCGGGGCAGTGGGAACTTGGCGGCGTCGCCCCACCCGGCGTGTGCCTCGTCGAAGGTGACCTCGAGTTGCCCGGCGAGGTGCGCTTCGATTTGAGGGGAGACTTCACCTGCCGGGGGCAGGTCACCCGCGAGTGCCCGCGGGAGTCGCCCGGCGTCGGCACCCTTCTTCTCCCAGACTTCGCGGACTCGGTCGATGACCTGTCGCATCCCGTCGGGTCCGATGAACGTCGCGCCTGTGATGGGTCGGCCGTCCGGCGCGAGGAACACCGTCGAGGGGAACCCGCCCATGTTGTACCGCTCGCGGATGCGTGGGTGGCGGTCGACGTTCACACGAATCGGGACGAACCCATCGTTGAGGTTCGCGGCGATACGCGGTTCCGCGTACGTCTCGGCGTCCATCTCGTGACAGTCCTCGCACCACGTCGCCGTCAGCGACAGGAGGATCGGTTTCGCTGTCGCCTCTGCTTCGGCGAACGCGTCGGGACCCCACGGTCGCCATTCGACGCGCGTCTCGTCGGTCATGTCCAGTCATGCGCAGTGGATGCGGGTAAGGGCTTCGAGGCCACGTGGCACGGGACGGCGCCGTCGTCGTGTTCTCTTCGGAACCGACCGGGGACAAAAGGGCTATGGGCCGTGACCCGGTAGAGACGACCATGCGAACGCGCACGCTTCTCGCGCTCTTGCTCCTCATCCCCCTCTCTGACGCGTTGTTGCTCGTGGTCGTCGCGCAGTACATCGACCTCGTGCCCACCGTCGCGCTGGTGGTCCTGACCGGGTTAGTCGGTATGCTGCTCGTCCGCGCAGAAGGGCGACACACCCTCCGAAACCTCCAGACGAAGTTCGCTCGTGGCGACCTGCCGACGAACGAACTGATGGACGGCGGCCTCCTCATCGCGGCAGGCGCGTTCCTCCTCACGCCGGGCCTCGTCACCGACACGATTGGCTTTCTCATCGCCATCCCCGTGACGCGGTATCCTATCCGCGAGGTGCTCAAGCGCGTCGTCGTCAAACCGTACCTCGACAAGCAGGCCGGCGGGTTCGTCACCGGCGACGTGTGGACCGCCGGGTTCCCACAGGACGAGGCCAGTGGCGACGGCGTCTACGACGCCGACCCGGACTCGTACCGATTCGGCGGCCAAGACTCGGAGTAACGCTTCTCTGTCTCTTTCGGCTCACGCTCCGCTCGAGCGACTGCACTGGGGAGGACTCGTCCATCGATGTCTCTAGAATCGGCCGACGACGGCGACATTCACTAACACGGACCAACGCTGTCTCGAAAAGAAAGTCTTAAAATCAACAGCGCACAACGAGTGAATGCGCTTACCTGGGCCAATAGCTCAGTCAGGTTGAGCGCTCGGCTGATAACCGGGAGGCCCGCGGTTCAAATCCGCGTTGGCCCACTCCAATCGGCAACGATTCGTCGCCGATGGGAGTTTGGGGCTTACACTCCCCGGCCACCCAACTTCTGCAGTCCACAACGACCGACAGAGCGTCGTCTGTCGCATCACGCCGACTCACTCGTTCTCAGAGAACCATCTCCCAGTGCACAGAAGGGGCGGTGTAGACATATGCGAGGAATTTCAGCACATAGTTAGAATTCAGTGCTCTCTGAGCCCAACTTTTCGACCGGACGGGTAAGCAACGATAGAATTTGTGTTCGAACGTGCCGAACAGGGGTAACCTATTTATGCGACCACAATGTGCTACCAACCAACATGGTCTTCAAACTCTCCTGTCTCTACGGATGTGAGTTCACCACCACTGCGGCCTCCCGCGAGGACGTCGGCGTCCTCGTGATGGAACACATGGACGACGAACACGATACGCCCGTGGACCCACTGGAAGTGGGTGAACTGGCGTTGAAGAGTCACGATAGCGCACCACCGGCCAGACAGACGAACTGAAACGATTCAATCAGGTCGTCTCCGGTGTGAGTCTGCCACTATTTCACATCCAGTTGGGTACCACGTCGGAGCGGTCGCACGATTTTGTGAACCTGAGCGACCATCGACGGATAAATTTACTCGATTCTGTATTCCAGTAGTATTAAAGTCGTACACGACATATGTGATGGTGATGCCAACCATCGACGTCTCCGAACACCTGTACCGCCAGCTCCAGTCCGCTGCCGACGGCGATGACCTCGACGCGGCGATGTGGAAGATGGTCGGTCGCTACCAGCGCGGCAACACGCCTGGCGACTAAACAGGTCCGAGACACTCAACCCGGCCGCTCTTGCGGTCATCATCAACCCCTCTCGTCGCGGTACGCCCTTTTCGCGACGAGTTCATTTATCCCCGAGAGCGGCGGCACGAGGTACAACCGGGCACCCAGCGGCGTCTACCGAGCGCGAGTCGTTCGAGTGTCGCCCGACTGCAGATACCCACTTATCCACAGAACGCCTCCGAGAACCTGTGGCAAAAGAGACCAAAGACTTCTCGGCTATCAGCGGCCTACCCGACGAACTCGGCATCGACGACGACCTCTCGAAGGTCGGTCAGGTGCTCTCGATTCGGAGAGACACTCGTCGGTACGGCAAACCGATGACCGTCGTCTCCGGGTTCGAGATGGACCGTGCCGAGATGAAAGCGCTCGCGTCGGAACTCAAGCGTCGACTGGCCTGTGGTGGGACTGTCCTCGACGACGAGATAGAACTACAGGGGAACCACGTCGAACGCGCACGAGTCATCCTCGACGAACTCGGCTATCAGGTCGCGTGAGGGTTGCGCACGGCCCCCGGCGTCGCACCGCACCGACCCCGTCATCCGACGTACGCGGTGATGCCGAGACTCTCGGCGAGTAACCACACGAGGAAGAGCCCGTAGGTTGCGAGCAGGACGTACGCCTCACCGCGGGTCAGTGCCATCTCGGTTCGGAGGACGGCGAAGAAGACGATGGAGGCACCCGTCAGAAAACTCATCATCGGGACCACTTCGGCGAAGGCGACGACGGTCCCACCCGCGACGAGGATTCCGATAGGGAGGGCGACGAGCAAGGCGAAGACGTTGCTCCCAAAGACGTTCGCGAGACTCATCGCCGCGTTGCCCTGTCGGGCGGCAGTCACACTGACGAACGTGTCCGGAAGACTCGTCCCCGCCGCCACGACGGTCAACCCCCAGAGGAACGGCGACGTGCCGAACACCTCACCGAACCCGACTGCCGACCGGACGAGCAGTTCGGCCCCGACGAGGATGATGCCGAGTGAGACGACGAGGACGACCCACTGCCGCCGCGGGTCGACGTCAGTGACACTCGCAGTGAGCGTCGCGCGGTGGTCCAGCGTGTCGTGATACTGCATGAAGAGGTACAGGCCGTACAGTGCGAGTGGGATGAGCGCGAGTGGACGGGTGACGAATCCTTCGAGACTGGCCGGACTGCCAAATGGCTGGTAGATGACGGCGAGCGAGAACGTGAGCACGAGGACGGCCAGCGAGAGGAGGTAGAACTGCGCTTCCTTGTACACGAGGTCACGGTTCGACGCGAGTCGTTGGCCCTTGCCGGCGAGTGCGGACACTGCTGGAATCACGAGGATGTTGAACACTGCCGACCCGACGACGGCACCGATACCGATGTCGAACGCGCCGTAGCGCAGGGTAGCGATGACGATGCTCGACAACTCCGGAAAACTGGACCCGACCGCGGCGATGATAGCCCCTTGTACGATGGCCGGCAGGCCGTAGTACGCGCCGAGTCGGTCTGAGGCCTGCACGAGGTAGTCGCCACCCTTCCACGCGAGGGCCGCACCGACGACGGCGAAGAGTACGAGGACTGGAACCGATGCCACACCTGACTCTCGTGTGCTGGTGACAAAAAACACGTCGGACAGAAAAGCAGAACCAGAAGGTGGGGGGCGCCCTCAGAATCCTTCTCGGAGGTACACGTCGCGCTCGGTGAACACGTCGCGGAGGACAGCACCGACAGTCGAGTCGTCGACGGTGAGGTACTCGGTTCGTGCCAGTTCGTCCACCGGCCGAGACCCGACGAGTAGTTGCGAGAGTGCCCCGATTTCGGCTGTCACACCCGGGTCTTCGCTCGTCGGTTCGACCGACGCGTCGCTGTCGGACACGACGACGCGGAACGTCTCGTCGTTCCACGGACACCGGTCGTCGGTCACGTCGAGCACGAACTCACCGTCTGCGTCTGTCGAGAACGACACCGCTTCGAGCGCCGCCGGAACGTCGACGATGCGAACCATCGGGCCGGGCTTGATTTCGACTGTCGCCGCTCGTGGGTCGGTCAAGTCGTCGATGAGGCGTGTCCGCTCGTGTGCTCGCTCGACGACTACCTCGTCCACCTGTGAGTCGTGGTCACGGAGGAACCGCAGGAGGTGCCGTCTCCCCTCGTCGTCGACGCCGGCGAGTTCGTCGACGTGCATCGTCCGCGAGTCCCAGTCGCCTTTCACGCGGTAGACGACGTACCCTCGCAGGTCACCGTCACGTTCCCACCCGTACACGTACGGGTCTTGGTCCCAACTTCGGAAGACACGGTGTCGCCACCAGCCTTCGGTTCGGTCGAGTGCGAGGTCTTCGGTGGCAGATTCGGTGTACACCGCGTCCAGTCGAGGCCAGTCGTCGGCGTCGAGGCGGACGAATTCACCACTCGCCTCTGGACTCACTGCCGTGAGTTCTTCCGGCGGGACCGACGTGCGCGCGTAGTTGTTGGTGGTCGCCCATCCGAAGCGGCGGTAGAACTCGTACTTGAACGGCCAGAGCGCCGAGAGATACCGTCCGGAGTCGCGGAACTCGACGAGGAGTTGGTCGAGCATCGTGGCGATGTGGCCCTGCCGACGTGCCTCGGGTGGTGAGGCGACGGCGGAGATTCCTGGGAGCGGATGCCACTCGCCGCGCACGCGCGCTACGTAGTCGTAGAAGGTACAGACCGTCACGAGGTCCGACACGTCGAGCGCATCGGTGGGTGTCCCGGACTCGGTGTCGTAGAGACCACGCGGGAAGTAGATGTCCGGGTCGGGGAGACGAGTGTCGTCCCAATCGGGGCCGTCTTCCGGACGGAAGGCGTACCTGAGGAACTCGCGGTAGGTGTCGCGGTGGTCCTCGGGAAGCGGGTGGAGGTGCATAAAATCGGTCCGTCGTCTGGCGATATATGTGTTGGGAGACATCTGGTGTGGCGGTGGATGGGTGCGGGACGCGGCGCGACGAGAGAGGCGACGTCCGCGGCGTCCCGAGAACCGTGTGATTCACGTCGTCGCGGCCCCGACGCGTCACCATGAGCGAGACGCGGAGTTCGTTTTTGAAGCGGGGGAACCTGCTCCTCGTGGCCGTCGTGACACTGGGAATCGTCATCCCCGGTATCGCACGACGGTTCCTCGGTGAGGCAGGGTACAACACCCTCGGGATGGTCGTGTTCGTCCTCGGGTACGCAGGGATGATATTCGTCGTCTGGTACGGCTGGATTCGACCGCTCGACATCTCTGGGCCGGACCGATAACGCCCGCACGTCGCTGTCTCGACTATCCACCTCAATATCGTGGGCGAGTGACGCCCAACTGGAGCGGGAATAACGGAACTTTGATAGTCGATTCGAACCGACCGAGAAGACAAGAGATGCTTCCCCTTCAACTCATCGACAGCTTCCTGCTCAATTACAACATTGGGCAGGCGCTGTTGCTCGTGTTCGTCTTGACGACGGTCGGGGCGCTGCCACTGAAGTCGCGTCGAATCCTCGGCATCAACACCATCGTCTTCGGCCTCATCTTCCTGTTGACGCCGCAGGCGCTGGCTAAGCCGCACTACCTGTTCCTCGGTATCGCGCTGCTCATCGTCGGCCCCATCCTCTACGCGACGGGCAACCGATAATCGACGACCGACCAACTGACGACGATTTCTCTCCACCTCACTCCCAAGAACGCGACGTTTAAACAGTGAGAACCGTAACGCACGGGTATGTCTGAACCGCGCGTTCCCGGCGGTCGCGGGGCGATACTGGACCTGCCCTGCGGCGAACAAAAGCGCGTCCGGGAACTCGACTTGGGCAAACGAGAGTTCGACTGTCCCTGTGGCGGTACGCACGCCGTCGTCATGGACGTGCACCCACCGGACCGTTTCCTCCCGGAGTTCCTCGTCGAAATCCTCCAGAGTACCATCGAGACCACGAGCGAGGACATGCCCGAGTTCGGGACGGCACACCTGATGGGCATCGTCCTCGAAGAGTTCCCCGAGGCAGTCGTCTCCGAAGACGTCTCCGACGACGGCGAGATGGGCGCGGGTATCGTCTGGGTCACCGATTTCGATTCTCGAAGACTCCACGAGATTATCGTCGAACTCGTCGTCGAACTCATGGAACACGCCGTCAGTCACGCCAACGACGACAGCGTCATCTCCGAGTTCGAGTCCAAGATGCTCCAGTTCGACGTGAGCGAGTTCGTCGAGGAGTATCGCGCACAGCGTGACCTCGACCCTGGACCGTACGCCTGAAAGACGACGACACGGCTGGGCGGCCAGTCTTCCGCCTCCTCTACTCGAACCGAATCGCCGCTTCTGTTGGGTCCAGCGTCGCCGTCGCTCCCAGCGGAAGCGGGACGTTCGGGTCGGCGTGGCCGAATTCCACGTCGAAGACCGCCGTCACGTCGGGATTGTACTCGTCGAGAACCGTCACGACTTCCTCACGCAGTCGCTCGCCATAGTCTTCCGGCGGTTCCCACTCTAACTCTGGCGAGAACGTTCGTGGCCGGCCCATCAGGAGGCCGTCGAAGCGTTCGAGCAGGCCGCGTTCACCCATCGAGCGGAGGGTGTATTTCACCTCACGAGGGACAGGAACGTCTTCCGACGTTTCGAGCGCGAGTATCGTGCCGTCCAGTTCGTCCGCGGACGGGAGGTAGCGGTCGGTCTGGAGGTGCCACTTGACGATGCTGAAGTTCCCGCCCCAGAGGCGGCCAGTCACGCGTTCGTCGCCGTGCCACGTCCGGCCGGGGTTGTCGTGCCACTCACGCGGTTCTTCGGTGTCGAAGTCGAACCACTCGTCTGTCCACTCGTCGGTGGGGTCGACGACACCGAGTGACTGCTCGAAGAACGCGCGTCTGAGGTACCGTTCCACGTAGGGGTGGATCTCTGGGTCGACGGTGAGCGTCGGATGGAGGGTCGCTCCGTAACTGACGATGCCGTGGTTCCAGAGGTAGAGTCGAAGGTTGTCGTTGTCGCTGAACCCGTAGAACCGCGTCGGCGACGCGGCCAACCGGTCCGGGTCGAGGTGCTTCAGGACGCGAATCTGGTCGTCGCCACCGGTCACAGCGACGACGCCGTCGATAGTCGAGTCCTCGAACGCGTCCATGATGTCCTGTGCGCGCGCTTGCGGGTTGTCCTTCAACCACTCCCAATCGCTGCGGGCCGTCTCGAAGACGACTGGGTCGAGGTCGAACGTCTCTCGAAGTCGCGAACATGCTCTGTCTCGCATCGATTCGTCGATGGGGCGGGAGGGCGCGACGATAGCAACCCGACTCCCCGGTTCGAGCGGTGGCGGTGTCGTGAACACACGGGGCATGACACCTACTCGTTTCAACCCCGTGAAAAGCCTTCGCCGGGCCGTACACCGTCGCTCGGCAACTATTTCGAAATTCGCAATCCTGTTTCGGACCTCGTAATTTTTCGCCGGACTTATTACGATGTGCGGATTGGATTGCATCGATGACCGACGAGGACACGACACCCGGTACTCCGACAGGAACCGAGGACCGGACGATTTTGCTCATCGGAAGTGGCCCGATCCAGATTGGACAGGCGGCGGAATTCGACTACTCCGGCGCGCAGGCCTGCCGCGCGCTCCGAGAAGAAGGCGCACGAGTTGTCCTCGTCAACTCGAACCCCGCGACCATCATGACCGACCCCGAGATGGCCGACAAGGTCTACATCGAACCCATCACGACCGAAGCCATCTCCGAGATTATCCGGAAAGAACGCCCCGACGGCGTCATCGCCGGACTGGGCGGCCAGACGGGGCTGAACGTCACGGCCGAGTTGGCAGAAGAAGGTGTCCTCGACGAGTTCGACGTGGACATCATGGGGACGCCGCTGGACACCATCTACGCGACGGAAGACCGCGACCTCTTCCGCCAGCGCATGGAGAAGATTGGACAACCCGTCCCGCGCTCGACCACCATCTCGCTGGAAGACGGTGAGAAAGTCCAGAACATCACCGAGGCGGACCTCGAAGAACGCGTCGACGACGCTGTCGACGAAGTCGGCGGCCTCCCCGTCATCGCCCGGACGACGTACACGCTCGGTGGGTCCGGGTCCGGCGTCGTCCACGAGATGGACGAACTCGTCAGTCGCGTTCGCAAGGGCCTCCGCCTCTCGCGCAACAGCGAAGTGCTCATCACGGAGTCCATCTCCGGATGGGTCGAACTGGAGTACGAGGTGATGCGCGACGCCGACGACTCGTGTATCATCATCTGCAACATGGAGAACATCGACCCGATGGGGATTCACACCGGCGAGTCCACCGTCGTCACCCCGTCGCAGGTCATTCCCGACGAGGGACACCAGGAGATGCGCGACGCCGCGCTCGAAGTCATCCGCGAACTCGGTATCCAGGGTGGCTGTAACATCCAGTTCGCGTGGCACGACGACGGCACGCCCGGCGGCGAGTACCGCGTCGTCGAAGTGAACCCGCGCGTCTCTCGCTCCTCTGCGCTCGCCTCGAAGGCGACTGGCTACCCAATCGCCCGCGTGACGGCGAAAGTCGCCCTCGGCAAGCGCCTCCACGAGATTACCAACGAGATTACCGGCGAGACCACCGCCGCCTTCGAACCCGCAATCGACTACGTCGTCACGAAGGTGCCGCGCTGGCCCAAGGACAAGTTCACCGACGTGGACTTCGAACTCTCGACGGCCATGAAGTCCACGGGCGAGGCGATGGCCATCGGGCGGACGTTCGAAGAGTCCCTGATGAAGGCGCTTCGCTCCTCTGAGTACGACCCCGCCGCAGATTGGGACGAGGTATCCGACGAGGAACTCGAAACCGAATACCTCGTCAAGCCGACGCCCGACCGCCCGTACGCCATCTTCGAGGCGTTCGAACGCGGCTACACCGTCGACGACGTGGTCGAACTCACCGGCATCGAAGAGTGGTACGTCGAGCGCTTCGGCCGCATCGTCGAGTCCGTCGAAGCGGCGTCCGAAGGTGACTTCGCTGCTGCCGCATCCGCCGGCCACACGAACGCCAGCATCGCCACGGCGACCGGAACGTCTGTCGGCGACGTCGAACAGCAAGTCCCCGGCCGCACGTACAAACAGGTCGACACCTGTGCCGGCGAGTTCGCCGCACAGACGCCGTACTACTACTCCGCCCGCAAGCCCGAGTTCTTCCGCGGGCCGTTCGAGGGCGAATCCGCAGGCAACGAACTTCGCGTCGACCGCGACATGGAGAGCGTCGTCGTGGTCGGCGGCGGTCCGATTCGCATCGGACAGGGTGTCGAGTTCGACTACTGTTCGGTCCACGCGGTACAGGCCCTCCGCGAGATGGGCATCGATGCGCACGTCGTCAACAACAACCCCGAGACGGTCTCGACCGACTACGACACCTCCGACGGCCTGTTCTTCGAACCCATCACGGCCGAGGAAGTCGCCGACGTCATCGAGGCAATCGACGCCGACGGCGTGATGCTCCAGTTCGGCGGCCAGACCTCGGTCAACATCGGTCACCCCCTCGAAACCGAACTCAAGCGCCGTGGCGTGGACTGTGAGATTCTCGGCACGACCATCGACGCGATGGACCTCGCCGAGGACCGCGACCGGTTCAACCGCCTGATGGACGACCTCGGTATCCTCCAGCCACAGGGTGGGTCTGCGACCAGCGAGGCAGAAGCACTCGAACTCGCGAACGACCTCGGCTACCCCGTCCTCGTCCGCCCGTCGTACGTCCTCGGTGGCCGTGCGATGGATGTGGTCCACTCCGACGAGGAACTCTGTGAGTACATCGAGGAAGCGGTCCGCGTCTCGCCGGACAAGCCAATCCTCATCGACGAGTTCCTCGCCGACGGCGTCGAACTCGACGTGGACGCCGTCTCCGACGGTGAACGCGTCCTCATCGGCGGTGTGATGGAACACGTCGAGGCTGCCGGTGTCCACTCCGGCGACTCCGCGTGTATGATTCCGCCACGCTCGCTGGACGACGAGACGATGGCCCGCGTCCGCGAGGTCACAGAAGACATCGCCAAAGCCCTCGGTACGGTCGGTCTGATGAACGTCCAACTCGCCGTGAAGCAGAACGACGACGGCTCGAACGACGTGTACGTCCTCGAAGCCAACCCGCGTTCGTCGCGCACGGTCCCGTTCGTCTCGAAGGCGACGGGCGTCCCCATCGCGAAACTCGCGGCGAAGGTCATGGCTGGCAACACACTGGACGAACTCGAAGCGACCGAACAGATTCCCGAGCAAGTCTCGGTCAAAGAAGTCGTCCTCCCGTTCGACCGCCTGCCGGGGTCGGACCCGCGTCTCGGCCCAGAGATGAAGTCGACGGGCGAAGTCATGGGTACCGCGACCACGTTCGCCAAGGCGTACGAGAAGGCGCAGATTGCGGCGAACGACGCCATCCCGCGCGACGGGACGGTGTTCGTGGACCTCCACGATTCCGAGTTCCCCGCCCCCGACAGCGAGGAGGGTCAGGAACTCCTCGACGGGTTCGCCGAGTACTACGAGGTGCTCACGCCCGGCGACGTGGACGACCTGCTGACGCTTCTGCGCGAAGGAGACGTCGACTTCGTCGTCTCCCGTGACCGCGAGACGCTCATCGACTGTGTCGAAGAGGAAGTCGGGTACTTCTCGACGTTCGCCTCCGCGAAGGCGGCCCTCGAAGCACGCGCCGCGACGGACGAAGACATCGACGTCCATCCCGTCTCCGAGCGCCCGCGTATC
>NZ_LOPV01000136.1 GCF_001469865.1 Haloferax profundi
GGGGCCAGTAATCGGTCACCACTCGACGCGAACGACCCTCCTTTTCGACCGCCGAACCCGCTGACGTGTGGTTCGTCTGACCTGACTTTTGACGCCTTCACGAAGGTTATTGAGGTTGGCCGCTATGCGCAGGTATGACACGGAAGCGCGGCCGCGTCCTCGTCGCCGGAGCGACGGGTCGGACCGGCCGATTCGTCCTCGACACACTGGCGGAGACGCCGTTCGTCGTCAGGGCGCTCACCCGCGACTCCGACGCGGAAGCGACACTCCGGGCACAGGGTGCGGACGAAGTCGTCGTCGGTGACCTCCTCGACAGAGACGACGCCCGAGAGGCGGTCCTCGACGTCGACGCCGTCGTCTCGGCTGTCGGTGTCGCCTTCGGCCTCGAGACGATTCGCGGTGACCTCGTCGATGGCACTGGTATCGAGAACCTCGTCGACGCCGCGACTGCCGCTGGCGTCCAACGGTTCGTCCTCACGTCGTCTATCGGCGTCGGCGACTCGAAAGACGGCCTCCCGCTGTCGCTCCGCGCGATTCTCACTGCCGCCGGCGTCCTCTCGGCGAAGGCACGAAGCGAAGAGCGACTTCGAGACGCGCCACTCGACCACACCATCGTTCGACCGGGTGCACTGACCGACGCACCGGCGACCGGCGAGGTTCTCGTCGGCGAGGGTGGAGACTCCGTCTGTGGCAGTATCCCGCGAGCGGACGTGGCAAACGTCCTCACGAGTTCGCTGTTCACGGAGACGACGGAGAATCGGACGTTCGAAATCGTCTCACGGCCGGGACTTCGCGGCCGACCGAACAACGTCGTCGATATCCAGTGGCAACCAGTTCCGCGGGTCGAACCCGCCGATTAGTCGAGTTTCCCCAAGGCTTCGAAGAAGTCGGAGGTCGGGCCAGCGAGTCGAACCGGCGAGTCAGACTGTTCGATGCGAATCTCGGTCGGTGTCGAGACAGTTCTGCGCGTCCGTCCATCGCCGACGACGACGGCCGAGTCGGCCTCTGTGACCGTCACGGTCACCGTCGCATCCAGTGGGACGACGAGCGAGGGCATCCCCTCGCGCGCGGCCATCTCGGTGACGACGAGTCCGTCGACCCCGGGGTGGACGAGTGGCCCGCCTTCGCTGAGGTTGTAGGCCGTACTCCCCGCTGGCGTCGTGACGAGGACGCCGTCTGCGTGGCCGCCAGAGTAGAGTGACCCGTCGACGCGAACCTCCAATCCTGCACCACCGCCGTGGCCTCGCCGGGGGCCGTGGACGACGACTTCGTTCATCGAGGGGTCCATCTCCCAGTCGTCGCCACGGGCGACGATGCGGGGCACCTCGCGGACCGACGGCGTGCCCTCGCGGAACGCGGAGACGGCGCTCAACACCTCGTCGATGGCGTCGTCGGGTGAGACGGCGTTCAGGAAGCCGACTTCACCGAGATTCACGCCGAGGATGGGGACGCCGTTCGCCCCTCTCGCGGCGTAGAGAAACGTTCCGTCGCCGCCGATGCTCACCACGAGGTCACACGCGTCGAACGCCTCGACAGGAATCCCGGTGACGTCCAACTCCTCGGCCGTCGCGTCGTCGACGACTGCTTCGACATCGACGGCCGCGAGTGCCTCGCACATGTCTGCGGCGAGGTACGCGGCCCGACTATTGCCCTTCTGCGCGACGATGCCGACCTTCATAACCCGCGGTTCTACGTCACCGGCCAAAAGCCCACCGTCACGTCACCAGGTGACGCAGCCACGGGAAACGTTCATGGGGGCCCCTGCCGACGTTGAAGTGATGGCAGGCACGGGCGTCGACCTTCCGAACCAACGGTGGTCTCCGTGAGCGACGACGACTGGTTCGAGCGGGCGCTCCGCGAGGAGGACGACGCGGAGGCCGAGCCAACCGATGCGGAGACCGAGACACCGGGCGAACCAACCGAACAGGGAGGTGAGTCTGCTGACGACGGTGATACCGAGCACCGCGAAGCCGGCACCGACACGGGCACCGCGTCCGCGAGTAGGTCGTCCGACGACTCACCGGAGGACGACTTCGCTGCCGACGTGAGTGACGAGCCGTTCGCGACGAACTTCGCCGAGGCGTTCGAGAACGCCCCGATGCCGGATATCGACGGCACCGATGGCGAATTCGGCGGCCCCTCGGGTGGCGGAGTAGATGACGACTTCTGGAGTAGTTCTGGCTCGCAGCGACAGTCGCCGCAGTTCGACGACGAGGAGTTCGAGTCGGACATCGACCGTATCGACATCGGCGTCGACGGCCTCGACGAGATGATTCTCGGTGGTGTCCCGAAGCGGTCGCTCATGGTGACCATCGGCAGCGCCGGGACGGGGAAGACGACGTTCGGCCTCCAGTTCCTCTACAAGACGCTTCGAGACGGCGGCAGCGGCGTCTACATCACCCTCGAAGAGAGTCGCCGACGTATCCTCGACACCGCCGACGAGAAGGGGTGGGACTTCAGTGGCTACGAGGCCGACGGAAAACTCGCCATCGTCGACTTGGACCCCGTCGAGATGGCGAACAGTCTCTCCAGCATCCGAAACGACTTGCCGCGTCTCGTCGAGGACTTCGGTGCGGACCGCCTCGTCCTCGACTCGGTGTCCCTTCTGGAGATGATGTACGACCACCCCTCGAAGCGCCGCAGTGAGGTGTTCGACTTCACTCGCTCGTTGAAAGACGCCGGCGTGACGACGATGCTCACGTCCGAGGCGGACCAGACGAATCCCTACGTCTCTCGGCACGGCATCGTCGAGTACCTCTCTGACGCGGTGTTCGTCCTCCAGTACGTTCGCCCGGACGACTTCCGCGAGACGCGACTCGCAATCGAGATTCAGAAGATTCGCGACGCCAACCACTCTCGGGAGACGAAACCGTACGAACTCACCGACGACGGTATCAGCGTCTACCGGCAGGCGAATATCTTCTAATCCACCTTTTTTCACAGGGTCTTCGGCGACTTCGTCGCCTCAAACCCTGCCAAAAAATCTGGACCAAAAAAGGCCGAACCGAGCGAAGCGAGGTTCGGTACAGTACACTCGTCGGTGGTCGGTAGACGCGGCGAATTCTGTTGAAATACTCTGTCGACGACAATCCGTCGAGGTCGTGCTGAATACAGCGCCTGAGTCGGTCATAGAACTTGCCTTGCTCTATCGCCACATACAGCGTGCATCGCCAACAACGAATCCCTGTGTTGTAGGAGCGAACGGAGTAGAAAATCCAGTCACACTGCGAGGTTTTAATGCGATTTAAGCCAGATTGACACTAATGAGCCAAGTGAGTATCCAACAACATTTTTCGAACCGAGGATGGTGGAAGATACTCTTCTTGGTACCCTTACTGTTGCTTCTTCATCAAGTCCTTTTCGTGCTGAACAATTTCGTCGTGTTCGATTATAGCGTCGGTCTATCTGGATACATCATAACTCTCCAAGAGTGGTTAATCATCGCAAACGTTGCTGTTTCCTTTTATTCACCAGTGGTCATCTACCACGACCGTAAATTCCTCGCAGAACACACAGACTGGACGCCAAATATTTTGTACGTCATTTCGTTCATCCCGCTCGTGAATGTGCTGACTGTAAGTGCGTATCTCGTTCAACGTCGCCGGGCTATCGAGCAAGTAAGCACGTGAAACGAACAGCAACCGCGTGCTGAACTCACCCGCTCTATTCAGCACACAATCTCTCTCACCTTTCCAGTATCTCGACAGCGCCACTCGATGCTATCGACGCCCACCAACGCAGTCAGGCCGCCTCCCCTACTTCCTCGGCCACCCGGGAGCGCCTCTCCCGCGGAATCGCGAAGACGAACTTGATGGCGAGCGTCGCGGCGATAGCGGCGGGGAGAATCGTGAACACGGCGACGAGCACCGACACAGTAACCTCGCCTTCGGTGAAGAGGAGGAACGTCGCGAGCGTCAGCGTCGGCGCGAGAACCGCACCGAACACGAGACTGACACCAGCGAGGGTGTAGCCCCACTGTCGGCCCTGCCAGAGCCAGATTCCGCTGACGACGAGTGCCGGAACGACGACAGAGAGGTCGAGGAAGTGCGATATCGTCGCCTGTGGGCCGACCTCCTCGACGAGGAGTGGCGGCGTCCCAGAGAGCGTCGCGGGGATGATTTCGGAGAGCCACAAGAACGCGAGTCCGAGCGCAATCACGAGCAAGAACACACCGTAGACGCGCTCTGAGATGTGTCCCGATAGCTTGTCGTGAATCTCCGTCGCGTCGGTGGTCACGACGCCGCCCACGAACGTGAACAACGAGAGTGAAAAGAGGGCGACGTACCCGAGGAAGAACTCGTTGAACGTCACTTGCAGGCCAATCGACGCCCACATGTACGTCGTGTACGCGAGCGACCCAAGCCACACGATTCGTCCCCGGAGCGACCCACGCATCGTGAACCAGAGTCCGAGTACCAACACGGGGGCGCCAACTGCGAGCATCATCAGGTCCTGTGCGAAGTACGTCGGGAGCAGTGCGGGTGCGTCGTTGTAGTGCCCCGGTCTGAAGAGTCCGAGGAGGGCCGAGACAGTCGAAAGCACGACGATAGCGCTCGTCGTGAGGACCTGCCAGCGTCGAATAGATGTCGTCATCGGTGAACCACCAGTGAGAGATACGTCGAAGAACAGGATAACCCAGTTCGGCGGTCCCCGGAGCGTGAGAACGTCGGCGCAGCGGAGCGGTCCGCTGACGGTGAAATCCGGCTGGAAAAGAGGGTGGGAACGTGTCCGAGGGTGGTGTCCCCCTGCTCAGTCGTCAGCAGGGACGGCAGGTGCCTCGCGCTCCGGCGCGAACTCTTCGTAGTGGACGACTTCGTCGACTGGGCGACGGTACTTGGCCTCGGCTTGCAGTTCGCCGGCATCTTCGGCGGGGATACCCATCGTCATGAGCATCACCGGTTCGTACTGCTCGCCGTCGATGTCGAACGCGTCGAGGACGGCGTCGGGGTCGAATCCACCGATTGGGCAGGTGGCGACGCCTTCGTCCCACGCGGCGTGCATGAGTGCCATCGCGACCAGCGACGTGGAGCGGACGGTCCAGACGCGGCGTTCTTGTTCCGGCAGGTCGGCCATGCCGGCGACGTTTTCGAGGATACTGTCGCGAACCTCTTCGTTCGGGAGGTAGCCCTTTTCGAGCATGTCGTCGGCGACGGTTTCGGCGTGTGCCTCGGGGTCCTTGTTACCGAGGACGATAACCGACGCGGCGGCACCAGTGACGTGTTCTTGGTCGTAGGCAGCCTCGCGCAGGGCCTCCTTGGTCTCGTCTTCCCTGAGGACGACGAATTCCCACGGCTGAAGGTTGTAGCTCGACGGCGCCTGAATCGCGTTCTCGAAGATTGTTTCGAGCGTCTCGTCGTCGAGTGGTTCGTCAGCGTATTCGTGGACCGAACGGCGGGACGTTACGACCTCTGTGAAGTCCATCGGTACCCTCCAAGGACGACACGATAATAGCGCGTTGCAATGCGGGCGAAACCGCCGATTCCAGTGTGCTCGCAGCCCTCATTCCACTGATTTCACCTGGTGACACTCGTGTCACTTGGGCCGGAGAGCTTCACCGGACAATCGTCACTGGAACCGGCGCGCGACGGACGACTTCTTCGGCGACGCTCCCGAGGACGATTCGCGAGACGCCAGTCCGTCCGTGACTCCCCATCACGACGTGGTCGTAGTCCGCATCGTCGCTACTCAACACGTCCACGATGGTCTTCGCAGGATTCCCAACGTCGATGAGGTCGGCGACCATCCGGTCGTCGTCGACGAGGCCGACTTCTGCTTTTACCTCGGCGAACGTCTCGCGCGCCTCGCGCTTCTCGTCTTGGTACCACTCCTCGGACCCGCTGAGTGCTCGCTCTCGATAGTCGGCGTCTGCGGGGTTGATGACTTTCAAGAGCGTGAATCGGGCGTCCGGCCACTCCGAGACGGCGAACCGAAGCGCAGCGACCGACTGCGGCGACCCATCGACGGGAACGAGGACGTGTTCGGCCATATCTTCGCCTACTCGGTAGGAGGACAAAAACCGCCCGGCGAAACGGGTACTGAATCGCTGCCACGGGGACGCGGCGTCGTTCTATCGTCAGTCTCCGTGCCTCGTCACACAGGTCGACAGTCCCTTCAGTTCGACCGGTTCGGAGTTATCGGGCGAGTAGACGACCATCTGGCCTTTCTCCATGTACGGCACTTTGTCTTCGAGGTTCGGCGGGATGTTGACGCTCTTGATGGCGTCTTCGTCGCCGAGGTTGAGGACGACTTTGGTGTTGATTTGCTTGAACACGGAGTCGGCGATGTCCTGTGGGTCCTGCGTGATGAGGAACAACCCGAGTCGCTCTTTGCGGCCCTGTTTGGCCGCCTCGGTGAACTTCTCGATGACCTTCCGCGCCTGCACGGTGTCGGCGTTGGTCAAGAAGTTGTGCGCCTCGTCCATCCCGAGGACCAGCGGCGTCTCCTTGATTCGTTCGCTGGTCGGGTCGTTCGAGAGTTTGTCGTCGATGAGGAGTGCGGAGACGGCGAGGACGAACAGTTCCTTCGCGCGACTCGACGAGAGGTGGTACGTCGGAATGACCGTCAACCCGCCGGGGCGGACGAGTTCGTGGTCGAGGTCCGTGATGGGTCGCGCATCCTGGTCGAACACGCCGTTCGGGACGCCGCGAACCCGGCGTTTCACCGCGTCGAAGGTGGCCTCGTGGACGCGACCCGATTCGTCGAGTTCCTCTTTGAGCGCGGGGTCGTCGAGGAACGTCAGGAACTCGCGGTAGGTTCCGCTGTCGCCGTAGTTGCGGAAGAAGCGATTGAGGAGTTCGAGCAGTGCCGGGTACTGGTTGTCGTTGAGGCTACTGCCGGCGACCAACCACGGGAGGTCACGGGCCATCGAGAAGGGGATGGTGAACTCCAACTGCTCCGCCCTGTGGTTCGACCCGGGATACGACGACCCGGCCATCTTCGGGACGAGTGCGAGCGTGTCGTCGTGCCCGCCGTGGACGATACCTTCGCGCTCGTAACGTCGGGCAGTTTCGTCGTCCATGTCCGGGTTGTCGTCGTGCATCTGGGCGTACTCGTCCTGCGGGTCGAACTGGACGACTGCGGTCTGGACGTCGCGTCCATCGTCCATCTCGTAGGTGCGCTCCGCCGAGAGGTACTGCCGAAGCATGTTCTTCGACCCGTGAGTCTTCCCGGACCCCGTGCCACCGGCGACGAGTGTGTGCCGGAAGACGAGTGGGTCGCCGTCGGTGTAGTCGTCTTTCAGTCGGTAGTCGATGGTCGGCGGTTGTGCTGCCGTCCGGACCTTCTCGCCACCGACGGAGAGGTGGCCGAGGAAGACACCCTCCTCGGGAATCTTCAGGCCCGTCTTGATTTGCGTCGCGTCGTCTGCTTCACCGACCGTCGCACCGGGTTTGGGGACGCGGTCGACCATCCGGCGCTTGAGGTCACCGCGGTCCGAAAAGAGGACGGCGATGGGTTCGAGTTCGGCCATGAACTTGTAGTCGCGCTCTTCGAACTCGTCGGATGGGCGGCGCATCGCGCGCCGCGCGTGAATCTCGGTTGCGTCGTCGGCCTGGAACTCCTGGGCGTATTCGAGGCCGACGATGCGGCAGAACAGCAGTTCGTCGTCGGGGTAGGGGACGATGAGGTACTTTCCGAGACGGACGTGCTCGCGGTTTCCAGCCGTGACGAACGCACGGAGCGTCGTCCGTTCGTGGTCTTCGGAGACGCGAAGACCCTGTGAGACGGCGATTGCGCCGACACCGCGTTCGGTGCCGACGGGGTCGGCGTCGTACTCTTCGAACTGGAGGTCACTGCCAGCGTCCGCGCCTGCCTCGGCAGTGGACGACGCGGACTCGCTGTCCGTCTGGTGGGTCTCGGTGTCGTCGTCACCCGAGGGGCGTCGGCCCTCGCGTTCGTCTCGGTCCGTCCCGTCGGTGTCGTCGCCGACGTAGTCGTTGAAGTCCCCCAGGTCGGTCATGTTCCAACGCTTGCAGGCGGTGTGTAAAAATCCTCACGTCGCCGAGGCGGCCCGGTCGCGTCGCGCGTTCGACCCCCGGTATCGACGTGCACTCTCGTGATTGTGTCACGTTCCCGCGGACGACTTTTCTGTGTCGCCCACCTAGAACGCCTATGCTTCTCGTCCGCGGTCACGGTGGTGGGACAGCGCTCACCGGAACCATCTTCGAACGAGGTGAGGAAGCGCCGACCTACCGCGGTGCACCCAACGAAGATGCGCCCTACGTCTGGGTCTGCGACGAGTTCTACCAAGTCGAAAGCGGTGGGAGTGAGACGGTCATCGACGGCCAGACCATTCGGGTCGCGTTCGACACGCCACTCCCACGCGGGTTCGATACCCGCGAACAAGCGCTCGTGGCCGCAAAAGAACACATTCGCACCCAGTTCGCACGCGTCGGCGTCGACAGCGACGCCGTTCGAATCGAGGTCATCAGACCCGACGAAGAAGGGCGACCGGAGGAGACGACGTGACTTACTCGTCTTCGTCCACCCAGCGGATGTTGTCGTAGCTTTTCATCTGGTCCGACCCGAGTTTCTCCGAGAGTTTTCGTCTGAGGGCGGCCTTCTCGCCGACGCTCACCCGCGCCAGTTCGTCGGCTTTCTCGACTGCGAGTGGCGGTCCACGCGTCGCCGCGACGTCGCGGACGACGTGGCGCATCAGTTTCTCGCGCATGGCTTCGTCCTTGGTGAACGCGTAGGGTGCTTCGACGCGGTAACAGACGTCGGTTCGCGGGTCGTACAGCACGAAGAACGTGACCGTGTAGTCTTTCGGGTCGAGGTGTCGTTCGACGCCGAACGCGTCCCCGTCGGCGCTCATCTGGCGGTCCGACCCGCCGCGAGAGACGAACCAGTTCGTAAACGTCAGCGCCTCGGTCCGCCTGTCGTCTCGGTCTGGCCCCTCACGTCGTTCGAGGAGTCTGACGAAGAACGAGGCGTCGTCGACCCACGGCACGTCGCCCGACCCGTTCTCGCGGAAGTGTCTCTGCACCGTACGGACGATGTGTTTCGCACCGGGGTTCTTGACGAACCCAGTGATGGGAACGTCGCGTTCGACGAATCGCTCGACGAGGCGGACGTAGTTCTCGACGATAGCTCTCGGTTTCGCGTCGCGGGCGAGGTCCTTGAGTTCCGCGTCGCGGTCCCGCCAGTTCAAGAGTTGCTTCGGATAGAGTGGGCCGTCGAGGACGAGGAGGTCGGACACCTCGTCGGCGTGTTCGAGTGCGTGGGCGCTCTCTGCGAGGTACAACGAGAGCGCGTGGACGACGCCCTCGGCGTAGCGGTTGACGCGGGGTGCGCGGAGAATGCGCCTGCGGGCGTACCCCTCGTCGGACTTGTGCCACCCGTCGGTATCGAAGACGGACAACGAGTCGCGGGTGTGGACGGTCATGACGATAGACCGCGAGCGGTGGAGGTCGAGGTCGGACGGTTCGGCCGCCATCGCGGCGTGGGCAACGTCGAGGACGAGGCCGTTCTTGAACGTCGTCGGGTTGATAGTCCCCGAGTCGAGGCCGTGGACCGTCGGAAACGGTGCGTCGACGAGTGCGACGTCGTCGATGGCCGCCGCGTGGAGGCGTTGCTCGCCGACCGGTTCGACGATTGGATTCTCACCATCGACCGGCACGAGTGGGTCTAACCACGATTCCCAGACCGTCCGTGCGAGGTCCTCGTAGTCGGTGTCGTCGACCGAGTCGGCGATGGAACTCGCCATGGAGGCGATGTCGTCCACGTGGACGGGGTCGAGAGTCATACCTCGGCGTCGTCGCCGACGGTGAAAAATCCGCCCGTCTTCTGACCTGTGGGACGATAGCTCGGTCCCGGCACGCTCATATCACTTCGTTTCCAAGCTTTCGGTGACGATGTCAGTCAGCGCGGTCGGGTTCGACCTCGACTACACACTCGCTGTCCCCACGAGGGACCGCGAGACAATCCTCTCTGAGGCCGCGGCAGCGGCGGGTGCACCGCCACTCTCTCGAGAGGCGTATCTCCGGGCACACCAAGAGAACCTCACGCGCGAGACGCGCGCGCCGATTTTCGAGGACTTGCTCGCCGAACACGACTCTCCCGTCGACCCGGAACACGTCGCGACGGCGTACCGTGAGCGCATCACGGATGCAGTCGTCCCTGTCGGCGGCGTCGAAGCGATGCTCACCGGCCTTCGGACGACCTACCGGGTGGGTCTCTTGACCAACGGCCCAGTCGTCGCACAGGAGGACAAAATCGACAAACTCGGGTGGCGCGACCACTTCGATACGGCGCTCGTGACCGGGGCACTTCCCGCGGGGAAACCGGACGTTCGGTCCTTCGAAGCACTCCTCGACGGCCTCGATACCTCACCCGAAGAGACCGTCTACGTCGGCGATAGCGTCCACCACGACATCGCCGGCGCACACGACGCCGGGATGCTTCCGGTGCAAGTCGTCGGTGAAGACTGTGACGACCCGGACCCGCGGGCTATCGCACACATCCCGCGTGACGCACTGCCGACCAGACTCCCAGAACTCCTCGCAGACCTGTAATCACGCCGGTTCGGCGTGGTCGGTATCGCTGTCTTCTCCCGTCTCGTCGCCGTCACCGTTCCCTTCGAGCGCTGCGACCAGCGCGCGGAAGGCAGGAAGCGTCCACTTGACCTGCGCGCCGTCTTCGACGAACACGAGCGTTCGCGGCGGGCGGACGGCCTTGGGTCGAACCCGAAGGCCCTGTTCACCGGCCGCCTCGGCGGTCACGTCGGGGTGCGTCATGAATTCGATGCGTGCCCGGTCGGGTTGGACGTACACGTCGGCGACGCGCGTGTCGTTCGCTGCAACCCCGTACGCGAAGGCACCGTCGTCTGTCGGTTCCACGTCGGGGTCGGCATCCACCACCGAGAGCATCGCGAACGTCTCTTCGTGGCCAGTCAGTTCGGAGGCGAGTAGTTGCGCGATGCGTGTCCCGTCGGCGAGTCTGTCGACGACCATACGCCTCGTTCGGCGGCGAGTGGTTTCGGGGTGTCGCTTCGAGAGCAGTGTAACGCGCGGCTATTGGGACAGTCCGCGCTTCGCCTTCGACGCCGCTTCGTCCACGTCCACGTCGTTCTCGCGGGCGAAGAGGACGGCGGCGGCCTCTGCGGTCACGCCGAGGTTCGACTGGCGTTCGTTGATGCCGGCGACGGCCGCCTGCTTTTCGATGCCGGCGGCGACGCAGGCGTCGAGAATCTGCTCGAAAGCCGACTGCTCGCGGAGGACGGAGGCGTCGGGTTCGAACTCTTCGGGAATCTGGATATCGGCGGGGTCGAATGCTGCGACCACGTCGCCGTCGTCGCGTTCGACGAGGCCACGGCCTGCGGCGAGGTCGATGAGGCGCTTGGCCTGGTCGGGTGAGAACCAGTCGCGGTCGAGGGACAGGGCGACGACGAACTCGCCTTCGCCCAGTCGAGTCGACCCGTGCTGACGGAAGGGGACGGCGACGGTGACGTCGAGACTCATCGGTTCGACGGCGGGCGCGGGCGAACTAAACGGTTTGTGTTGCTCGCGGCGGTCTCAGCGCGTGCTGTGGCACCACCTGACGAGAGTTGATTCGAGCGATTCAAGTAGTCACCGAGGTTTTTACCCCGTATGAAGGACCAAGGACGCTCCAAGCGGAAGCGGACCGGTGGACGGCTCAAGCCGTCTTCGAACAAGAAGCGCTACCAGCTGGGTCGAGAACCCGCCGCGACGACGGTCGGCGAACCCCGATTCCAGGTCATCGACTCCCGCGGTAACAACGAGAAGCTCCGCATGCTCTCGACCAACGTCGCGCAAGTCGCCGACGGTGCCGAGGTCACGGAAGCAGACATCGAAGGCGTCGTCGACAACCCGTCGAACGTCAACTACGCTCGCCGGAACATCATCACGAAGGGCTCCATCATCGACACGAGCGCCGGTCGCGCCCGCGTCACGTCCCGCCCCGGACAGGACGGTCAGGTCAACGCAGTTCTCGTCGACGAAGCGTAATCCTCTTTCACCGCGTCGAGATTCGACGCGGCCCCGTTTTTTCTGGCAGAGCCACAGCCATGTCTACACATGGTGTCTGTGGGGAGGACGAACGGATAACGCAGTGAAAAGAACGGACACCAAACCGAGGTGCCGTGGGGAGCTGTGGCGCCTGTTCAGGGCGTCGGTGCGGCCTTCTGAAGTGCCGTCTCGGCGATGTTGCCACCGTAGTCGGCGCTCCGGGAGACAGAGTCGACGATGAGGCCGAGCAGTTGGGCACGGGCCGGGTCGAGGTCACGGAGCAGTTCGTCGATTTTGCGGGCGCGTTCGTCGATTTCTTGAACCGACTCGCGGGACTCGTTTGCGAGCCGAGTCGCCTCGTTGCTGTCTTCGGCGAAGAGTGCGTCCATACCGCCGTTGACGACTTTCTTGGACTCTTCGAACAGTTCCTCGATGGCCGCGATAATCTCCTCGCTCACCGGTTGTTCGAAGTTCAACGAGAGGTGTGCAATCTTCGTCGCGTGGTCGCCGATGCGTTCGAGTTGGCGCGCCGCGGACTGGTAGTCGAAACAGACCTCACGGGGGAGGCCGAGTTCCTCGGCGGCCTTCGGGGTGCGGAGCGTCGCACGGAAGATACGGGAGACGACCATCCAGAGGCGGTCCACGTCGTCGTCGCGTTGGATGACGTCGTGGGCGAGGTCCTCGTCCATCTCCGCGATGGCGGCGATGGCGTCTTCGAGCATCGAGAGGGCGATGAGTCGCATGCGCGTGACTGCGTTGTGGATGGAGAGTTCCGACGAGTCGAGGAGGTCACGGATGACGACGCGGTCACGAGTCTCTTCGAGGACTTCCAGGCCGACGAGGCTCTGGGTCGCCTCACGGATGGTCCGGCGCTGGTCGGTCGTGATTCGTCCACTCTCCAGCGCGATGATGTCGAACCCGCTGACGTACATCGTCATGACCGCACGCGTGAGTTCGTCGCCTTCGAGGTTCGAGATGTCGAGCGTCCCTTCGGTTCGTTCCTCTTCGGACCGTGGCGTCAAGAACAGTGAGTCGCCCTCGGGATAGAACTCGACTTCGCTCCCGGCGGAGACGCCGTTCTCGGTCGCCCAGTCTTTGGGAATAGAGACAGTGTAGGTGGAACCGCCCGTCACCTGCACCTTTCGGGTTTCGACCATGGGCGTCTCTGGACCTCATCACACAATAAAACTGTCTATACCTATATACTGTTTGAGGTGATTACCATGAGAGTGAGGGATCGGCCGAAATAGACCGACAAATCCCCGCTGTACCGACGACTCTGGAGTCGAACGTGCTCCTTCATATCCCTCGACAGAGGCACGTGCGACACCGACAGTGATGGCAGTTCACACTCGACACCCCGGTATATTTCGGGCCGCGACGACTGGCCCACCTACGGACTGACTGGAGACGTTTGCATCCGTGCCACACATATCAGAACATACCACTATATATTTGTCATAGCAGGGTATTTACCCACAAATCGACTCGAAATCGATGATGACGAGCAACACGGATGATGTCCTGTCTCGGCGTAAATTCCTGATCGCTTCCAGCGCAGTCGGCGTCGCTGGCCTCGCTGGATGTACCGAGAACAACTCCGGCGGTTCGGAGGGCGGCGACTCCGGTGGGTCGGAAGGCGGCGACTCCGACTCCAGTGGCGACGGGAGTGAGGAACTCTCGGGTGCCATCGACATCGCAGGCTCTTCGACCGTGTTCCCGCTCGCAACCGCGATGGCCGAGCGCTTCCAGAAGGAGAACTCCGGCGTCAACATCAACATCCAGTCCACTGGCTCCGGTGGTGGCTTCGCGAACTACTTCTGCCCCGGTGACACCGACTTCAACAACGCCTCGCGCCCAATCAAGGGCGAAGAGGAAGACCAGTGTGCGAACAACGACATCACCCCCGTCGAACTCAAGGTCGCGACCGACGCGCTGACGGTCATCGTCAACAACGACAACGACTTCATCGGCGAGGGACTCACCGTCGAGCAACTCCAGACCATCTTCTCTGCCGAAGAAGCGCCCACCACGTGGTCTGACGTGAACTCCGAGTGGCCCGACGAGGAAATCGAAATCTTCGGTCCCACTGACGCGTCCGGTACGTACGACTACTTCATCGAGGCCATCATCGGCGAGGAAGGTCCGGGCCACCGCCAGGACTACTCCGCGACCGAACAGGACCGCACCATCGTCCAGGGTGTCGAAGGCTCTGAGTACGCGATCGGCTACCTCGGCTTCGCGTACTACAGCGAGAACACGGACTCCGTGCAGGCCGTCCCCGTCGAGAACGACGAAGGAAACTACGTCGAACCGTCGCTCGACACCGCGCTCTCCGGCGAGTACAACCCGCTCTCGCGCCCGCTGTTCACGTACCCCGCACAAGAGTCCCTCGCCGAAGAACACGTGGCTACGTTCGCCCGCTACTGGATGGAGAACTCCACGAGCAAGGAAATCGTCGCCGACGAAGTCGGATACGTCCCACTGGGTGACGACGAACAGCAGGAGATGCTCGACAAACTCAACGCGGCCATCGAAGAGGCTAACTGAACCTCTATTGGCAGAATAGACTAACGAAGCGTTTTTTCATAACCCACGATTCATACAATCCAATGAGCACAGATGACCTCGAAACCGACCTCACGCGGAAGACGGAGAATTCGCCGCGTGAGTTGCTGACGCGGTCGTTCTTTTTCTTGTGCGCGGCGTTGTCCGTCGTGACGACCATCAGCATCGTCGCACTCCTCGTCACCGAGGCGGCGAAGTTCTTCACACTCACCGCCCCACTGATGGGTGTCACGGGAGAAACGGCCTCGATAGTCGACTTCCTGACGGGAACGACCTGGCAAATCCACAACAAGGAGTTCGGTGTGCTTGCACTCGTCTCGGCGACGCTGATGATTACCATCGGGTCGGCAATCATCGCCCTCCCACTCGGTGTCGCGACGGCGATTTACCTGAGCGAGTACGCGAGCAAACAGGCTCGCTCAGTTCTCAAGCCCGCCCTCGAAATCCTCGCCGGTGTCCCCACCGTCGTGTACGGCTTCTTCGCGCTCATCTACATCACGCCCGCGATTGGTGTCGTCTTACCCGGCATCGGGACGTTCAACATCCTCTCGGCGAGCATCGTCGTCGGTATCATGATTATCCCCATGGTCGCGTCCATCAGTGAAGACGCGATGTCTGCCGTCCCCGACGACCTCCGTCAGGCAGGGTACGGCATGGGCGCGACGAAGTTCGACGTGTCCACCGGCATCGTCGTCCCCGCCGCACTCTCCGGTATCTTCTCGTCGTTCATCCTCGCCCTCTCGCGCGCCATCGGTGAGACGATGGCCGTCACCGTCGCCGCGGGTGCGCAGGCGAAGTTCCTCAACCCCCTCGACCCCTCGTCGTACCTCGAAGGTGCACTGCCGATGACCGCAGCGATGGTCCAACTGCTCACCGGCGACATCACCGGTGGCGGTCTGGCCTACCGCAGTCTGTTCGCAATCGGTCTCGTCCTCTTCGTAATCACGCTCATCATGAACATCATCAGCGACTACGTCGCACAACGCTACCGGGAGGCGTACTGAGATGGCAACCCAAAGCGACACCGACCAGATACAAGGGTTCGGCCAAGTCAGCCGAACGACCGGCGTCATCTTCCGGTACCTCCTCATGGGCGCGACGATGTTCGGTATCGTCACGCTGGCCATCCTCCTCGTCTACGTCGCCAACGACGCGATTCAACCGCTCACCGCGGACGCTGGATGGTATCTCGTCTTCTTCGTCACGTTCGTCGCTCCGACGACGCTCGTCGGCGCGTATCTGTATCGGACGAACGTCGACGCACTCAAACTCGGCCTGTTAGTCGTCGGGATGCTCGCGGTGACGCTGATGTTCAGCGGTGGCGTGGCCATCGTCTTCGTGGACATCGTCCCGCCACTCGTCAGTCTCTCGTACGCGATTGGACTCCTCGTCCCCTTCGCCGCCGTCGTCCTCATGACCAAGTACGAGGACGCGATTCCGTTCACTGCGCGCGTCGCGGCGACAGGCGCCATCTTCTTCCTGTCGCTGTTCGGGATTCCGGGCTACTACCACAGCATCCCCGAGATGGTCCAGAAGATTCCTGTCGTCCCGACAGAGTGGGTCATCATCACGCTCGTCTTCGGCGGCGTCGTCGCTGTCGTCGTCGGCCAATACTTCGCCCGGATTCGTGAGAACACCCGAGCAGGTGTCGTCGCTGGTGTCGCCGCCCTCGCAGCGACTGGCGCCGCCGCAGTATCCGGGATGTTCACCGGCGTCAACCCGACTGCACTCGCTGTCGTCGCGGCCGGTGCGTTCGTTCCGACTGCCGCCTACGCTGGCGGTGCAGCACTCACCCGCGAAGAGGAGCGAATCGGTCTGCTGCTCGCTGCCGTCGTCATCGGCGGGTCTCTCGTCGGTGCCGGTATCGTCGACGTACTCGGCTTCGCCGGCCCACAGTCGTGGGTCGACTGGCAGTTCCTCACGAGTTCGCACAGCGGAACCGCCGAGAACGCGGGACTCTATCCCGCTATCGGTGGGTCCATCCTTCTGATGGTCACCGTCGCGGCACTGTCGTTCCCACTCGGCGTCGGTGCTGCGGTGTACCTCGAAGAGTACGCCCCGGACAACGTCTTCACGCGCTTTATCGACGTCAACATCTCGAACCTCGCCGGTGTCCCCTCTGTCGTGTACGGTCTGCTCGGACTGGGTGTGTTCGTCACCTACCTCGGCCAACCGACGGGGACAGTCCTCATCGGCGGTGCGACACTGGCACTGCTCATCTTGCCTATCGTCATCATCTCCTCGCGCGAGGCGATTCGCTCCGTCCCACAGGACATGCGGCAGGCGTCCTACGGGATGGGTGCGACGCGGTGGCAGACCGTCAAGAACGTCGTCCTCCCCGAGGCGTTCCCCGGTATCCTCACCGGGACCATCCTCGCACTGGGTCGGGCAATCGGTGAAACCGCGCCGCTCATCATGATTGGCGCACCGAACGTCCTGTTCAACTTACCGACCGAACTCAGTTCGAAGGTCAGCGCGATGCCACTGCAGGTGTACGCGTGGTCGAGTCTCTTCGCCAGCGAGGACTTCTACACGAAGGCCGTGCCGGCGGGTGTCGTCGTGTTGCTCGCGGTCTTACTCGCGATGAACTCCGTCGCTATCGTCCTCAGGAACAAGTTCGAAAGCGAAAGCTAATACAAGTACATGAGCCATAAAGAGAACACAGCAGAGGTTGAATCTTCAAACATGACCGGGACAGAGGACCCGACGAACGACGAGATGCTCGTCCAGACGGACGTTAGCGATGGCCTGTCGGCGTCGACGTCGGTGTCGGAGACGACGAACGCGGAGACGATTATCCGCGCAGACGACATCAACGTCTGGTACGGTGACGAACAGGCACTCCAGAACATCTCGATGGAGATTCCCGAAAACAGCGTGACCGCGATGATTGGTCCGTCGGGATGTGGGAAGTCGACGTTCCTCCGGTGTATCAACCGGATGAACGACCTCATCGACGTCGCTCGCGTCGAAGGGGAACTGACGCTCCGCGGCAAGAACGTCTACGACGACGACGTGGACCCGGTCGCACTCCGCCGCCGTGTCGGGATGGTCTTCCAGAAGCCCAACCCGTTCCCGAAGAGCATCTACGAGAACGTCGTCTACGGCCTGAAGATTCAGGGAATCGAAGGCGACTACGACGAAATCGTCGAAGAGTCGCTCAAGCGCGCCGCACTCTGGGACGAGGTCAAAGACCGCCTCCACGAGTCGGGCCTCGACCTCTCCGGCGGCCAACAACAGCGTCTCTGTATCGCCCGCGCTATCGCGACGGACCCGGAAGTCCTCCTGATGGACGAACCGGCGTCCGCGCTCGACCCGGTCGCAACCTCGCAAATCGAAGACCTCGTCGAGGAACTCGCCGAGGACTACACCGTCGTCATCGTCACGCACAACATGCAGCAGGCCGCGCGTATCTCGGACAAGACCGCCGTGTTCCTCACGGGCGGTGAACTCGTCGAGTTCGACGACACCCAGAAAATCTTCGAGAACCCCGAGAGCCAGCGCGTCGAAGACTACATCACCGGGAAGTTCGGGTAACACCTCGGACCCACCTGTTCGTCGGCCTTGGTCCCGGCCTTCGGACCTCTTTCTCCCGTCATCTGTCTGTCACCCTCGATAGTGAACGTCTCGACACTGTCTTGCGTTTGGCTGACGCCGTGTCACTTGCACCATCACAAGGAATTTGATGGTTCCTCTCGGAGAATTAGACATGGCTAGAACCGAGTACCAAACTCGACTCAAGGAACTCGAAGAAGACGTCTCTTACCTCGGTGAGTTGGCGGCAGAGCGCGTCCGACACGCGCTCGACGCCCTCGACGAGAAAGACGAAGAACTTGCACAGCGCGTCATCGAGGGCGACGGTGAGATAAACCGCCTCTACCTCGACCTCGAACAGGACTGTATCGACCTGCTCGCCCTCCAGCAACCGGTCGCAGGCGACCTCCGGTTCGTCGCCGCATCGTTCAAAATCATCACCGACCTCGAACGCATCGCCGACCTCGCGGTGAACCTCGCCCAGTACGCCCTCGACGCCGAACAGGACGTGTACACTGAGGTCGACATCCAGCGTATCGGTGACGCCGCCCTCGACATGGTCGACCAGGCGATGGACGCCTACTCGACCGAAGACTCTGACCTCTGTCGCTCTGTCGCCTCCCGTGACGACGACCTCGACACGATGTGTGACGAGGCGTCCCAGACCATCGTTCGGGACCTCATCACCGGTGGCGACTTCGAAGGCGACGACGAACTGGACGCCGAAGAGTCCCTCGTCGACGTGCGTCGTCTCCTCCTCACCGTCCGTGACCTCGAACGCATCGGCGACCACGCCGTCAACGTGGCGGCGCGGACGCTCTACATGATCGACAACGACGACGAACTGCTCTTCTAATCGGTAGACTGCGGTTTCTTTTCGTCCATTGTCGTTTCGCACTGCTCGCCGTGGATAGCGACGCGATAAAATACGTCCGAGACGACGGTTCGCGGCTTACTGGAAGCCGAGACGGCCGTCGCGGGTGTCGGGCGAGAGACCCTCGCGGGCACCACCCTTGAACTGGTCTTGAATCTGTTCGTAGTAGTTCATCAGGTCCTCGGTGATGGTCGGACGGACCGACTCCATCGCCTTGCGGAAGTGGCGCATCTCTATCTCCTCGGCGTCGCCGTTCTCCCGGAGTGCCTCGATGGCGGCCTCGCGACAGATGGATTCGAGGTCAGACCCGACGTAGCCGTCGGTAATCTCCGCGATTTCGCGGAGGCTCACGTCGGGCGCGAGCGGACTGGCCTGCGTGTGGATGTCGAGAATCTGCTCGCGGCCCTTCTCTTCGGGTTGGCCGATGAGGACGAGACGGTCGAAGCGACCCGAACGGATGAGGGCGGGGTCTATCATGTCCGGGCGGTTCGTCGCCGCGATGACCATGACGTTCCCGGCGTCTTCGAGGCCGTCTAACTCCGTCAGGAGTTGGTTGACGACGCGTTCGGAGACGTTGTTACCGACGTCGTTGCCGCGGGCGGGCGCGAGTGCGTCCAACTCGTCGAAGAAGATGATGGTCGGCGAGACTTGCCGCGCCTTGCGGAACGTCTGCCGAATCGCCTTCTCCGACTCACCGACCCACTTCGACAGCAGTTGCGGCCCACGCACCGAGATGAAGTTCGCGTTCGTCTCGTTGGCGACGGCTTTGGCGATGAGGGTCTTCCCCGTGCCGGGCGGACCGTAGAGGAGGACGCCTTTCGGTGCCTCGATGCCCATGCGCTCGAACTTCTCGGGCGTGGTCAACGGCCACTCGACGCTCTCTTTGACCTTCTGTTTGGGGTCTTCGAGGCCGCCAACGTCGTCCCACGTGACCTTCGGAATCTCGACGAGCACTTCGCGCATCGCCGAGGGTTCGACCTCACCGAGCGCACCGCCGAAGTCGTCGTTCTTGACGACCATCCGGTCGATGAGGCTCGGTGGGATGTCCTCCCGGTCGAGGTCGATTTCGGGCAGGTAGCGCCGCAGGGCCTTCATCGCGGCCTCTTTGGTGAGTGCCTCGATGTCGGCACCGACGAACCCGTGGGTGTCGTCCGCCAAGTCGTCGAGGTTCACGTCGTCCGACAACGGCATACCGCGGGTGTGAATCTGGAGAATCTCCTTGCGGCCTTCCTCGTCGGGGACGCCAATCTCGATTTCACGGTCGAACCGGCCGGGGCGACGGAGCGCGGGGTCGACGGAGTCGACGCGGTTCGTCGCCGCGATGACGATGACCTGTCCGCGCGCTTCGAGGCCGTCCATCATCGTCAGCAACTGGGCGACGACGCGGCGTTCGACTTCGCCCGTCACGTCCTCACGCTTCGGCGCGATGGAGTCGAGTTCGTCGATGAAGATGATACTCGGGGACTCCTCTTTGGCGTCCTCGAATATCTCGCGGAGTTGTTGTTCGGACTCACCGTAGTACTTCGAGATAATCTCCGGGCCAGCGATAGAGAAGAAACTGGCAGACGTCTCGTTGGCCACCGCACGGGCGAGCAGGGTCTTCCCCGTCCCCGGCGGACCGTGGAGAAGCACCCCTTGCGGCGGTTCGATGCCGAGTTTCTTGAATATCTGCGGGTGCTTCATCGGCAGTTCGACCATCTCGCGGACGCGCTGAATCTCGTTGGTCAGGCCACCGATGTCCTCGTAGGTGATGCCGCCGCCGGTCTTCTCGAATCCGGAGATTGGCTCTTCGCGGAGTTCGACGTCGGTGTCTTCGGTGACGAGCGCGACGCCGTCGGGTTTCGTCTCGACGGCGATGAGCGGAATCGCCTGTCCAGGCGACCGCATGAATGGGTGGTTCGTACTCGACATCACCGGGACGATGTCGCGTTCGACCACCGGACGCTTGAGAATCTGGCGCTTGACCATCCCGGCCGCGTCGGACCCGAATTGGACACTCGCCTCTTCGGGCGGTGCCAACACGAGTTTGTCGGCCTTCTTGGCATCCGCTTTGCGGATGGTCACACGCTCGCCGATGCTCACGTCGGCGTTCTGCCGCGTGAACCCGTCTATGCGAACCGTATCAGTGTTCCAGTCTTGCCGGTCTGCCCGCCACACCTTCGCGGCGGTCGTCTTTCCTCCCTCGATCTCGATGATGTCTCCCGGCGAGAGCTTGAGATGGAGCAAGGTGTCCGGGTCAAGACGGGCGATACCGCGCCCCGAGTCGTTCGGGTACGCTTTCGCCACTTCAAGTTGGACTTCGTTCATATGAATTACCTCGCGGGGATGCTGATACCTGTGGGAGGCCACCGGATAAGTCCTTCCCCGGTCTGTCCGGGGCGGCGTCTCCCGCAGGTGACAGCTTAGCACACAGTAGGGCGGGCGGCTACTAATCCCTACCGACTAAACTGATTCCGTCGCGTCGATGGCTGGCGTTTTTACCTTCGCGTGCCGACGAATACTATCATGAGACTTCTCGCGTTCGACGGGCGGATGGGTGCGAGCGGCGACATGCTCCTCGGAGCCCTCGTCGCCGCCGGTGCCGACCCCTCTGTTCTCACCCCCGTCGAAGACGCCCTCGACGTCGAGTACCGAATCGACGAGGTGGACAAAAACGGCATCGTCGCCACCAAAGTAGACGTACTCCTCGCGGAGACGGACGGCGGTGACCCCCGCGGTGAAGGTCACGACGACGACCACCAGCAGTCTCCCGACCAACACACGGGCGACGACGAAGACGACAGTGACGACGAGAGTCCAGCGCACCGACTGCGCGGGGACTTCGCTCTCGGCCACGCCCACGACCACGGTGATGGCGACGGTCACGGTCACGACCACTCCCACGCACACGACCACGCTCACTCGCACGACCACTCCCACGCACACGACCACGCTCACTCGCACGACCACACTCACGCCGAAGGCCACGGCCCACACCGAACGTACCCCGAAGTCGTCGAACTCGTGGAGTCGATGGACCTCCCGTCGAACGTCGAGGCCGACGCGACGGCCATCTTCCGCATCCTCGGCGAAGCGGAGGCGAAGGTACACGGCACGGACCTCGAAGCGACACACTTCCACGAAGTCGGTGCCGACGACGCCATCGCCGACGTGGTCGGGACCTGTCTCCTCCTCGACGAACTCGGCGTCGAACGAGTCGTGACCGGTCCGGTCTCCGTCGGCGGCGGCGAGACTACGATGAGTCACGGTACCTATCCGATTCCGGCACCGGCAGTCCTCAACGTGGTCGAACAGGCCGACTGGTCCATCCGTGGCGGCCCCGTCGAAGCCGAACTCCTCACCCCGACGGGCGCGGCGATTCTCGCGCACGTCGCCGACGGCGTCGAGACGCTCCCCTCGCTGTCTGTCGAATCGTCGGGCTACGGTGCTGGCGGATGGGACTTCCCCGACCACCCGAACGTCCTCCGCGCCATCGTCGGCGACGGCGGGTCGCGACTCGTCCGCGACGAGATTTCCGTGTTGGAGACGAATCTGGACGACGCGTCGCCCGAGATTCTCGGCAGTCTGCAAGAGACACTGAAAGACGCCGGCGCGCGGGACGTCTCCATCATCCCGACGACGATGAAGAAGTCCCGACCCGGCCACCTCGTCAAAGTCGTCGTCAAGCCCGAGGACGTCGAACGCGTCGCCTACAAGCTTGCCGTCGAAACCGGGACGCTCGGCATCAGAGAGCACGGCGCTGGCCACCGCTGGACCGCCCACCGTGCGTTCGAGACGGCGACCCTCGACATCGACGGCGACTCCTACGACGTGACAGTCAAAGTTGCCAGCGACGCCGACGGCATCGTCTACGACCGGAGCGCCGAGTACGACGACGCCCTCGCCGTGGCGAAAGAGACGGGTCTCGCAGTCAGAGAGGTCATGCGTCGAGCGGTTGACGCAGTCGCGACAGACGAGTGAGGGGTCGGCCCTCGCTCAGTCGTCGGTGAGTTGCGGATACGCGACTTCCCACAGGTGGCCGTCGGGGTCGGAGAAGTAGCCAGAGTACCCTCCCCAGAACACTTCTTGCGCCGGCTTGACGACGCTCCCGCCGGCCGCTTTCGCTTCTTCGAGTACCTCGTCGACGCCCGCTTTCGTGGAGACGTTGTGTGCAATCGTGACTCCCGAAAACCCTCCACTACCCTCGTCGGGAACAGTCGCGTCTTCGGCGAGCAAGTCTCTCGGGTAGAGTGCCAACCACGTCCCTTCGAGCGTGAAGAAGGCGATGTCGCTGTCCGGTTCGCGGTCCCGAAGCGGCAGTCCGAGGCCGTCACGGTAGAACTGAATCGACGCGTCGAGGTCTGAGACGCCGAGGGTCACGACTGTGATGCGAGGGTCCATTCAGAAGCAGTCGCTCGGACCGAGCATAAACACGGTGTGGACCACTCTGTCCCTCACAACTCCTCGAGGAAGTCTCGAACGAGGGGAACGAGGTCCGAACCGAACTCCTCTTGCACGTAGTGGCCGACGCCGTAGAGCCGAACCGTCGAGGAGTCTTCGAACAACCCTTCGAACGTCCGGAGTTCCGCCGGCCGGAACGCCCCGTCGTCCATCCCCCAGATGAGGCGCGCCGGGATGTCTGCGATGTGGTCGCGACGCTCCCAGAGCGACGAGAGCCACGCCTGTGACCCGACGATGGCCTGCGGGAAGACGCCGGTTCCGGTTCGGTCGCCCTGATTCGCCATCCGGTACTGCTCGCGCGCGGCCTTCGTGAATTTCGAGCGGTCGGCGAACCCCATCGGCATCACGACGCGGGTGAACAGGTCGTAGCGCTCGCAGAGTTCGCGCCCGATTCGACCGCCGAGGAGGCGTGAGAACCGCGCGAAGTGCGGGTCGTCGGTCACCGGCCACATCCACGTGTTCATCACGACGACGCCGGCGACGTTCTTGGGGTGGTCGAGAGCGTACGAGAGACCGATTGGTCCACCCCAGTCTTGCACGACGAGGACCACGTCTTCGAGGCCGAGTTCGTCGACGAACTCCTCGACGACGGCGGCGTGGTCCTCCGGCCGGTAGGAGAAGTCTGACGGACGCTCCGAGAGACCGAACCCGAGGTAGTCGAGGGCGACACAGCGATACTCGTCACGCAGGCCGCGAACGAGATGGCGATAGAGGAACGACCACGTCGGGTTCCCGTGGAGCATCAGGAGCGTCGCCTTCCCGCCGTCTGCCGGCCCTTCGTCGACGTAGTGGACTGCACCGGCGGAGAGGCCGAGACACTTCGATTCGAACGGGTACGCCGAGCGGTCGACCCACTCCGACCCCGTGTGGGCCGCCGAGATGGACTCGTCGAGCGCGCTCGTGCTGAGAGAGGTCATAGGCGAACTACGCGCGCTGTCGGCATAAGTCGGGGCGGCAGAGAATACTGGGAACGCCGGGTAGGACGCTTTAACGCCTCATTTACGCGCTTCTCCCCGACTGAGACACGACGACCGGAGACACTCGACCAGCGACTTACTCTTCTTGGGCGCGGTGTTCGTCGAGTGCCTCGTCGATGCTCAACTCACCGCCGGCGACTCGGCGCGCGAGAGGGTCGTCTATCGCCCGGTTGTCTTCGGACACCTCCCGGGAGCGAGCTTTGATTCGCTGGAGTTCTCCCGCAGTCGGTTCTATCTCCCGGGATTCGATTCGCTCACCGCTCATCCGGGCGATGTTGACCGCCGCGAGGACGTCACCCATCCCACGCGCGCCGGACCCGAGATACGGCGTCGTCCCTGTCTCGTCGACGAGTTCGACTGCGACGCCCTCGAGTTCGTTGATGAGTTTCGCCCCTTGCAGACGGGCACCGTCGCCGATGCGAACGACTGGGTCGACGGCGTCCTGTGTCTCGCGCCGAATGACGTCGACTGCGTCCGCGAGGGGGACGTGGAACGCAGCGACGACAGTCTGCCCCGAGAGCACCGCGATTCCGGGCCGTGTTCCCGGGTCGACACCGACGATTGTCTGGCCGCCACCGCCGCGGAGCGTCGCGAGGGCTTCGTCGACGGCGCGACGCGCGTCGTCGCCAGTCGCGGTCACGCGCGCGACGTGCTGGTCTGAATCGACGTCGTCGTCCGGACTCGTGATGAGGACGCGGGCCTGCTCGGGGAGCGAGTCGCCCGGTTCGATGGTGGTAAACGTGACTCCGCGACTTCGTAGTTCAGCCACGGCTTCGTGGTACAGTTCGAAGTCCGCGGTGGCGACGACTATCACGAGTGGGGGTTAGCGGTGGTGACGAATAAATCGTGTTGCGTCGGGTGGAAGTCGACCATCGCCGTGTTGCGCCGGTCGACGGTCCGCCGCCGGGTGGACCGAGGACTTTTTCGGTCGGTGGCGCGCACTTCCGTCCGTGACAGAGCCAGTCTCCACCGGATGTACCTCGCTCGACGACCTGCTCGACGGTGGGTTCGAACGCGGCACCGTCACGCAAGTGTACGGACCACCGGCCGCAGGGAAGACGAACGTCGCTCTCTCGGCGGCGGTCAACGTCGCCGCCGCGGGCGGGACCGTCGTCTACATCGACACCGAGGGGTTGTCCGTCGACCGCTTCCAGCAACTCGCCGAAGCGGCCGCCCCCACCGACGTGGAGACTGTGACCTCGCGATTGATGATAAGCGAGGCCTACGACTTCGAAGACCAGGAAGAGGCCGTCCGCGACGCCGAGGAGTTCGTCGAACAGGCGGACCTCATCGTCGTCGACTCCGCGACGGGCTTTTATCGACTCGAACGGACGGCCGAGGGCGACGGCGGTGAATCACTCCGGCGCGTCGCGCGACAGGTGACGCACCTCCTCTCACTCGCTCGGAAACACGATTTGGCCGTCGTCTTGACGAATCAGGTCTACTCCGACCCCGAAACCGACCGAACACGCGCCCTCGGTGGACACACGCTCGAACACTGGACCGGGACCGTGCTTCGACTCGACCGCTTCCGCGGTGGCAACCGACGAGCGACACTCGAAAAACATCGGGCCAAACCGGCCGGTGAGACGGCGACGTTCAAGATAACAGACCGCGGCCTCGCCAGCACCGAATTCTGAGAAAAGAGGTCGACGGGGGTGGGCCCGTGCCACCCCGGAGTGCGTTGCTTACAGTTCGTTCAGCTTGCGCAGCAGTTGGCCGCGGTAGCGCTCGTCTGCTTCGAAGCCTTTCACTTCGAGGACGTTGCGCTCGAGTTTGTCCAGCGCGACGTGGAACGCGTGTTCAGAGCCGTAGCCCTCGCCGCTGCCGGCCAGTTGTCCGTGGCTGGTGCGGAGGCGAATCTGGCACTGGATGAGGGGCGTGCCGCGGAGTTTCTCTTTGTGTTCGTGGAAGCGAACGTGGGCGTGGTGGACGTTCATCCGCTGGTACTTGTCTGCCACCTCGGTGATGGCCGAGACGATGTCGGTGCGGTCGAGCGTCTCAAGCAGGCCGATGTTCGTGACCTGCACGTCCATGTGCTCTTCTTCGGTGAACGTGAGTGCGCGGAGCACGTCGGTCTTGGTCAGCACGCCGAGGACTTCGCCGTCGTCGTCTTCGGGGGTGACGATGAGGCCAGCGATGTCGTTTTCGAGCATGCGAGCGACTGCGTCACGCACGCTCTCTCCGGGCGTCGCGGTGAGCGCGGGACTCGTCATCAGGTCGTAGACCGGAAGGTCGAGCATCCGGTCGGTGTCGCCGCGACGGTCCTGCTTGCCCTGTCGCCCCTCGTCGCGAACCATGAACTCGACGAGGTCGTAGGTGGTCAGCACGCCAGCGAGGCGCCCGTCACCGTCGACGACCGGAAGGCGCGAGATGCCGTGTTCGCGGAGTCGGTTGATAGCCTGTCCGAGGTGGTCGCGTTCGCCGATGGTGACCACGTCGTTGGTGTAGATTTGCTCGACGGTCAGCGCGTCGAGGTTCTCGAGGACGGCTTCGAGGATGCCGTTCTGCGTGATGATGCCGTACTGCGTCGCGCCCTCGTAGACGGGGGCGACTTTGGTGTCTCCCTCGACGAGCATGCGTGCGACTTCGCGCACGTCCTCGTGTCGGTCGATTTTCGGGACCGCTTTCGTCAGCGCAGCGGCTTTCGTGTTGTCTTCGACGTGCGAGTTGATGAGTTGCTTCTCACCGATGACACCCGCGTAGTCGCCGTCTTCCACGACGATGATGCCCTTAGGGTTTTCCCGCTCGAAGATAGAGCGGACTTTGCCTAATCGCTCGTTAACGTCGACCTCGATGAAATCAGGAGTGGCGATATCAGCAATATCCATAATACATCTTGATATACAACGTGTCCTCTCTTGAAACTTCGTCCCGTTTCCACCCCACAAGAACCACCGAAATCGCAAGGCGCCGGCGAGTCTGAACGGTCGAATTCTGACGACTGACGGCCTGTGTGTATCGTTACCACACTCTCGGTGGTTGAAAGATGATTGTCGAGAGACACTCTCGTCGGACAACCACTACGCTGGTCGTGCGCGCCGACGACCGACCCCCGGCAATTTTGGTCCGATAACGAACGTAAAACCGCATCTGCTCCGAACGAACGTTCTCCTAATTCGGAAGGTAGGACTGTCATAACTCCGGAAATTCAGATATCTAGTCGCTCCATACTTACACGCTTTCCGACCGTTCAAGTTTTCAAGAGTATGGCGACTCCTGACAAGAACACCCAGACCGACCGCCACGGAGGCGAGGAATCGTACCGAGCAGATGGCTCGGGGCGCACCGAACTGGTCCCGACGACGGGGCCTGACGCGATGGCCGCGCGTGCGAAGGAGCTTCCAGTTCCAGCAACGGCCCGCATCGAGTACGGCCCCGGCGACATCGGCTCCGAAGCCGAGCACTCCGACACAGAAGAGGGAGAGACGCCGGAGACGCTCCGCGAGGCGGTGCTCCGCGAGGTCAAAGCCTTCTTCGCCGACGTCGACGACGAGACGGCGTTCGCGCCGGCCCCGTCGGACGAATTCATCGAAGAGAACTTCTTCGACTTCTCGTTCCTCGAGGGGGTCGAAGACGTCGAACACTACTGGGTGAACAAGCCCTTCGCGTTCGTCTCGATTCTCTACGACCACGAGCAGCGAGAGCACAGATACCACGTGAGCGAACCCATCCTCGACCCCTTCGAGACGTTCGTCCGCGACGACCTGACGAAGATTCTTCGCAACAGCCTGCTGTACCGTGACCTCGACCACGACGGCGACCGCGAAGACGTGTTCGACGACGAGGCACGCGACATCATCTCCGAACACGCTGCGACGGTCGAAGACGGGTCTCTCTGGAAGTTGTTCTACTTCTTACTCCGCGACTTCATCCACTTCGGCCGTATCGACCCCGTGATGCGCGACCCGGGAATCGAGGACATCTCCTGCGACGGTGACGGCGTCCCGGTGTACATCTTCCACGGCGTCTACCGAGACATGCCGACGAACGTCGTCTTCGACGACGGTGACCTCTCGTCGTACACCATCCGCCTCGCGCAACGCGCGGGCAAGCAGGTGACTGTCTCCGACCCACTCGTCGACGCCAGCCTCCCCGATGGTTCTCGCGTGCAGTTGACGCTCGGGTCCGACGTGGCGACCCGGGGGTCGAACTTCACCATCCGCAAGTTCGCGGACGAACCACTCTCGCCGGTCGACCTGGTGCGCTGGAACACCTTCAGCGTCGAGCAGATGGCCTACTTCTGGTTGGCCATCGAGAACAACCGTTCTCTCATCTTCGCCGGCGGAACGGGATCCGGAAAGACCACCTCGATGAACGCGGTGTCGTTCTTCGTCCCCGGTCACGCGAAGGTGGTCTCCATCGAGGACACCCGCGAGATTACTCTGCCCCACGAAAACTGGATTCAGTCGGTCACGCGCGACACGTTCACGGCCGATGGCCGCGGCGAGGTGTCGATGTACGCACTGTTGCAGGCCGCCCTGCGCCAGCGCCCCGAGTACCTCCTCGTCGGTGAGATTCGGACGGAAGAACGCGTCGCGCTGACGTTCTTCCACTCGATTGCGACGGGCCACACCGCGTACACGACGTTCCACGCGGACTCCTCTGAAGGGGTCGTCCACCGCATGCGGAACGAACCACTCGGTGTGCCCTCGCAGATGCTGTCGGACCTCGACATCATCTCCGTCCAGAAGCAGATTCACCTCGACGGCGACCGGACGCGCCGCAACATCGCCGTCACCGAAATCGTCGGCGTCGACGACGACGGCGAAGTCGAACTCCGCGACGTGTTCGAGCGAAATCCGACCAACGACGCACACGAACGGGTCGGCGAGTCGAAGATTCTCGACGAAATCGCAGCAGAGCGTGGGTGGACCCAGGCTGAACTCCAGTACGAACTCGACGTTCGTGCCGACGTCCTCCGCTACATCGCCGCACAGGGAATCGAGGACTACCGTGCCGTGTCGGCGATGATTCGGCGGTTCGAACGTGACCGTGAGAGCCTCCTCGCCCACGTCTACGCAGAAACCTCGCTCGCGACTGTCGAATCCGACGAAGACGACGCCCCGGGCGGTGACGCTGTCGAATCTGACGCTGGCGAACCGCTGGACGACGTCGAACTCGCCGAAGAAGCAGAGGAGATTCTCTCGGACCTGTTCGACATCGAAGTCGGCGGCCCCGAAGACGATGACGCCGCCGCCGAATCTCCCGAGGCAGACGACACGACGGCCGACCACACGTCCGAGGAAGACGCCGAGGCGTCTGCTGATGACGACGTGACCGACGAGACCGATTCGGAGGCCGACGATGCCCGCTGATTCCCCCTCTTCGGTCCCCCTGCCCGACTACGAAGTCGAGCAGTACTTCCCACGCGAGCACTTCGACGACTCGCCCGAAGACGTTCGTCGCCTCCGCGAGCGCTACGGATACGTTCGTACGTACTTCAAGCGCCACCCCGCGGGGCACCGTGACCTCCAGCGCTGGCTGAACCAGACGCGTATCGGGATGACCTACGACGTCTACCTCACGCAGTCGGTGAAGATGGCGCTCGTCGCCGCGGCACTCGGGTCGCTCCTCGGCCTCGCTGTGACGCTCGTCCTCACCCAGATGGGTGTGCTGGCGAACGCGTCGAGTCCGGTGCGAGTCGGCGTCGGGTACAACCTCGTCGCGCTGTTGCTCCCGTACAAAGTCTTCATCCTCGGGACGTTCCTCGTACTCCTGCTCGGCGGCCTCTCCGGTGCTGGGACGTACTACGCGCGGTACTACATGCCACGGAGTCGTGCCGAGATGCGCGGCCGCAGCGTCGACGTCCTGCTCCCGCACGCAATCGTCTACATGTACGCCCTCAGCCACGGTGGGATGAGCTTCCTCGAAGTCATCCGCTCTGTGGCCGACGCGCCCGACTACGGCGAGGTGTCTCGCGAGTTCGAGATGATAGACCGCGACATGGAACTGTTCGGGAACGACCTGTTCACGGCGCTCCGAAACGCGCGGAACTTGACTCCCTCTATCAACTTCGAGCAGTTCCTCGACGACCTACTTTCGGTCCTCGACTCCGGTGGCGACGTCACCGCGTTCTTGGACCGCGAGTCGTCGACCTACCTCGAAGAAGCGCGTGACGAGCAAGAGGACTTCATCGAGACGCTCTCGATGCTCTCCGAGGTGTTCGTCGCGGCGTTCGTCGCCGCACCACTGCTGCTCATCGTCACCCTGATGGTCATCAGTTTCCTCGGCGGCAACACGCTCGTCCAACTGTACGCGCTGAACTACCTCATCTTCCCGCTGGGGATGGCGTTGTTCTTGCTCCTCATCGACGTGCTGTCGGCCCCGTACACACAGGACACGGTCCGAACGAAACACGACACCACTGTCGTCGAAGAGATTTGGGCGACCCTTCGAGAGTTCGCCGCCGTCGTTCGGCGTGAAATCGAACGCGCCCGTGAGGAACGCTGGGGCGATTCCGGCGAGACTGCGTCCACCGGTGTCGCGTCTGACGGAGGCGTCGTCGACGCTCGGTTCGACCACTACCGACGTGAGAACGTCGTCAGCAACCTCCGCGAACTCGTCGGCGACCCGGTCGATATCATGCGCCGCCAGCCCTACCTCTCGGCGTTCGTCACGGTTCCCATCGCACTCGTCGCGCCCATCGCCGCCGTCGTCCTCGGCCTCGCGACGCCGAGCATCGACGCGATGCTGGCCGACCCGTACAACACGACTGTCTGGTTGGTCGTCCTCCCGTTCGCCATCGTCGCCATCCCACTCACCGTGTTCCACGAACTGCGAACCCGCCGCGAGCGAACCCTCGAACGGCGCTTCCCCGACACGCTCAACCTGCTGTCGAGTGCGAACCAGATGGGTATCCCGCTCGTCGAAGCCCTTGCGCTCGTCTCGCGGTGGTCGAGTGGCGCACTCGCAGACGAACTGCGCGCGCTCCGCAACGACATCCGCTGGAACTACGACGCCCACACGGCGCTCATGGCCTTCGCCAGTCGCCTCGGCGTCCCGCAACTCTCGCGGGTCATCCGCCTCATCGCCAGCGGTGGCCGGACGAGCGGTGACCTCTCGCGGGTCCTCAGCGTCGCCGCCGAAGACACGCGGAATCGGTACAAACTGGAGAAGTCCCGCCGTCGCGCGATGGGGTCGTACATCGCCATCGTCGTGATGGGATACCTCGTGTACCTGTTCGTCATCCTGATGCTGGGCGCGAGTTACCTCGCCCCCCTCGCCGAGATGACCGCTCCAACGACGGCGTCGAACGGGCAGGAACTCCCCATCGGAATCGCGTCCGTCCCGCTCGCCAACTTCCACGTGGTGTTCTTCCACTCCGCGCTCATCCAGGCGGTCGGTAGTGGGCTCCTCGCCGGGAAATTGGCCGACAACAGTGCTCTCAGTGGCCTCAAGTACGCCCTCGGACTGTCCGCGCTGGCGCTCGTCGCCTTCGCATTGGTGTAAACCCATGACTCAGAAACAACCCTCCAAACACACACATTCGCCACTCAGGCACGTCTCGCGCGGGCTCGCCGCACGCTTCGGACCGGGTCGCTCGCACCTTCGACCCGACCAGCGAGGCGCATCGGCCATCCTCGGCACGATGTTCGCGTTCGCGCTCGTCGTCTCCGTCGTCGCCATGGTGCAGGTCTCGGCCGTTCCCGCGTGGAACCAACAGACCGAATTCGAGCACCTGACCGAAGTCGAACGCGACTTTGGGGCGCTCGACGAGAGCGTCGCTGCCGCATCGATGGGGACGCAAAGCCGCGCCTCTGTCGAGGCCGGCGTCAACTACCCCACCCGTGCGTTGTTCCTCTCGCCGGCGGGAGGTGCTGGCACCGTCCGAACGACTGCCCCAGCGACTGCGACGGTTTCGAACGCCGTCGCCACGACGAGTGGGACCGCCGAGCACTGGGACGGCACGGACAAGACGTTCGACGCTCAGTCACTCACCTTCCAGCCCAACTACGAGTACCTCCAGTCGAGCCCTGTGTTCACGCACGAAGGGGTCGCCCAGTACACGGCGTACTCTGTTGGGGCGAACCAGTCGGAAGTCGGCGCGACGCAGTCGCTCGTCGACGGGAACAGAATCTCGCTGGTGCTCCTCGAAGGTAACATCGACACCGCATCCGGCGAGGCGATGACGCTCGGCGTCACCCCGCTCAGCGCGGGGACTGACTACATCACGGTGACCGATGGCGACGGACCAATCAGTATCTCCGTCCCGACCCACCTCTCGAACGAGACGTGGCACGAACTCCTCGAAGACGAACCGAACGTGCTGTCCATCTCGTACGACGACAGCGTCGACCCACACGTGGTGACGGTGACGCTCGTCCCCGGAAAGGAGTACGACCTCCACATCGCCCGTGTTGGCATCGATACGCAAGGAACCTTGCAGGACCCGGTCTACATCGTCGACATCGCCGGTGACGACGCTGTCGTCCCTCCCGGTGCGACCCACCGAGCAGTCGTCGAGGTCCGTGACGCACAGAACAACCCCGTTCCAAACGCTGTCGTTCGCGTGAACGACGCTGGAACTGACGGTGACGTTCGGGCGCGCGACGGTGACAGCACCAAGACCAGAACTGACGCGAACGGTCGCGCTACGTTCCTCTACCACGCACCCGACAGCATCTCGAGTCTCTTCGGTGACGACGGGACGAACGGCATCGTCGAAGACCAATTCGACGTCGAGGTTCTCGACGAGAACCTGACCACTGTCGATAGGGTCACCTTCGACATCGAACTCCGCGAAGGGAGTTCGTCCACGACTCGTCGCGGCCTCGTCGCGGCCGTCGACGATCCCGGATTCGCCTACGACGATAAGAACAGGAATGGGCTGTACGACGGCGCAGACACGAAGGTTCTGCCTAAGACTTCTGGGCCACACGGTTCGGACATCACCTATAAGGCAACAGACGGTGTGCTTGTCGTGCCACCCAGCGTTGGAACCATCAACACGAGCGGCTCGATAGAATTCGTCGGAAAGGGTGTTTCCCTCCACACCGACGCGGTGTCGACCGGTGGGAACATCAAAGTCGACGGCGGCAGCGACAAAGTGAACGCTATCGGGGTGAGTCTCACTGCAACTGGTGGTGACGTCACCGTCGAGACGACGGACAGTACCGTCGACATCACCGGTGCTTCGCTCTCTGCGGACGGTGAGGTGACTATCGACGGCAAACGCGGCGTCGACCTCGCGAGTGCCGGGGTGACGAGCTACGAAACCGGTGGAAACAAGGGTATCAAAATCCACTCCGACGGCTTCGTCGACGGACTGAACGCAGACCTCTCGAGCCAGAAGGACATTTACGTCGATGGCGAGCAAGGTCTCAGCTTCGCTGGCGCAGGTCTCTCGACCGCGCAGTCCTCGTCGATGATGGAACTCGTCTCGAACAGCGGGGGTGCGAACCTCGATGGTATCGTTGCGCTCGCCGACGGACACATCAGCGTGTCCACGGACAGTGGTATTTCCCTCGTCGGCGCAAACGTCGCGTCGACGAAAGGACAGTCCATCAAACTCGTCTCGGATAACGGGAAGATTTCCGGAAGAGAGGCCGCAATCGTCACGAGCGGGAACACTGGACACGTCACGATCAAAGCTCCGACATCGTACATCAGCCTTCGCCACTCAAACATCGAAGGCGGTGGTAACGTCGTCATCGAGGCAGGGACGTCCATCGACCTGACCGGTGCGTCCTACCCGGCCGACGCCGATATCGACCCAGACCCGGTGGAGGAATAGGAGGACCAGACATGTCATTCCACGCTCTGTTCACCCGACCGTTCGACCGAACTGACCGCGGCGTGTCCGAAATTCTCGGACTCCTCTTCGCGTTCGGACTGGTCGTCTCGGTCATCGCAGTCGTTCAACTGGCTGGGACGCCCGTGTGGACCGCGGGCGACGAAGCAGACCACCAGCACCGCGTGCAGACCGACCTCACGAGTCTCGATGGAGCAGTGTTCCGGACCGCCGGCATAGACCCAACCGGTAGCGTGGCCGTCGAGACGGACACGACGTACCCAGAACGATACCTGGTCGTCTCGCCACCCGAGGCGACTGGCACGTTCACGACGACTGACAGCGGTACGGTGACGCTCAGTAACGTCACTGCAGTCGGCAACGAAGCGGCGTATTGGAACAATTCGACTCACGTGTTCGGCAACGCGACGACGCTCGTCTACAGCCCCGACTACACCGAGCGCGAGTCACAATCGCTCGTCATCGAATCCGGCGTGTCGTACCTCGATGCCGACGGTGAGACCGTCGTTCATCGTCAGTCGCTCGTCCACGGAACGACCGTGACGCTCGTCGTCCTCGAAGGCGACCTCGACGGACACACGACCGCTGGTGAAACCATCAAACTCTCAGCTGTCTCCGTCCGGAGCGAACCACTTCCAGTCGTCGACGACGGGACGCCGATTCGGATTTCGGTCCCGACTCGCCTCGACGAGTCGGACTGGTCTGACCTCCTCGCCAGCGAACCATACGCCGCTGTGGTTACCGGTGACCCCGATGGCGACCCGTCCACGGTCACCATCGAACTCGTCTCGGGGAAGACGTACGACCTCCGTATCGCGCGCATCAGCGTCGGCACGGCAGTCGAACCGACGCCCGCGACGTACCTCGTCACTGACTCAGGTGACTACGAGTCGGTCCCAGTGAACGGAAGCCAGACGCTCGTCGTCCGTGTCTTCGACGAGTACGGGGCCCCTGTCGCCGGCGAGGAGGTCGACTTCACTACGACGACCCCGCTCGGTGGGAACGTCACACCACTCGATGGTCCGGTGGCCGTCACTGACGAATCGGGCCGTGCGTACCTCTCGTATCGGGCACCGAGTGACGTCGTCCACATCAAGCGTGACACGGTCGACGTCAGCCTTCCCAACTCGAGTGCGCCAGGTAATACGACGACTATCCCTCTCGAAGTTAGAGGGTCGACCGAACCTGCTCGGTTCACGATTAGTGGTGGAAGCGTCGTCGCAGAGACGGACTTCGGTGGTGACTTCGACGTGATTGGCAGCGCCATCAAAGACGGAGATGGGAACGATATTCCAGTCGATATCACACTCAAGGTCGGCGGAAAATCGCATCAACCGTGGGCCAACATCAACGACGGCCAGAACCACACGTTCGCTGCCGTAGGTGCAGATAGCGATGCTATCTCTATCACTGCCAAGGCGGAATTCGACGGTGGGTTCACCGTTCGGTCTCACGACACTGATGACTCGGACCAGGTTCTCGTTCTCCGCGACGGTGACGACGTCCCCACGGTGGAAGGGTACAATGGTCAGGAGGACGCTGCGGAGTTCCTCGAACCGTACATCGGTGACGATGGTTCCATCACCCTTGACGACAATCAGGCAATCTTCCTGTTCGAACTCGGGACGACAGACGAGACCAGTCCGGCGTTCGACAGACAAGACGCCGTCATCCTCGTGACGCTCTGGAACACCGAGTGAGTCGAACGCGGGGCTACTAGCCCCTCACACGACCAGCACAGAGTTAACAAACCCCACACCGTACCACCCGGCCATGGCGTTCGACCCAGACCGCGTGTCGACTGTTACGTTCGACTCCTACTCAACCCTCGTCGACGTGGATGCCGCCGAGAAGGCACTGGCAGACCGCGTCGATGACCCAGAGCCCGTCTCGAAACTGTGGCGCGCCCGGTCGCTCGAATACACGTTCGTCGGAAACCACGTCGACGAGTATCGACCCTTCTACGAGGTGAACCGTGCAGCGCTTCAGTACGCATTGGACGCCCACGGCGTAGACGTTTCAGCGACCGAGCGCGACGAGATTCTCGCCGTCTACCACGAACTCGACGTGTTCGACGACGTGCGAGAGTCCATCGAACGACTCCGGGACGCAGGGTACGCCTGCTTCGTCGTCTCGAACGGCAACCCCGAGATGCTGGATTCGATGGTGGACCACGCGAACATCCGTGACCTCCTCGACGGCATCGTCAGCGCCGACGAAGTCGAGGTGTTCAAACCAGACGCGGAACTCTACCGCCACGCCGCCGCCAGAACCGGCACTGCAATCGACGAGATTGCCCACGTGACCGCCGCGTGGTTCGACGTGATGGGTGCGCAACACGCGGGAATGCAAGGGGTGTGGGCCAACCGGAAGGACAACCCGTGGGAACCGTTCGGCCCCCAACCCGACCTTACCGTTCCAGGGATTGCGGAGTTCGTCGACGAACTCGGCGTGTAAGTGTCTGTCAGTTGTTTGTCCTCTCTCCCAAGAGAGGTTCGTGACAATCAGTAACAAGACTATTCGTGTCGGAGAGGGAATGTGTTTACATGGAAAAGCGGCGAGTCAAAGGCGGGTTCTTCGCAGTCGTCGGGTTCGTCCTCTCACCGCTGTCGTGGTGGAACGACCTCGTCGTCAACCTTCCACTGGCGTACGCGTTCGGTATCGTTGTCGCCCTCTTCTCGCGGGAGTTGTTCCTCCCGGGCGTCATCGCGGGATACTGGTTGACGAACGTGGCCGGATTCGTCTTACTCCACAAGGGTGCAATCGACATCGTCTCGGGCGAACCAGAACCGTATACGACCCGCAGTTTCGCCAAGGACTTCCTCATCTCCGTCGGGTATACGGTGCTCGTCGTCCTCCTCGTGAACTTCGGTATCTTGACCGTCCCCGACGAAATTTTGTCTGCACTCGGACTGTAACCCAACGACTCCAGTCCGACAGGATTGGCGACCTGGTTCAGTCGTCACTGTCAGGAATCGAGACGCAGTGAAAAAATCGGCTGCAACGTGTCTGTGCCTCTCGCGTGGACAGACCGGTGCAGTTTCGTATCTACGTGGTTAGGCTTCGGCCGAACCGCCCGACTCTGTCTGGGTTCCCTCTGCTGGTCCGCCCGACTCAGTCTGGGTTTCTTCTTCGGCTGGCGTTTCTTCTTCAGTTGGCGTCTCGTCTTCAGTCGGGGTGTCTTCTTCAGCTGGCGTCTCGCCGTCGACGATGGTTATCTCTGCAGTGTCGGTCACTGGTTCACCGTCCGCGGTGTATGGTCCATCTTCTGCACCATCAGACGTGATGAAGTCGAGTTCTTGGTTGTCGTTGGTGTCGAGGTGCGGCATCGCAGTCAGCGTGGCATCTTCTGTCAGCGGTTCATCTAGCCGCACCGTGACATCTGTTTGGTCTCCCGCTTCAAGATACTCGGACGCTCCGATCACAGACCCATCTTCAGCGTGGATTGCGATGAATCCGCCATCAGAGAGCGACACACTCGACACAGACACTACAGTTCCATCCGACTCTTGGTCGTCGATCGAGATGGTTGCAGTCGGTTCTTCGGTTGGCGTTTCAGTCTCGTTTGTCGGAGTCTCGGTCTCGTTAGTTGGCGTTTCAGTCTCGTTAGTTGGCGTTTCAGTCTCGTTAGTTGGCGTTTCAGTCTCAGTTGTTGGCGTCTCGGTCTCGTTGTCGGTTGGTTCCTCAGCTTCGATGGTCACTTCTGCATCGTCAGTGACGGGCTCTCCGTCCACCGTGTACGGACCATCATCGGTTCCGTTCGACGTGAGGAAGTCGAGGACCTGGTTGTCGTTGGTATCTTGATGCGCCTGCGCGGTGAGTGTCGCATCCTCGGTCAACGGTTCGGCGAGGTCCACCGTCACGTTCGACTGGTCGCCGGGTTCGAGGTACTCAGTCGCTCCGAGGACCGACCCGTTCTCGTCGAGAATCGCGATGTACCCCCCTTCGAGCAGAGAGGCGTTCGCAACTGTCACCGAGTTTCCGTCGGTCGTCTGGTCGTCGAACTCGATAGTTGCCGGCTGTTCACTGCTCACAGTGAGGGTGGTCACTTCACCCATGTCGCGCGTTTCGACACCGTGGATGTAGGTACCCTCTTCGAGGCCTTCTGTATCGACTTCGAAGGTAATCGTCTCAGTCTCGTTCGGGTTCAGTGCCCATCCTCTCCGCTCGACGACGTCACCTTCGAGGCGGAACTCGACGCACTGAACGAGTGGTGCGTCGTTCGGGTTCGTGATGTCCGCCGTCACCGTCACCGTCTCACCGGGTTGCACCGACGATGGTGCAGAGAGGTCACTCACGTCGTACGATTCGAACGACTCGTTTACCGGATATGGACACTGTCCCGTCTGTTGTTGTTGTTGAACCTGTGCGTACTGCGCTCCGACTGCCTGTGTGCTTGGCCCACCGACCGCCTGTGTTGTTCCAGCAGGGGCGGCGAAGCCGACACCTGTCGCCGCCACTGTGACGAGTGCGGCGACGGCAAGTATCCCTGCGATGTGTGTTCGGATATTCATGTGTCTGCGATGACAACGTACCGAATCGACCGACAAAAGGTGACGAGATTGTTTCAGTAATCCGTTGACGTGACTATCAATTTACGTGACTGTATTATGAGGTTAGTCTGTCTTTGAGGCCGGTCTGGGTGGTTGATTTCGGCGAATTCGAGATAGTTCAGTCCCCACGATTGTTTTCTTCTGACTGTTTCAGTTAACTGTCAAAGAATTGTTTCACTATCGGAAGTTGATAGTCTGTCGTCTCCGTTTTGAGACTGTCCTGACAATTAGATGGATGCGTTTTGGAGACTGTTCTGTTGGTGTTGCTGTGTCTGGGTTATTGGGGCAGATTCGAACTCTGGTGGGGGACTGGAAGGAGTCCGCTGACTCCCGTCTTGCTTCGCTTGGCGAGGATGCCGACCTGCTCCTTCGTTTGCGTCGAGAGAAGTGATGGGTTGGGGCAGATTCGAACTGCCGACCTGCTCCGTGTGAAGGAGCCGTCATAACCTGGCTAGACCACCAACCCGGCTACGAACGTTCGTTCCCTGCGCCACCAATTAAGACTTACGTTGTGCCGCAATTACGGGGACCGCACCGACCCATTCAGGGACTGGTTCGGCCAACGCGGCGTCGAACCTTCCCGGCCGCTTCTCTGCTGCGAGTCGCTGCACGGCGTGCTTCGTATTCGACGCGCTCGCGACGCGTCTGTGGTCCGACTTCTTCTTCCTCGGCTTCGGGTTCACGGCCTAAGCGCTCCATAAGCTGGTGGCGGAACGGTTCTGTCTCTTCGTCGATTCCTGCGTAGAGGTGCTCGAACCCCCGTCGGAAGTAGTACCGTGCGTCGGTGAAGTGTCGGTTCATGACCTCAGATAGTCTCGGGAACGAGAAAACAATTATGTTAGTTGATACCGAATGTCACATCTCTGCGAACGAGCGACACTTTTTTGTAATTCTTAGGCGTACCTAAAACACGGGCAAATCGGCTACGTCCGTAGTCGGAGCCCCGTCTTGCGTCTGTCCTTCCGGGACGGTAGAACCGTGGGCACGTTTCGCCCGTCCTGGAATTCCCACGACTTCGAGCCACTGGTTCGTCGCGAGCCTCACCGCTGGAGGCGCGAAGGCCCTGTCTTGGCGCTCTCGTCATCGGTCGTACACCCCACAACTCGTGGTCGATATCTCCCCGGCCGCGACGAGGTGTGAGCAACACGCCTCGACGCGAACCGGGTGTGTGCCGACTCGTGCAGCGAGGTCGGTGACGTGTAATGGTCCGTGGCGTTCGAGCACGGCGAGGACGTCTGTCTCCAGTTTCGTGGCCTCAGTCCGCACCTTGTGGCTCCCACCACGGACAGTCGGTACATCGGTCGATTCCTGTCACAGTCGAGGTTCCCTCGCCGCACTCGGGACACGGTGGTCGTGTTCGCATACGAATCCGGTCGGGCGGCAGTCGATAGGAATGGGTACCCAACCATAGTCGGGTTCGGGTCCCGAACCATCGGTGGATGGTGGGGAACGCGCTCCCCTCCTTCACCGAGACCAGGCCGTCAGTACGTCGGCGAATCTTCTCGGACACCGTCGCGTTTGTTGACCAACCGAGCGAAGACGAACAGTGCGTCCGACAGTCGATTGAGGTAGGCGACGACTTCGGTGTTGACTGGCTCCTCTGCTGCGAGTGAGACCACTCGCCGTTCGCCACGCCGGGAGACTGCACGGGCATGGTGAAGTTTGGCCCCCGTCTCACTCCCGCCGGGAAGGATGAACGACGTAAGCGGGTCGAGTTCCGACTCTGCGTCGTCTATCCACGCTTCGAGGTCGTCCACGTGTTCGGCCCGAATCTGCGGGTCGTCTTCGTCTGGGTCAGGGTTCGCGAGGTCCGCTTGCACGATGTGGAGGTGGTTCTGCACCGCTTCGAGAACCTCGTCCACGTCGTCGTACCCCGTCGGCCGGACGGTTCCGACGAGTGCGTTCACTTCGTCGACCGTTCCGTACGCTTCGATTCTGCTGCTCGTCTTCGACACACGGGTCATGTCCCGCAGGTCGGTCATTCCCTCGTCGCCGCGGCCTGTGTATATCTTCATCGTGCGAGTGTGTTCTCGATGTACTGGCTGATGTTTTCACTCTCGTTCATCGTCACGCCGCGTTCCTCGTCGACGAGGACGGGGACGACACGCTGGCCGCTCACCCGTTTCACCTCGTCGCGGTCGGAGTGAAGCGGTTCGACCCAGTGTGTCTCGTACTCGATGTCGGCGTCCGTGAGGGCGTCGTGGACCCGTTCACAGAACGGACACCCATCGAGCGCATACAGAACGATTCCCATACCCCGTCGTTAGGAGCGACCGAGCAAAGAGATTTGGACACCGGACGGTGTGTCATCCTCCGTCGACCACTCTAATTTTGATACGTCTAAATTCAAACTTAGAGCAATACATCTATATGTTTGCTCCAGCCTATACCAGATAGTAATGACCAACGAATCTCGTTTCGAACGAGAACGAGCGGTACCTCGACGGCGCGTACTCGCCGCCGGAACCGGTCTCGTGACTGCTGGCCTCGCCGGATGTCTCGGCGGAACTGGCGGTGCTTCAGAGAGTGATTCGAACTCGAACGCTATCGAATCTGACGACGGTCCCGTCGTCGTCGCGTCTTTCTTCAGTTTCTACGATTTCGCGCGAAAGGTTGCGAAGGACACGCCAGTGACGCTGAAGAACTTGATTCCCACGGGCCTCCACGGCCACGGGTGGGAACCCGACGCGAGTGTCACCCGCGACATCATCGAGGCGGACGCCTTCGTCCACGTCGGCGAGGACTTCCAACCGTGGGCCGACCGTGCGATTCAGACACTGAAAGACGACGACGTGGACACGCAACTCATCAACGTCCGCGAGGGCGTCGAACTCGTCGAACTCGCCGCCAGTCTCGACAGAGACGAAGAGGGCGTCGGCGAAGGCCGCGGAAGGGACCCCCACTTTTGGCTCGACCCCCGGCGCGCGAAGACCGCTGTGGACAACATCACCGAAGGCCTCGTCGAACTCGCACCCGAGTACGAAGACACCTTCCGCGACAACGCCGCGACGTACAAGACCGAGGTTCTCGACCGAATCGACCGCGACTACCAGCGTATCTTCGACGAAGCGGACCGGAAGGTGGTCCAGTTGGCCGCTCACAACGCGTTCCAGTACATCGGTGTGCGCTACGGCGTCGAGATGCGCCCGCTCGTCGTCAACCTCGCGGCCAGTGGCGACGTGAAACCCTCGGACATCACCGAGGCGAAGCGTGTCATCGACGAGAACGACATCAAGTACATCGGTGCCGGCGTCTTCGAGACGCGAAAGCCGGCAAAGCAGTTGATTGCCGAGACGGACGTCGAAGCCTACTACCCAGTGACTCCCTACGCGGGCGTCCGCGAAGACTGGGTCGAGAACGACTGGGGCTACGAGGAAATCGCCTACAACATCAACATGCCGACGTTCGAAGTCGTCCTCGGGAACAAGACGCCCGACGAAGTCGGCTACGACGGGTGGGGCGACGAGTGGAGGAACTTCGAATGAGCACGATGACCGCTTCCGATCGGGGGTCCGAAGGGCGTACTGCGTCGCAGTCCGACGAGGCAGTCGTCGAACTCTCGAACGTCGAATTCGGCTACACCGCGAGCCCTGTCGTCGAAGACATCTCACTCCGCATCGACCCCGGCGAGTACGTCGCCGTCGTCGGACCGAACGGGTCTGGGAAGTCGACGCTGATGAAACTCATGCTCGGCCTCCTCCGACCCGACGAGGGAACCGCGACCCTGTTCGGCGAACCGTCGCACGTCTTCGACGACGGTGCACGAATCGGCTACGTCGCCCAGCACGCGAGTGCCTCCAAAGAGATGCCCATCACGGTGCGCGAAGTCGTGCGCATGGGCCGGTTCCCACACGTCGGGTTCGGCCGCCTCTCTGCCGAAGACGACCGAATCGTCGACGACGCCCTCGAAACCGTCGGCATGACGGCGTTCGCCAACCGGCGCGTGACGAAACTCTCCGGTGGGCAGCGCCAACGAGCGTTCATCGCACGGGCACTCGCGAGTGAAGCAGACCTGCTCGTGCTGGACGAACCGACGGTCGGTGTGGACGCAGAATCGGTCGACGCCTTCTACGACCTGCTCGAATCGCTCAACGAGTCGGGCATCACCATCCTGCTCATCGAACACGACCTGAGCGCAGTCACCGAACACGCAGACCGGGTCGTCTGTCTCAACCGTGAGATATACTTCGACGGCCCGACCGAGGAGTTCGTCGAGAGCGACGCACTCGCTCGGGCGTTCGGGACGGCAGCGACCTTCTTGGGAGGGAACTGATGACCGCAGCCCTCCTCGTTCCGCTCCAAGCAGGCCTCTTGGACACGCTCCTCGCGCCGATGTACGGTATCCTCGAGTTCTGGTACTGGTTGTTGACCCAACTGTACTACCTGACTGGCCTCGAACTCATCAGCCCGCAGTACAAGTTCATGCACCGTGCCATCCTCGTCGGCCTCTGCATCGGCGTCATGGCCCCTCTCATCGGGACGTTCCTCGTCCACCGACAACTCGCGCTCATCGGTGACGCCCTCGCGCACACAGCATTCGCCGGTGTCGCCGTCGGATTATTCCTCAACGGCGTACTGAGCCTCGGCGTCTCGCCGTACCTGACCGCCGTCGTCGTTGCGGTCATCGCCGCACTCCTCATCGAACTCATCTCAGAGGCGACGGACGCCTACAACGACGTGTCGATGGCTATCGTCCTCTCGACGGGGTTCGCACTCGGGACGGTGCTCATCAGCCTCAACGCCGGTGGTCTCGCGGTCGGCATCAACCAGTACCTCTTCGGGAACCTCTCGACCGTCTCGGCGGAGAATGCGGCGATTCTCCTCGTGCTCTTCGCTATCATCGTCGGGACCATCGCACTCACACGCAACCAACTCCTCTACGTCACCTTCGACGAGACGGCGGCGGCAGTCTCCGGTCTCTCGGTTACGTGGTACAACCGCGTGATGGTCATGCTGACCGCACTCGTCGTCGTCGGTGCGATGCAGATTATGGGCGTCATCCTCGTCGCCGCGATGCTCGTCGTGCCCGTCGCCGGTGCGGCACAGGTCTCACGGAGTTTCTCCGAGTCGCTCCTCGTCTCCGTCGTCCTCGCCGAACTCGCCGTCCTCCTCGGTATCGGCCTGTCCTACTACGGCGAGGCGACGGCGGGCGGCGTCATCGTCCTCGTCGCAGTCGGCATCTACGTCGTCTCCGTCGCTATCGGAAAAGTCCAGGCGCGCGTCCGTGAGGACACGGCACCAGAACTCGGGAGCATCGATGCAGGCGACGCCGGCGACGCGTAGCCAATTGTTAGAGCGAGACGGTGACAGTCTCGTCGACTCCGGAGAGCCCCGAAGTAGTGAGCGTCGCCTCACGCCGGCCGGTCTTTTCGACTTCGATGCACGCTTTGAACGAAGTCTTCATCCCGGCGACGACGCTGCTCACGCTCGCGCCGATGTCGCTACTCGTGTCGAGGGCACAGACACCGATTCCGTCACCACGTCGGAGTTCCGACAGGAAGTTCGAGTTCAGCAGTCGGTAGACCGAGCGTACGTCGTCAGCCTCCGCACAGATGGTCGAACAGAGGTAGATACCTGTCCGGAATCGAGGTGTCTGCTGCTGTGTCTCTGAGAGGTGCATCGAGAGGTTCATTCCGAGTTTCGTGAGGTCCCCAAGGTCGTCTATCGTGTCGATGTCGGTCCCGCTGGCACCGGTTCCGGTCAACACGGAGGACCGAGACCCGGCCCCGCGGACGGCCCGGTTGAGGGCGCGCTGGACGCCTCGCCCGCTCTCGTCCGTCGCGACAACGACGCTCCGTTCGTCCTCTTCTGCGGCGACGAGGCGGTAGAAGACGGACTTGAGTGCGTCCGAGTCGTCACCGACGAGCAAGATGCTCGTCCCACTATCTATCGCGTCGAGTCCCATCGAGTCGGCGGTGAACGATTCCGAAGAACCGAGACTCATTGGACTGCCTCCATGGTTCGCATTCCACGCGCACCCTGTCTGAGTTCCAGAATCTCCATCGCCGTCTCGGCGAACTGCTGGAGTTCGTGTCGCTCTTCGGCGTCGTACGTGCGCACTTCGTGGTCGATGAGACACACCTGCCCGATGACGTGGCCGTCATTGGTCGTCATGTTCGCGCCCGCGTACGAGCGGATGCCGAGGTTCGCGAGGTGAGGGTTCTCGCTAAACCGCTTGTCTTCGTTGAGGTCTTCGACGACCATCACGTCCTCTTGCAACATGCTGTGGGTGCAGATGGTCTCTTCACGCGTGAGTCGGTCCCAGTCGCCGCCGTGACACGAGAGGATGTTCTCTTCGTCCGCTTCGACCAGACCGATGAACGCGATGGCCGTGTCGAAGTGACTCGCTATCAAATCTGTGAGTCGGTCGAAACTCTCCTCGATAGGGAGGTCGTCGATGTCGTACTGTGCGAGTGCGTCCAGTCGTTCCTGCTCGTCGTCCGGTTTCAGGAAACTGACCTGCGCGCTGTGGTTGATGACGTCGTCGACGACGAACGTCAATCGGTCGTACGCGTCGGGTAAGTCGCGGTTGATGTACTCTAAGAGCACCTCCTCGAACGATGCCGTGTCGATTTCTCCCGGCGACACGTCGGTGAACAGCACACACGGTGTCTGCGGTGCGGTCTGTCTAATTGCCTGCGCGATTTCGAGTCCACTCCCACCGTCGAGTTCGTATCCCGTAACCACACAGACGACGGCCCGTTCGTCCAGTATCGTTCGGGCATCTTCGACAGACGTCGCTTCGACTGCCTCGAACGTCTCTTCGGCATCTATGGCGGCCGACACCTCGTCAATTCGGTCCGCTGTATCGACGCACAAAATTGTCCGACTCATTGTTCACTCGAAAATTAGTGAATGCGTGTAAAGTTCTATGCGCCAAATTATCACCCTCGATATTCAGGCTGTTTAAGCCGTCTATGGGTTGGTCTGCGAAGACCTTCTGTCGAACCCTTCGACGGATGGCGACAGCGACTCTGAGCGCTCGCTTTTTGCACACTCGCAGATTCTATATCGCGTTATGTAGTTTACGACGGTAGAATACGGGTCCTCAGCCTGTACGCGCGACCAGCCACGAACCAATATCTTCAACAACGACCACGACGGATTCGCTCTCATGAGCGACCTCGAAATCGAACGCGAATGCCCGGTCTGTGGCAACGACACGTTCTACCTCGCCGCGAGCATGCAGGTCCACCTCGGGAAGAAGACCAAGTGGCACTGTACGAACTGCGACTACGGTTACATCCACATCACGGACGACGTGGAGACCTACGCGAAGGCCGAAGCGTAAGAAAAATCGAGTTTCGTTATTCTTCGTCGCCGAGCGACTGCCAGGAGAGTCGCGGGTTGCGTGCCGCGGACACCTGGTCGATACGTCGAGCACTCGTCTTCGAGGGCGCGGTTTCCAGCGCCTCGTCGGAGTCGGCGTACGCGGCGTTGAACGCGTGTGCCAGGTCGTCGAGTGACGCTTTGTCCTCGACTTCCGTGGGTTCCGTGAGCATCGCCTCGGGGACGAGTTCGGGCCACTTCGTCGTCGGCGGGTGGACGCCGTAATCGAGCATCCGCTTCGCCACGTCTGCGGCGTCGCGGTCACCCGACGTGGCCGCGAACTCGTGGTGGAACGGTCCGTACGGCACGTCGAGGTCGATTTGCGAGGCGAGGTAGTTCGCGTTCAGCACGGCCTTCGCGCTGGCGTCTGCGAGGCCTTCGTCGCCGAGACGGGCGATGTAGGCGTACGCCTTCACGAGCACCAACCAGTTGCCGGCGAACCCGTGGACTTTCCCGATGGACGATTCGGGTTCGTACTGTTCGTACCCTGCTGCCGTCTCGCGGACCATCGGACTCGGGAGATACTCGGCGAGTTCGTCGACGACACCGACCGGGCCAGCACCCGGGCCACCGCCGCCGTGGGGCGTCGCGAACGTCTTGTGGACGTTGTAGTGCATGATGTCGAAGCCCATGTCGCCGGGTCGGGCGCGTCCGAGGAGTGCGTTGAAGTTCGCACCGTCGTAGTAGAGCAGTCCGCCTGCCTCGTGGACCATGTCCGCAATTTCGACGATATCGCGTTCGAACAACCCGAGCGTGTTCGGGTTCGTGAGCATGAGCGCGGCCGTCTCCTCGGAGATGGCGGCGTCGAGCGCTTCGATGTCGACACGGCCGTCCTCGTCGGACGGGAGTTCGACCACGTCGTACCCCGCCATCGCGGCGGACGCGAAGTTCGTTCCGTGGGCGGACGCCGGGATGATGATCTCCGAGCGGTCGTCGTCACGGGCCTCGTGGTACGCCTTCGCGATGAGGATGCCGGTGAATTCACCTGCGGCACCGGCCGGCGGTTGGAGCGTCACCGCGTCCATGCCGCCGATGTCGGCGAGGTACTCCTGCAGGCCGTGGAGTAAACCGAGCGTCCCCTGAACCGTTCGGTCAGACCGGTCGGGATGGACTGCCGCGCGCGGGTCGCCAGCGACGTCCTCGGTGAACGATGGGTTGTACTTCATCGTACACGACCCCAGCGGGTACGGACCCAGTTCGACGCTGTAGTTCATCTGCGATAGGCGGGTGTAGTGCCGCGCCAGTTGGGGTTCTGAGAGTGCCGGCAGTGTGAGTTCGTCACGCGTCAGGTCGTCGGGGAGGACGCCGTCGGCGTCGACTTCGACGGTGGTGCTGTCCTTTTCGGACAGGAGCGGTTCGTACACGTCGTCACGGCTGAATCGGGCTTGGTCGAAGTTCATCAGGCTACCTCCTCGAAGGCCGCGACGAATTCGTCTGCGGCGTCGGCGTTCGCCTCGGTGATACAGACCTGGATGTGGTGGTCGTCGAGTGCGTGGACCGCGAACCCGCGACCTGCGAGGTCGTTCGTAATCGCCGGTGCGGGTTGGTCTGTGTAGACGACGAACTCACGGAAGTGGTGCCGGTCGTGGACCGGGGCCTTCACGCCCGAGAGGTCGTCCAGACGCTGAGCGAGGGCACGTGCCTCGGTGACGGCGTCTTTCGCGATGCCGACGAGGCGGTCCGGACCCAGCCACGCGATGTGCATGGCGGTTCGGAGCGCCACCCACGCCTGATTCGTACAGATGTTCGACGTGGCCCGCTCTTTGCGGATGTGCTGTTCGCGGGTCTGGAGCGTCAGCGTGAACGCTCGCATGTCTTCGGAATCTTCGGAGACGCCGACGAGGCGGCCCGGAACCTGTCTGAGGTACTCTTCACGAGTCGCGAAGATACCGAGGCCCATGCCGTAGGCCGACCCGATGCCGAGTGCGCCTGCTTCGCCGACGACGACGTCGGCACCGACGCTCGCGGGTTCTTGCAGGAGCGAGAGGGCGACCACGTCGCTTCCGAGACAGAACAGCGCGTCGTTCTCGTGGGCGATGTCGCCGATATCGGCGAGTCGCTCTTCGATGACGCCGCGGACGGTCGGACTCTCGGCGTAGACCATCACCGTCTCGTCGTCGACGAGGTCAGAGAGGGCGTCGACGTCGACAGCGCCATCGTCCATCGGGTACTCGCCGATTTCCATGTCTGCGCCGTCGAGGTAGTTTTCGAGGACGCCCAATCGGCCTTCGTGCAAGTGCTCGGGGACCAGCACGCGGTGTCCGCTCGCACCGCGTCGGAGGCGGTTCGCGAGCAGTGCGGCCTCGGCGAGGGCCGTCGCAGCGTCGTACATCGAGCAGTTCGCCACCGGAAGGCCGGTCAGTTCGACCAGCATCGACTGGTACTCGAAGAGGACTTGCAGGAAGCCCTGCGCAATCTCCGGTTGGTACTGCGTGTAGGACGTGAGGAACTCCGAGCGACGCGAGAGGTCGTCGACCAGTGCCGGCACGTAGTGGGCGTGGTGGCCGCGGCCGAGGAACTCGGTCAACTCCTCGTTGCGGGCGAAGAGGTCCGCGAGCGACTGTCTGAGTTCTCGCTCGTCGGTCGAGTCGATACCGAACTCGTCGTCGAAGCGCACGTCGGCCGGGATGTCGAAGAGGTCTTCGACGGAGTCGACACCGATGGCGTCGAGCATCGCGGCCTCGTCAGCGTCTGTGTGAGGGGCGTACGGGCTTCCGACCCGCCGTCCGTTTCCAGCCGTCATCTCACTCCGTCTGCTCGCGGTACTCCTCGGGAGAGAGGAGGTCGTCGAACTCGCTTTCGTCCGCGGGTTCGAGTTCGAGCATCCACCCGTCGCCGTACGGGTCGTCGTTGACGAGTTCGGGCGCGTCGAAGAGGTCTTCGTTGACGGCGACGACCGTGCCCGAAATCGGGGCGTAGAGGTCGGAGACCGCCTTGATGCTCTCGACGACGCCGAATTCGTCGCCGGCGGCGAGTTCGTCACCCTCGGTGGGGAGTTCGACGAACACCACGTCGCCCAGTTCGTCCTGAGCGAAGTCGGAGATGCCGACACGGACGGTGTCGCCGTCGGTGGTAGTCCATTCGTGCGATTCGAGGTACTTCTTGTCGTCGGGAATTTCGAACATTATCGGTCGATAAAGGGTGGTGTGACTATCTCTGCGCGCTTTTCTCTGCCGCGGACGAGGACGTGCAGGACGGTCCCCTCCTCCGCGTACTCGGTCGGAACGTAGCCGAGGCCGATGGGTTCCGACAGTGTCGGACTCATCGTCCCACTGGTCACCACGCCCACGACGTCGCCGTCCTCGGTGGCGATGTCGTA
>NZ_LOPV01000137.1 GCF_001469865.1 Haloferax profundi
GACGGGGGACGCCTCGGTCGAGAAGCGTGAAACCGACGAACGCCTCGTCGACTCCAGCTTCCTTCTGGCGTTCGAGGGCGTCGCGGCCCACGAACTCGGTGTCTCTCTTGACGACGAAGCCGATACCGGCCTCGTAGGGGGTCCGGGGTTCGTCTTCGGGGTCGAAGTCTTGCCCGGAGAGCAGATACCCCATCTCCATCCGGAGGGTGTCGCGGGACCCGAGTCCACAGGGTGTCGCGTCGAGCGACGACCAGACTGTCTCGGCGTCGTCCCACGGACAGAGGACTTCGAAGCCGTCTTCGCCGGTGTAGCCCGTGCGGGCGACCCAGCACTCGACGCCTGCCACGTCGGCGAACGTCGCTTGGAACTTCGACAGGTCGCCGAGGCCCGC
>NZ_LOPV01000138.1 GCF_001469865.1 Haloferax profundi
GCAGCGTCGGTGACCGTCTCGAGTGCGTCTGGCCCCTGTACTGCGAACATGGCCCAGTCTTCGGTCACGTCTTCGACGGTGGCGTCGAGGCCCCACTCGTCGCGGAACGAGGTCCACCGGTCGTACATCTCTTCGTCGTGCCCTGCGTTCGGGATGAAGAGGTACACCCGGTCGTCTCGGTCGGGTAATCGGTAGACGACGGTGTCGTCGATGATGATTCCCTCGTCGTTCACGATTGCCGAGTACTGCGAGTCACCCGGGTCGAGGGCCGTCACGTCGTTCGTCGTCAGGCGTTGCATCAACGCGGTTGCGTCCGGGCCGGACACCTCTATCTCACTCATGTGTGAGACGTCGAAGATGCCGACGGACTCGCGGACTGCCGCGTGTTCTGCCTTGATGGAGTCGTACTCCACAGGCATGTCCCATCCGCCGAACTCCGTGAAACGCGCCCCGGCGTCTGCGTGGGCGTCGTACAACGGCGGCTTTCGAAGGCCCATACCCGGCACTGCGAACTGCGATAAGTAATGCTTTGGTATCTCCTCTCGCGGAGTGAGCACGCATGTGTATCGAACGGTACTCGTGAGCGGGTGAAAACACCACGAACCCGCAACCCGAACGGCGAAATCTGCCACCTTGCCGGAGTTCGGGTGGAAGACGGTGCGACGCACGGATAAACTAGATAGTGCGATACAGAATCGTACGTGCGTCCGATGCGGTCGCTCGCGACAGAGACTCGCCGAACGAATGGGCGAAAGAGAGAACAGGCGCGCTATCGACTGACCACGTCGGCAATCTGTTCGAGTTCGACGAACTGCGTGTCGCCGTCGCGAGTTTCGAGTTCGACGTCCCCCGTCTCTCGGAAGTTGTTTCCGAGGACTGCCTTCCAGGGGATGCCCAGCAAGTCGCTCTCGGCGAAGCGTTCGCCGATAGTCTGGTCGGGGTCGTCGAAGAGGAGTGTCTCTTCGCGCCCGCACGCATCGTGGAGTCGGTCGGCGGCCTGCGCTATCTCTCCATCGTAATCGAGGGGGACGATTGCGAGAGCGTAGGGGGCAACAGTCCCGGTTGCCGTCACAGGCCACTGACACCCGTCGCCGTCGGCGTGTTGTTCGATGAGTGTGTGGACGAGTCGGTCGACACCGATGCCGTAGCTTCCCATCTGGACGGGTCGCGTCGACCCGTCGGCCGTATCCACTGTGAGACCAGCAGGGTCGGAGTATCGCGTGCCCAGTTTGAAGACGTGGCCAATCTCGATGCCCTCACCAGCGGTGAGCGTCCCACCACAGACGGGGCACGTATCTCCGGCAGCGAGGGAGGTGTCGTCGGACTCGTCGGTCACACCGACACGACACCTATCCGTTTCACAGAAGACGAGTTCGCTGCTTCCCGTCTCGACGGGCGCGACGAACTCTTCGGACGCGGACCCGCCCATCACACTGTTTTCCGCGTCGACGACGACGAAGTCGATGCCGAGTGTGTCGAAGATGCGGCAGTATGCGTCGCGTACGCGGGCGTACCACTCGTCGAGCGACTCCTCGGTGGCGTGGAGGCTGTACGCGTCTTTCATCGTGAACTCTTTCGTCCGGAGGAGTCCGTTCCGGGGGTGGTCGTCGCGGTGTTTCCGCGCTACTTGATAGAAGAGGCGGGGGACGTCCTCGTAGGACCGGACGAACCCGTCGACGAGGTGGACGATACCCTCTTCGTGCGAGGGTGCGAGACACATCGCTTGGCCGTCGCGGTTCTCGAACGTGAACATCTCGTCTTCGAAGTTCCCCCAGCGACCGCTCTGCTTCCAGATGGCTTTGTGTTGGAGGCTGGGGAGGCTGACTGCCTGCCCACCGATGGCGTCCATCTCGGCTTCGATGGTGCGGACGACGTTCCGCCGGACTCGCTGTCCGGAGGGGGTGAACCCGAACAGCCCACTCCCGAACTGCCGGACGAGTCCCGCCCGGACGGCGAGTTGGACGGTGTCGTTTTCCCACCCTTCGCTCTCCCGACTGGTGAACAGCGTCACCTCGCTACGACGCATTGGCGTCACCTCGGGTGTCAGACAGACGGCGTCGCTGGTCGGGTCGTGAGATGCTCGTCAGTAATCGGTCAGAAACAGCGTCGGTACAACTATCGCGGAACCCAGCCGTGAGTCGCACCGGACCCACGGCTTCGGATACTGGTTCGGTCGTCTGTTGCCATTCGATTGTCACGACAGGACGTGTGGAGATAAAGATTCTCCCGCACGTTCGTGTGAGTGTTACGACCGGTCGCTACCCGGACATCGTCCGGTTTCGAGTTCGGACGGCCCTTGTCGATATCGCTCGGGGGTAGATTTATTACGCTGGGTGTAGAAATAGTTACTATGATTGTTGTAAGTTCTGAGGAACAGACGCCTGTCCGCTCGACGCCCGTCCGCCGCACTGCTACCTTCGCCGAGATGTCCGCCGCGATGCGCAACCTCTGAGTCTTCTTCGCTGTCTCGCAGACTCCATCTTCGGTTCGTCTGCTGTTTTCGCCCCTCTAGTCACGGAACCGTCGTACTTCGTCGCTACCAACGCTGAGGCCCGCGACTTCGACACCGTGGCCATCGACCACTGGTTCGACGCTCGACTATTGTGTGGGCGACTTCGTGGCACATCGTGGTCGTCGACCCAGTTCTTGTCCTCAAATTGACACACCCGTCCCTGCTATCGTCGGCAGGAGTTGTCTACTAAAAAACACGATACGGCTCGGGATTCGTCCCACAAACAGTCTACTTTTCCAGAGGGTCACAGGACCGGAAACCTCGTATTCCTGGGCATATAGCGCTGAGACACTCTATCTCGGGAAAACGGATATACCCTTGGGTGTCATATTCTACCAAACTGGGCAACAGTGCCCTGATACCATGGCAGACAAACCACACCAGAACCTAGCCATCATCGGACACGTCGACCACGGGAAGTCCACGCTCGTCGGCCGACTCCTGTTCGAGACAGGCAGCGTACCGGAACACATCATCGAACAGCACCGCGAGGAAGCGGAGTCCAAGGGCAAGTCGGGGTTCGAGTTTGCCTACGTCATGGACAACCTCGCCGAAGAGCGTGAGCGTGGGGTCACCATCGACATCGCTCACCAGCGCTTCGACACGGACAAATACTACTTCACCATCGTGGACACGCCCGGCCACCGCGACTTCGTGAAGAACATGATTACCGGCGCGTCGCAGGCCGACCACGCGATTCTCGTCGTGGCCGCAGACGACGGTGTGGCCCCACAGACCCGCGAACACGTCTTCTTGGCCCGGACGCTCGGTATCGAGACGCTCATCATCGCCATCAACAAGATGGACGTCGTCGACTACAGCCAAGACAGTTACAACCAGGTCAAAGAAGAGGTCCAGCAACTCCTGAAACAGGTCAGGTTCGACACCGACGACGCACGATTCATCCCCATCTCCGCGTTCGAGGGGGACAACATCTCCGAACACTCGGACAACATGTCGTGGTTCGATGGACCGACCGTCCTCGAGTCGTTGAACAACCTCCCAGAACCGTCACCGCCCACGGACGCACCACTCAGAATTCCGATTCAGGACGTGTACACCATCTCGGGTATCGGGACTGTTCCCGTCGGACGCGTCGAGACTGGTGTCCTGAACGTCGGAGACAACGTGAGCTTCCAGCCGTCGGATATCTCCGGCGAGGTAAAGACCATCGAGATGCACCACGAGGAAGTCGGTCAGGCTGGCCCGGGTGACAACATCGGCTTCAACGTCCGTGGTGTCGGGAAAAACGACATCCGCCGCGGCGACGTCTGTGGCCCGGCCGACGACCCGCCGTCCGTCGCCAAGACGTTCAAGGCGCAAATCGTCGTCATGCAGCACCCCTCGGTCATCACTGCTGGGTACACGCCAGTCATCCACGCGCACACGTCACAGGTCGCGTGTACGTTCGAATCGCTCGACCAGAAACTCGACCCCGCGTCGGGTGAAGTCGCCGAGGAGAACCCCGACTTCATCAAAGCCGGTGATGCCGCTATCGTCACGCTTCGGCCACAGAAACCACTCAGCATCGAGCCATCGTCAGAAATCGCCGAACTCGGGAGCTTCGCAATCCGCGACATGGGACAGACCATCGCGGCCGGCAAAGTGCTCGAAGTCAACGAGTGAATCGACCGTCCCGTTCCGTCTTTTTATCCCACCACAGCGTACCGGCTTAGCCCTGCACACCCGGGTAGAGTGCCGAGACTTGCCAGACGTTTGCGCGGACGCCCGCGCGTTCGATGTCCATGCGGACCTGCTCGCCGCGGCGCTGACTCGCGAGGTAGTCGCGGAGCGCCTCGTCGTCGTAGGAAGTGACGTGGTACGTCGACCCGTTTTCCCCCCGCAAGGTCGCCGCCCCATGGTCATTTACTTCGTTTACGATTGTGTATATTTCCGCACCGTTTGTGGACACCATCTCGGGCATGTCGCCTAATATGTGTGTATGTAGCATAAATCCGGCGATGCGTTTGATAAATCATTATAAACTCAACTACGATTTTCAGCGTCGCTAACAGGATGCGGGATGGTCGAACACCCGTAGGCACGGGTCTTTCGGGCGGTGGCCGGCAAAACGGCTCGTCACCCACGAGCAACCAGGGGCCACGCACCGACAGTTCACAGCCGGTGTGGGACGTGTCGTGGTTCTGTCCTGCCGTCGGTGAGACGGATGAGGGTGCCCTGAGAACTGGCACTGACCACGAGCTAGGCGGCCCCTATGTTGCGTGGGCCGAGCGCAGATGAAACGAGGCCTCCTAGTGAGTTAACAAACTGGCCTGATATAACAAGGGCTACTTAGGTCCCCGATTCGGTGCTGACGCGACGACGAACGTCGACGTAGTAATCACGCAACACGTCGCGGCCGATTCGAAGCGGCGTGTCCGTTTCGGTGTCCTCGTCGACGATGGCCGTCACCGTCCGTCGGTCACCGGCCAATTCGACGACGACATCGACCCGCGGGGTGGCGTCGTCGGAGAGGACAGACGGTGGTTCGGTGCCGACCTCTCTCGCCAACTCGGGGTCGATTCGCGTCGTATCGGCGGCGGTGTCGATGTGCGCGAGGACGACCTTCGACCCGCTGAGTCCCGTGACCGTCACGCGTTCCGTGTAGCCCACGACCGGTACGCGGTCGTCCCGGACGGACGAGGGTGCGTCTTCGGGCGGTGTCCCGTCGAGTTCGTGGGTGAGTCGTTCCACGTCTGCCTCGCTGACGCTTCCGCCCGCCCGTTCGATAGCGAGGCGAGCGATAGCCGCCGCAGGAGACCGGCCAGTCGCGCGGAAGAGTCCGCGGAAGCCCGCAGTCGGGTTGACTTCGAGAACGACCCACCCGCCGGGTGCCTCGATGAGGTCCACACCTGCGTAGTCGAGGCCGAGGGCGCGCGTCGCACGGAGTGCCGCCCCCGCCGCCTGCTGAGAGAGTTCGTCGGTCGCGTCTTCGACGTCACCACCGAGTGCGACGTTCGTGCGCCAGTCGCCCGCCGGGGCATAGCGGTACATCGCCCCGACGATTTCGTCGTCGACGACGTAGACTCTGAGGTCACGGTGGTCGTCGGCCTCGCTGAGGTACTCCTGGATGAACGCCCGGCGGTCGTCGACTGACGCCGACAGGTGTCGGTCGTGGTCGACGAGCCACGTCCCACCGCCGTTCGTTCCGATAGCCGTCTTGTAGACGACCGGAGTTCCGAACGTGTGTCGTTCCTCGTTCAACTTCGCGTCCCCCGTCGCGAGGTACGTATGTGGGATTGGTACGCCCGCGGCGGCGAGCGTGGCCGCTGTCGCGTGCTTGTGGACGGCGAAGAGGACGTTCCGCGGGTCGTTGAGGACCGGTCGGACGGCAGCGTAGCAACTGGCGATAGAGAGGTCTTCGAGCGGCGTCGTCGACTTCGAGAGTAAGAGTCGATTGACGACGACGTCTACGTCCGGTTCGAGTCGGACGCCGTCGGACGACACGTCGATACCGATGGCATCTTCGTGAAGCCAATACGCTTCGTGCCCGAGTGCTTCGACAGCGTTGCTGAGCGCTTTCGTCTCTCTACTGTCGTGAAATCCGAGGATACCCACCGTGATAGACCCATCTCCCCCAGTCATGGGTATAGATACGAGACCAGGTGCTATCAGCGCATCGCGGCCTACCGACCCGTGAGAATCGAAGCGAGAGCGCAGTTCGTCGGTATCGACCGCATCGAGACGTGCGACGATACCTGCGACTTGGGTTGCTGTGTGCTCGGCGTCCGTCGTGTGAGGCGACGAGATGGCCGAGTCCGGCGTCCATCCACACTCGGTCGGGTGCCTCTGGGACAGTTTCGACCGTGGTGTGATTCGACGCGCTGTCTTCGTGTTGCGAGTCGTCCGCGCCCGAGACGTACGACTCGCCGTTGTCCAGTGGGCCGCCCACGGCCCGAGATGCCGGCGAGATTCCTGCGATGCCCGAATCGACGACTTCCCGAACCGACTCCATCGCACCGACTCCCCCGGCGGTACCACCGCTGGTGCGGCGAACCGTAGACGGACTGTCTCCCCCCGTCTGGAGTGCCGTTCATGGGCACCCGAGTCTGGGGAGTGTTCTGTAATAGATACTCGCTTGACTGAAATCTCGATTTCACCATCGCCCCCGTCTGGGGAGGACGAACCTCGAAATATATAAACAGCAAACGAGGTGAGGTGAAGTATGGACCTCCTGCGGCGGTTGTTCGCTTCCGACGCCGCCCCGTCGGGCCGAGTCGCCCTCTTCGTCGACGGACCGAACGTCCTCCGCGACGAGTTCGACGTCGACTTAGACGACATCCGCGAAGCGGCGCGGGCACTCGGTGGGCAGATGAGCGCGACCCGACTCTACCTCGACGAGCACGCCACGCCGGGATTGATTCAGGCGGCCGAAGCGCGTGGATTCGAAGTCATCGTCACCAGCGGCGACGTAGACGTGAAACTCGCCGTCGACATGACTCGATACGCAGTCGAGGGGCGCGCCGAAGTCATCGCCATCGCCTCACGGGACACCGACTTCAAGCCCGCATTGGAGACCGCAAACGAGTACGGACTCCGGACCGTCGCCATCGCACCCGGCAGTTACGGCCGGTCCGACGCCCTCCAGAACGCGGCGACCCACGCCGTCACGCTCGAGGAACTGGCAGACGAACACGGCGACTGACCGCAGCACACACCCCACCACGTGGTCGGTCCCGAACGGTTCGCTTTTTTCCCGGCCGACCCACCACCCGACCATGCAGGAGTTCGACACGCCGGTGCTGGACAATCACCTCCACCTCGACCCAGACCACGGGCGCGGTGTCGAGGCGGTCGAGGACTTCGCCCGAAGTGGCGGG
>NZ_LOPV01000139.1 GCF_001469865.1 Haloferax profundi
CGACCCCGAGGACGCCCGCGACCTGATGTGCGCCGGACTCGACACTGCGGCCGAGTTCGTCCGCGCGGGCGACGCACTCGCGCTCAAATCCGGCCGACCTCACTACGACGTGGCCGACGCCGTCTGGGACGCCTCTAACGAGGTGCTCAAACACGGACTGGACCTCGCCGCCGACTGCGACTGTGCACTCCAACTCCACACAGAGTCGACGACCGACCTCTCGGACGTTGCGTCGTGGGCAGACGAACGCGGTGTCCCTCGCGAACGCGTCGTCAAACACTACGCGCAAGGTCACCTCGTCGGGGGGACGCCGAGCGTGATGAGCGACAGGGACCGCCTCGAAGTGGCCGCCGAACGAGGCGACCCGTTCCTCATGGAGACGGACTTCATCGACGACCCAGACCGCCCCGGCGCGGTGATGGGTCCGAAGACGGTCCCTCGCCGGGTGGACTGGATGCTCGACGAAGGGTACGACGCCGCGGTTCGAAACGCGCACGTCGAAACGCCCGAACTCGTCTACGACATCGACACCGAGGCGACGCTCGACCGCTGAACTGGTCAGACACCTGTAAACACTGCGAGAGAGACCCGTTTTCCGTGCTGTCGAGGGTCACGTCTCTGGGTCGCATGCGTTGCCATCGGATAAGAAAGGCATTTGAGTCCGGCACGGGAGGTTGTAGGTATGACCGAGGCCGAGGAACGATACTACTCCCCGGAACGCTGGCAGAACTGGTTGACACGCGTCGAAGAAGAGGACCTGGACCTCGAAAGCGAAGAGACCGGGCGCCTCCTGATGAACATCCAGAACGACGCGGCAATCGCAATCGCGAAGATTCTGGCCGCGTACGACGACGGCACACTCGACCAAGAAGAGGCACTCGACGAACTCGCAACCGTCCACGACATCGTCATGGCGGAAGCCGAGTTCGAATCCGAGAACGAAGAAGGCGAGATTCTCATCGGTAGCGTCCAGACGAGTCTCACCTGTGCCTTCTTCACGGCCGAAGAGTACATCGTCGCGGGTCCTGCCGACCTCGAAGACGACCTCGAAGCGTACGTTCTCGCTGCTGCGGACGCCGAAGGCGCAGACGACCTCGACGCCGCACTGGGCTACATCGTGCAGATGGGGACGAACGTCGTCGCCGGCGAGGAACTCGACATCTCCGTCCTCGACGACATCGAGTTCGGCCTCGTCACGGAGTGGGTCGACGGTATCGAGAGTCTCCAGAGCGGTCTCTCGGAACCGGAAGTCGTCGAAGAAGAAGACTGAACTCGGCCGTCTCATGTTCACGTAACTGTAGGAGTCTTTTTCCCCTTTCAGTTACCTTCGGATTATATGACCTTCCGGGGGGACGAGCGCGCAGCCACTGTCCAAGTCGGAGCAGTGCTGCTGTTCGGAATCATCGTCATCTCGATGTCGATGTACCAGGCGTCTGTTGTCCCGGCCCAGAACGAACAGGTCGAGTTCCAGCACTCACAGGCCGTCCACGACGACTTCACCTCGCTTCGCGGAGCCGTCGTCGAGAGTGCCGCCGAACCGACTACTCGACCCGCCGCCGTCTCCCTCGGAACACGCTATCCGAGTCGGGCCGTGTTCGTCAATCCCGGGCCGGTGTCTGGCACGCTCCAGACGCAGTCGCTCGGTACACTCGCCGTCTCGAACGTGTCCACGAGTGAACTGGAGACGGGGGACTACGTCGTAGACGATAACCTCTCGTTCTCGACGAAGGCGCTCGAATACCGACCCAGTTACAACCTCGTACAGCGCTCGCCGACGACGGTGTACGAGAACACCCTCGCGTACAACCGCTTCGAGAATGGATACAACGGGACGCTCACCGGCCAATCGCTCGTCGACGGTCGGTCGATCTCGCTCGTCGTCCTCGCAGGGAACTACTCCGAGAACGGCGTCGGGAGTGCGACTATCGACGCGCGAGCAGTGAGTCCGGCGACGCGGACGGTCGCTGTGACGAACGAGGCGACGGACCGACCCGTGACGATTACCGTCCCCACGAAACTCTCGGCGGCCAACTGGGAGTCGATTCTGTCCGACGCGGGCGAGTTCGACGGCACGGGTGACACCTCGAACGACGCCTACGTCCACGACGTTCGCGAGGGACCCGGTGACAGCGTCTACCTCGTCATGGAAGAAGGTGCCACCTACGACCTGCGCGTCGGCAAAGTCGGCGTCGGGTCGGGCGTCGACGCGCCGTCGGCACACTATCTCACTGTCGCCGAGACGAGTCAGTCGTCGGTGACGTTCGAGGTTCGGGACCGGTACAACAACCCCGTGAGTGGCGCGACGCTGAACGCGACGGCACTCCCCTCGACGACGCTCTCGGCACAGGGCCAGACGGGAACTGGGCTGACGAACCTCCGGACGGACCCCGACGGACAGGTGACCGTCTCGCTCGATTCACCGACTTCAGGGACGTACACGTTGCAGGCGAGCATCGACCGCGACCCGACGAGTGAGTTCGACGCATCTCGCCGGCAAGACGCAGACGCAGACGTCGTCGTCGGCGGTTCTGGAACCGGTGCGACTGGTCCGTACGACGTCGTGTGGGACAGACCTGCGATGGACGCCGCCGGTGGGAGCGCAGTCACCTATTACAGTTCGAACGACACGCTCGTGGTCGACAGCGATAGCGTCTCGGAGTTCGATGGCGACGTCGACGTGACAGACAGCGACACCGGTGACCCAGTCTCGGGTGTCGACGTCGACTTCGCGACGAACGGCTCGTCCGTGCTGACGAGTGGGATGGGGACGGATGCGACCGACGAAAGCGGTGTCGCGACGACGACCGTCTCGGTTTCAGATGGTGTCGCGACGGCGTACGCGACTGCCGGTGGGTCGTTCGACACCATCTCGGTGCGAATTCAGTCCGGTTCGTCTGGTACGGATAGTTCTGGGGCGTGTATCGACGAGAGCGGTGACGGGACGTGCGATGACAGTGAACCGAACGTAACCGCAGAAGTCGAAGACGGGAGCTACGATGCAGGGAGTGAAGACCTTGTCGTCGAAAACTCCGTAGATGATATCTCCTCAGATACGGTTAAGTTCAGTGGAGGAAACGTCACGATTGGGCCGAACGTTACTGCAACCAAGAATGGTGAAGGTGAAAATCTCGAAATATTCGCACGGAATGGTGACGTAAAAATAAACGGGACCGTGCTTAGAACAACCGGTTCTAACTCGAACATCAAAATCAACGCAACCGGAAATATTTACGCCGACGAGGCGTTCCTTCAGGCAGTCGATGGGTCCGTCATACTCGAAGCAGACGAAGACATCTTCATTCGCAATGCAACTGTCGATGGGACTGGGAAAAACAAGAATGACCCCGGCGTGGTCGTCAATGCTGGCGGGACTGTCTACGATACTGGAGTTTCGTACCCAAGTGAAAGCCCGTAACATTTCGACGAACGACGTAACTCCCTATCGACAAAACCATATGCCCCCACTCTGAAGAATCATCCATGACTTCCGTCGGCATCGACGCCATCGAGATTCGGACGGGCAAACTGGTTTTAGACCTCCCCAACACCTTCGCGCCGGTGAAGGGCGAAGACCCAGAGAAGTACACCAAGGGCCTTGGCCTCTATACCTCGTCGTTCCCCGACGTGTACGAGGACATCGTCACGATGGGGGCGAACGCCGCCAAGCAACTGATGGACCGAAAAGGCCTCACGCCGGCCGACATCGGCCGAATCGACGTGGCGACCGAGTCCGCGTTCGACAACTCCAAACCGGTGTCGACGTACATCGCTGGTTGCCTCGAACAGGTGTACGACGAGGACTTCCGTCACGCCAACAAGGGCGAGCGCAAGTTCGCGTGTATCGCCGGAACGCAGAGTCTCGACGACGCCTACAACTGGATCAAGGCCGGGCGCAACCGTGGCCGTGCGGCACTCGTCATCGCAACCGACACCGCGCTCTACGAACGCGGTGACCCGGGTGAGGCGACGCAGGGTGCCGGTGCTGTCGCGATGCTCATCGACGAAGACCCTGACCTCGTCGAACTCTCGACAGAGCAGGGCTACGGCAGCATGGACGAGACGGACTTCCTCAAGCCGAACCAGCAGTTCCCGTCCGTGGACGGCAAGCGCTCCATGCAGGTGTACCTCGCCCGTATGCGTGAAGCGCTCGAAGATTACGAGAGCGTCGCGGGTCGGACCCACCCCGACGACTTCGAGTACATCCCGTTCCACACGCCGTTCCCCGGCATGGTCCGAAAGGCTGCACTCCTCGGGTTCCGCCACATGAGCCGTGGGACGGAAATCGAAGACGACCTCGCCAGCGAAATCGGCCGTCAGCCACGTGAGGACGACTTCGAGACGTGGGACGACTACGAAGAGGCCATCCGCGCCTACATGGACGACCTGAAGACCACCGAACAGTACCGCGACTGGTACGCTCGCGTCATCGAACCGACGCTCGACATCTCGAGTCGCGTCGGCAACTGGTACACCGGGTCCGTCCACATCGCGCGTCTGTCGGCGCTGAAGGCCGCCGCCGAGGAAGGCAAGGAGATGACGGGCAAGAAGCTCCTCGTCGGTTCCTACGGATCTGGCGCACAGGCCGAGATTCACGCCGAGACGGTCCAGGAGACGTGGCTCGACGAGATCGAGGCTGTCGACGTCGACTCCCAACTCGCCGACCGCACCGAGATTTCGTTCGACGACTACGAACTCATCCACGACGTGCACAACCACGAAAAGGAAATCGAAGTCGAGGAGTTCACCCAACCCGAAGGCGAGTTCGTCTTCACGGGCTGGGGTCGGATGAACGAGCGGCGGTACGAATACGTGGAGTAACGCGAACCGTCGCGTTCACACGAGAACCGAGTCTCTGAGGCAGCACCGAGCGACCACTTCTCTCTTCGTGGCTACGACCGCGGTCAGCGCGCTCTTCGTGGTGACTACTTCGCACCCGTGTAGACGAGCGCACGTTGTCCAGCCCGCGAGGTGTCCCCGCGTTGGTGCGACGATGGCCGTCAGTCGTCGACAATCGCCTCGAACGTCTCGTCCGAGAGGTACTGCGGTTCGTACTCGACACCGGAGCGGTCGAGGACGCGAACGAACGCGCGAAGGCGGGTGGTGAACGAAGGGGTGAAAGTGTTCTCTCGATTCTAGAACAACTACTTGTGGAAAACGTCGTAGGGCGAGAGTAGCTTGTACAGTGTCCTAGCATTCAGAATTGTGCCAAAATGAACTACTGTACGAGTGGCCATCAAAACGACTGCGCTCGGTCGGGGAGCGTCGTCCACGACTCCGCCGGGTCGCCTCCGCGGTCGTCGTAGAACTTTCGCCCGATGTAATCGTCGCTGACGTTCCCGATAATCGTCGTGTACAGGTCGTTCGCGGAGTCGAACGTCGCCGTTCCGAGCGGTGTGAGAATCGTCTCGATGGTCTCTGAATTCTCGACGTCCGGGGCGTCGACTTCGACGTCGCCGATTCGTTCGACGACACCGTCGATATCGACCGGGTACGCCAACTCGTCGTCGAGGAAGGCTGAGAGTTCTTGGAACTCCATACCGGTCATACCACGCGAGTGCCTTTCGACTTTTTTCGCCCTCTCGAAGACACTCACGAGAATTGGGCAGAGGCGAAGAGACCCCCCAGAAGAGAACCGCAGCGGTCGGTGCGACGTTACGGGAGTTTCCGCAAGTCTTCGAGCATCTCCTCTAAGTCGCGGTTCGTCACCGCGAGGCCGAACCCGTCGATAGTCGCGAGCGACGGGGCGTGTTCCCAGAGTTCGTCTTCGGTGAGTCCGTGGAGGACGACGGCGTTCGGCGTCGGCGTGACGACGCGCATCGCGACCAGTGGGGACTCGCCGCGGGTGACGCCGGTGAAGACGAGTGCTCGACTCGTCGACTGGCCGTAGAGTCGGTAGAACTCTTCGGACGAGAGGCGTGTGATGGCCTGAATACTGTTGATGACAGTGTGGCCGCTGATTCGGTCCTGGTCGCCGTCGACGATTTTGGTCGCACCGATGGCGTCGTAGAACGTATCCAGCGGGATAGAGGTCGGGTACTCGCGGAGGTCCTGGACGATGTCGCTTTCGAACCCTGCAGAGAGGACGCGCGCGTACTGGCGGATTCGACTGCCGCCGCGGGCCTCGTCGATGTCGAGTAAGGCTTCGACCATCCGACGGATGACGCCGATACCGGGACTCTCGCGGCGGCCACTCTCGTAGTCCGAGACGACCGACGACGAGACGTCGAGTTGCTCGGCGAGGGCGGTCTGCGAGATGTCGAAGTCGGTACGCCACTTTCTGAGAGTCGCACCGGGGTCGTCAGAGAGGGTAATCTCTCCCGCGATTCGGCGGGCGAGGTCGTCGCGTGGGGCCGCGGTCATCGGCCGCACCTCCATACGACGGGCGGGTAAGACATGCGATAACGTGCGGGAGTCCAGCGCAAAAGAGTGTCGAAAGTGGTAGTCGTCGCCTGACGAACTCTGTGAGGTGAGCGGCGAGCGAATCCGACACGAACCCTCAAGTTCGTCCGATGGAGACAGTGTGGTATGCCATCGACCCTCGTCCACGTCGCCGTCGGCGGACTCGTCGGGGCGGCACTTCTCGGTCGCTGGTTCGACCCGCGAAGTCTCGCCGTCGTCCTCGTCGCGGCGGCGATTCCGGACCTCGACTCGTTTACGAGTACGCTCATTCCCGGGAGTCATCGCTCACTCCTGCACACACTCTTCGTGCCGGTGATGCTCGTCGCACTCGTCGTCTACGACACGCGCGTTCGTGACCGCTCGATGATTCGCGAACGGTGGGGCACCCGTGGCGTCGTCGTCGCGTGGGTCGCAATCGCTGCGCTACTCGGCGGCGGTATCATGCCGGACCTCTTTTCGAACGGTGTCAATGCCTTCTATCCGTTCCACGACTCCTTCTACGCCATCAACGGGGAAGCACTGTGGTCGAACACGCGCGGGTTCGTCCAGACGTTCGTCGAACTCTCCCCCGAGTCGCCACCGCCGACGACCCAGACACTCCACTACAGCACTGTCGTAGACCCCTCTCCCGGTGCCGAACCCGAGAACGTCGAGCGAATCGCACCGCTCGCCTCGTCGGGACTCGAACTCATGCTCGTCGTCCTCGGCGGGAGTGTCGTCGCGGGGCGACTACTCCTCGAACGGGTCCAGCCCCCAGTGCAGTAGGTTGGGTTCACGATTCCTCGGGATGGCGTCGACACCCTCGACTCCGAGGGTTCATAACCGATGACGGCGCACCGCCTCCCATGAGCGAGACACCAGACGGCGTGGAGGTTCGTCCCTACGACCCGACGGACGCCGAGGCGTTTTGGGAACTCAAGCGCGGGTTCGAACTCGGCATCGGCGAGGGAACCGGCGGCGACGACAAACTCTCTACGTACGAAGCGAAACTCACCGACGACTACCGAACACGGTATCTCTCGTGGGTCGACCGCTGTTCGACCGACGACCCCGGATGCGTCGTCGTCGCGGAAGCGACGACAGACGACGCGGCGGAAACGGCGACAGACGACGAGACGGGCGACCTCGTCGGGTACGCCTTCGTGCTCCCCGAAGAGATGACGTTCATCTGGGACGCGGCGGTGCTCAACGAAATATTCCTCGCGCCCGAGTACCGAGGGACCGGCGTCGCCGACGAACTCATGCAGGCCGTCCTCGACCACGCGCGGTCGCAAGACCTCCCACTGGACCGGATGGTCCTCGACGTGGACGAGGCCAACGACCGTGCGCGGGCGTTCTACGACCGATACGGGTTCGACCACTGGGGCGAACTCGTCGCTCGCGACCTCTGAGTAGGAGGCTCAGCGGGGCCACACCGTCGATAAAAGACACCGCTGCCCGCGTTACCGAAGCGCCGTGGCGAGTCCGCCACCGAAGGAACCGAACGCGAGGGGATACACCATCCCAGCGAGGAGTGCGGCGGTCACCGGGTCTGGACGAGCGACGGCGTCGCCAATCGAGACGGTGAACAGGACGATACCCGCGAGGGCGACGGGCAGGTACCCGAGTGCCGTCGTCGCACCGGCGAGTGCACCGTCTTTCACGGACGACTGGTCGCTGACGATGGCCACGACGGCACCTGCGGTGAGCAACGCGACGACAGGGATGGCGTAGAGGACCGGAGAGAACGCCTCGACACTCTCGACGAGGTTGGCCGAGGACGTGGTTCCGAAGAGTCCCGGAAACGTCGTCGTGGTGCCGTGGGCGTTCAAGAACACCCATCCGACGACTTTCCACGTCGCGAGGTCGGAGCCGAGTGCTTCGAGAACCTGACTCGCCGTCGAGTTCTCGATGGTGGTCGAGGTAGCGAGATAGGTCGCCAGATACGTGAGGAGGGCGGTACCGAGGCCGAAGAGTGCCCCGATACCGGTGGTTCTGCGTGCCGAGTCTGACGATTCGGAGACCGATTCTGTTGCCACTGACATCGTGTCGGGCCGGTCGTCCGTCGCCGGTAAATACCTCGTGGCCGACGTGTGGAACGGTACCGTCACTCAGCAAGTCTGAACTCACCGACGGAGGGGCACGTTCAAGTCCTGTGACCCGATACCGAGTAGCATGTTGCTCCGCGACGGACGAGTTATCGATGGCGGGCGCGTCACCGACGAGACAGACGTGCGAGTCGACCCTGAGACTGGACGCATCGTCTCGGTCGGTGACCTCGACCCGAACCGCCACGAACGCGTCGTCGACCTCTCTGGGAAGACGGTCACACCCGGTTTGGTCGACGCACACGTCCACTTCTCCCTGTCCGGTGAGCGGAGCGTCGAAGACGTCGTCGCACTGTCGACGCCGCAACTCACCCTCGTCGAAGCACGGAACGCCCGTAAGACACTCGAAGCGGGCGTCACCGGGGTTCGAGTGATGGGCGCGCGCGACATCGACGTGGTACTCAAACAGGCCGTCGGAGCAGGTGACGTACCGGGGCCGCGAATGGTCGCAAACTGCCGGTCGATTACGATTACCGGCGGGCACGGCCACCACATGGGTCGTGAGATAGACGGCGCGGACGACGCTCGTCGGGCGGTCCGAGAGCAGGTCAAACGCGGTGCCGACTTCATCAAGTTCATGACGACCGGAGGGGTGACGACGCCCGGGAGCGACCCCGGCGCAGTCGCCCTCACCGACGAGGAACTGCACGCACTCGTGGACGAGTCACACCGACGCGGCGTCCACACGGCGACCCACGCCCACGGTGCCGAAGGTATCAAAGCCGCCATCAGAGCGGGTGTGGACACGGTCGAACACGGGACGTTCCTCGACGACGAGGCCGTCGACCTGTTTCTCGAACACGACGTGACGCTCGTGCCGACGCTCTCTGCGCCGTACCACATCTCCCGAAACACCGAGGCAGCGACCAGAGAGGACGTTTCGAAGGTAGACTTCGTCTACGACAGACACCTCGAATCGTTCCGGAAGGCAGTCGACGCGGGCGTCACCATCGCCGGCGGCACCGACGCGGGGACGCCGTTCAACTACCACGGCGGCAACGCGTCCGAGATTCAGTTCATGGCGCAACACGGGATGGACCCCATCGACGCCATTCGGGCGATGACCGAGACGGCGGCAGACGCCATCGGACTGGAGGGATGCGGCGTGGTCGAACCCGACGCTCACGCCGACTTGCTGGTCTTCGACGACGACCCACTGTCGGACCTCACGGTCCTGAACGACCCGTCGGCGGTGCTGAAAGGTGGCCGCGTCGTGTCCGGGTCGGTGCCGGAGAACTGAGAGCCCGACTTACAGGATGTCGCTCGCGTCCCAGTAGAACTCGGCATCGTACTCGCCGCCAGTCGTCTCCTGCCACTCGTCGCGGGAGACACTGTACCGGAGTTCGTCGACAGGGTCGCCGTCGACGATGATACTGTTCCGGTCACGGCCGTCGAGACGCCCGCCCAGCGCGCCCATGTACTTCTCGATTGCTCGCTGTGACTTCTCGTTCGCGGCGACGTGTGAGACTTCGACGACTTCCAGGTCGAGAACGTCGAACCCGAGGGCGACGAGCGCCGCCGCCCGTTCGCCGGAGTAGCCACGGCCCCAGAACTGTGGTCGAATCCACAGGCCCAGTTGGCCGACTCGACGGTCCCACTTCGTGTGGATGCCACCGAACCCAGCGAGTTGGCCACCGCCATCTTCGCTCTCGCGCGTGTAGACGGCGTAGTCGGCGCTCTCGGCGTCGTTCCACGCCGACTCGCCGCGGTCGAGGAACTCCTTCGTCACCTTCGGCGTCTCGTGACGCGACCACGGCATGAACCGGGTAACGTCGTCGATTTCGGGGGCCGAACAGCGGTCGTACACCTCGTAGAAATCGAGGTACTCCGGCAGTCGGGCGACCAGTCGAAGACGCTCCGTCTCGACGACTTCCGGGTAGAGGTCACTCATCGTCGCCCTCAAAGCGGAACTTGGCGTCGTACTCGCCGTCGGTGGCGTCGTACCACTGGTCGCGCGTCACGGACCAGCATCGAACGTCTCGCGGGGTGCCGTCGGCGTCCACGGCGTCGTTTCGGAACGTCCCGTCTTCTTGGCCACCGAATCGCTCGGTGTACTTCGAGATAGCCCGACAGGACGGGCCGTTCTCTGGAATCGCGTACGCAAGTGCGACGTCGAGGTCCAGCAGGTCGAAGACGGCGGCGAAGAACGCGGCGGCACGCTCACCGGAATAGCCACGGCCCCAGAACGTCTTTCTGAGCCACATGCCGAAGACGGCGCGGCGGGTGTCCCACTCGGGGTTGAACCCCGCCGTGCCGGCGAATTCGCCTGCGCCGTCTTCGCCCTCGCGGGGGAAGATGGCATAGATGGCGTTCTCCGCCGACTCGTGTTGTTCTTCGGCCTGCTCGAAGAAGTCGAACGCCTCCTTCGGCGTCTGGTGGGGGTTCCACGTCACGTACTCCGTCTCCGCTTCGATGGTTTCCGACCGCGACGCGGCGAAGTAGTCGTAAGCGTCCAACGGGTCGACAACCTCCCGCGACAGGGCGCGAAGCCGAAGTCGCGGGGTGACAATTTCGGCGGGGAACATGGAACAGATGGCACTCGGAGCGAGTTAATAAGTTTTCTGAGTATTGACACATGTGGGCATGCGTCGTGGGGTGTCCCCCAACGAGGCGACTCAGTCGTCTAACTGCGGACTCCCGCGTTCGGTTCCGACCGACGATTCGTAGTCGCCAAATTCGGGGTGCGTCTCGCGCATCCAGACGAGTGCGATGCCGCCAGAGACGAACATCGCGGCGGCGGTGACGTAGAACGCCATCTGGACCGAGACGAGGTCGGCGGCGACGCCGATGAGGATGGCACCGAACCCGTAGCCTGCGTCGCGCCACATCCGGTAGACGCCGAGTCCAGTCGCCCGCCACGTCGGGTGTGCGGCGTCGCCGACGACGGTGATGAGGTTCGGGTACAACAGTGCCATGCCCACGCCCGTGATGCCTGCGGTCAGCATCCACGGGAGGTACCCCGAGACGAACGTCGTCGCGAGGACACCTGCGCCGGCGAGAAACATCCCGGCGACCACCGGTGGGCGGCGACCGATGTCGTCGGCGAGTTTCCCGGTGTAGAGTTGGAGAACGCCCCAGACACCGCCGTAGACGCCCACGACGCCTCCGACTTCCACGACGGAGAGCCCAGAGGACGTGAGGTACAGTGGGTAGGCAATCCAGACGAGGGCGTCCACGAACTTCTCGACGCTCCCCGCCTGTGCGGCGGCGAACAGCGTCTTGTCACCCCACGTCGCGCGCTTCAAAATCTCGGCGAACGGGAGGTTCGCATCGGCTTCCTCGTCGCTCCCCGACGCTTCGGCCTCTGCTTCCGCGTAGGGGAGTGTCTCTTCGACGAAGAAGATGGAGACGACGAGGCCGACGAGGACGACGCCGGCGAGGAAGACAAACGGCGCGGGCCGAAGGCCGTACTGCCCGGCGATGATGCCTGTCACCCACGACCCGACGGCGACGCCGCCGTACCCGAACGCTTCGTCGAGGCCGACAGCGAGTCCGCGGCGTTCGCCTCCCGCGAGGTCTATCTTCGCGTTGACGCTCATACTCCACGCGAGTCCCTGATTGACGCCGAGGAGGACGTTCCCGATGGTCACCCACCACCAGTTCGGCGCGTAGATGAGGACGAGCGGAATCGGCAGTGCGACGACCCACCCGGCGACGAGAATCGGTTTTCTCCCGTACGTCTCGGCCCACTTGCCCCCGTAGAGGTTGAGAAGCGCCTTCACGAACCCGAAACTCACCACGAACGACCCGATGACGAGGACGGATTCGACGCCGAGCACGTCTCTCCCGAGGATGGGGACGACGTTTCGTTCCGACCCAATCGTCAGTCCGACGGCGAACACCGTGAGCAACTGGAGGACGAACTGCTGCCAGTTCTCGCGGATTCCCTGGACGTAGCCTACCATCTGTGTGCAGGTAGTTCAGAGAGTCTCGTACTAATAGTGTTCGATAGTCACACTACTCTGCACAGTCGTTCTGGCTCGGTTACTGGCCGGCCGTGGCACTCGCAGCCGAGACTCGCTTCGAAAACTGTGCGCCTGCCCGGTCGTAGGCTTCGTCGAGCAGTGGTCTGAGAACCGTCTCGACTGTCGTTTCGGACGGCGAGACGACGCTCACCCAGCCAGCCCACCCGTAGACAGGGTGTGGGTGGAGTTCGTCGAGGGCCGTGAAGTCGTGTCCGGTATCTACAACGCCGCCTTTCGGTGGACGCTCCGGACGAGCGCCAAACAACCGTCGATAGGTGGCATCGCCGATGCCGAGGTTCACGCGCCACGCCTCCTCGCGGTACAGCTGTGATGCAGCGTCGTTCTCGCTGTCACGGGCTTTGACGGTCACGAAGTAGGTGCCGCGAGGGAGTCGCCCACCCGGGTTGTAGAAGAGGCCCTGTTCGCCCCACGCCTCGTCGGCGACGACGTCGTCGTACCGGTCTGTGACGTATCTGAGGAAGTCGTCCGGATTCACACACAGTCGACGCGCTCTGAGAGCGTCAATCTTCCCGCGGCAGGCTGGTACTTACTGAAGCCACTCTCGTCTCCATTCGGAGAGGCGCACTCTCGTCGGCGAGTCCTCGGGAGTGTCGGCGACGAACACGCCCACGTGGACGAGTGCGAGAACCACGTTCGTCGGCCACCAGAACCCCAGTGGCGCGAGTGCAAGTTGGAACGCGGCACCGACGAGGAGACTCACACGCCCATCGCCCCCGCCGCGAAGCAGCGTGACTCCCAGGAGTGCCTCGAACACGACGAGAATCGCGAGGAGTCCGCCGAGGTTGGGGAGGACGATACCGCTCCAGAGCGTGCGGTAGGTGTCGAACACGATGTACTGCGTGATCTCGCCGTACACGTCGGGTGCCCGGAGTCCGAGGTAGACGTGGACGAGCGCCCCGCCGATGTACGTCAGTCCCAACAGGAGGCGAACACCGACGGTAACTCGTGTTCTCCAGCGACGTCCTGCGTTCACTGGCGTTGATTCCATTGGTGACCTCCCCAGCGGTGAATCGGGTGGCGTCGGGGTAAGCCCTGTCAAGCCCTCTCACGGGGTAAGAATCACGTGTGGACTATTTGTCGCGTCGGTGCCTCTAGGAAGGGGGTGGCTGGGATGAACTGGGAGAGACTCGTAGCAGTGTACGCGCTGGTAGTTGGCGTCGCGATACTCGGTCTGTGGGTGGGGCTCGTCGTGACGAATCAGGCGACCGAGTTGCGGACAGAGCCATTTTCGATGTTCACACACCTCGTCGCCGAGGGACTGACAGCCGTGACGCTCCTCGGCGCGGGAATCGGCCTCGTTCGCGGCACCGTGTGGGCACGCCCGCTCAGCCTCGTCGCGTTCGGGATGTTACTCTACGCCGTCATCAACAGCGCGGGGTACTACGCGCAAATCGGAGAAGTCGGCCCGATGCTCGTGTTTTCTGCGCTCGCGTTCACGACGGTGGTCGCGCTGGGATGGTCGCTGATGGATGCTCGGTACGAGACGAGACGGATGTCGTGGTGAGCACCGAACGCCTGTGCCAAATGCTCTCAGGTTGCTTTGTGGCGGTTCTTGAGGCCTGAGAACCGTCTCATATCTCCTTAGAGATAGTCGTCGAATCTACAGTTGGTGAGTAGTGATGACGCAGATGCAGCGTGAAACAGTTCGCGTCGGTGCGATTCGGACGGTACTCAGCGACGGCCGGTCCCTCGCTGGAGTCCTCTTTTTCGCCCTCGCAGCACAGTTCTTGACCGTAATCATGCTCGCGGCGGCGATGGTCCCCGGATACGACTTCAACGCCGCGGCTATCAGTGACCTCGGTGTCTTCCCCGAGACGGCGATGCTGTTCAACGTCTCGCTCGTCGTGGTCGGCGTGTTCAACCTCCTCGGAGGATACGCGTTCTACCGGACACACGGCAAGCGCTGGTTGTTCGCCCTCTTCGGCGTCGCCGGCCTCGGGGCCATCGTAGCGGGTCTGTTCCCACTCGGAACGTCCGACCTCCACAGCCTCGGCGCGTTGCTCGCGTTCCTGTTCTTCAACCTGCAAGCAATCGGGAGTGCGACCCGAGCAGAGGGCCCAATGAAGGTCCTCTCGGTCCTCCTGGGTCTCGCTGGCCTCGTCTTCGTCGTCCTCATGGTCGTCGGCGACGCCGGCAACACCGCCGTGTTCGGTCCCATCGGCCACGGCGGAACCGAGCGCATGATAGTCTACCCCCCGATGGTGTGGCTCGTCGCGTTCGGTGGGTACCTCATGGCGTCCACTGACGGACAGACTACCACTACCGACACGACCCCTGCTGGCGCTGACTGACGGTCGTTTCGACGGCCATCGGAGTTCGCCTGCACCACTCGATGAACCCCTTCGTTCGACCCTCCCCACAAAGACACAGACACCACCCACACAGAGACACCCCACATCCAGATTCAGATTATGACGCTCGCCCCTATCCGAACCCTCGTCGTCTTCACGCTGGTCCTCGCAGTCGTGAGTACACCCGTCCTCGCCTCCGTCGCCGGACCGCCCGCACCACCTGTCGGCTACGCAACCACGTCCGCGGGGACCCCGCAGATAGACGCCGATTCCATCGACGTCGACGAGTTCGAGACGTGGCTCGACGACACGATGGCCACACAACTCGAATCGTATCACGTCCCCGGCGCGGCGGTAGTCCTCGTCCAAGACGGCGAGGTGGTCCTCGCCAAAGGCTACGGCTACGCCGACGTCGAGTCTGAGGCACCTATCGTCGCGAACGAGACGGTCTTCGGTGTCGGGTCCACGTCGAAACTCGTCACGTGGACGGCCGTGATGCAAGGTGTCGAAGACGGGAGACTCGAACTCGACCGAGACGTGAACGACTACCTGACCGAGTCGCCCGTCACTGTCCCGGAGACGTACCCTGAGCCAATCACGCTCGAACACCTCGGCACTCACACCGCCGGCTACGAGGACGCCTTCGACGGGACGCTCGTCGACGACCCGAGCGACCTGCGACCACTCGGTGAGGTTCTCGCCGAGAACCAACCGAACCGCGTCCGTCCGCCGGGTGAGTACGTCGCCTACTCGAACTACGGCGCCGGACTCGCCGGCCACGTCGTCGCCGAGGAGTACGAGACGACGTTCACGGACTACGTCGAGGACAACATCTTCACTCCGCTGGAGATGCGCGACAGCACCTACGACCAACCCGTTCCCGACAGCCTCCAGCCGCGACTCTCGAACGGGTACGTCTACCAGAACGGCGAGTACGTCGCACAGGAGCCCCAAATCTGGGGAATCGCCCCACAGGGCGGTGCCATGCGTTCGACGGCGACGGACATGGGGAACTTCATGCTCGCGTACCTGAACGACGGCCAGTACGGGTCGAAGCGCATCCTCGAGGCCGACACCGTCGCCGACATGCACCGAACACACGTCGTGAAGGCACCCGACGAACCCGAACTCAACGGCATGGCGTACGGGTTCATCGAGATGGACCGAAACGACGAACGCATCGTCGGCCACTGGGGAGACACGGCGTACTTCAGGAGTCTCCTCGCACTCTACCCCGAACGTGACACCGGCCTGTTCGTCGTCTACAACGCTCCCGGTGGACACGACGCCCGATTCGAACTCCTGCAAGCGTTCACCGACCGATACTACCCGCGCTCCGAGACGCCAGTCGTCGAGCCCCCGGCAGGGGCGGCAGAACGGGCCGCCCACTTGACCGGTGACTACCGCTCGTTGACCGTCTCGGAGTCGTCGTGGCACCGTGTTCTCGGCGTGATGACGCGAACGGTCACGGTTGGAACGGCCGACGACGGGTATCTCACGACACAGCGACTCGATGGGGAGCGCCGGACGTGGGTCGAACTCCGACCCGATGTCTACGAGGAAGTCGGCGGACAGGAGAGACTCGTCTTCCAACGCGACGACGAGGGGCGGGTGACACACCTGTACTTCGGGAACTTCGGTCCGGCGACGTACGAACGTGTCCCGTGGGACGAATCGCTGCTCGTAGTCGAGGGAACGCTCGCCGGCGGTATCCTCGCGTTCGTCTCGATGCTCGTGCTGTGGGTCGGTGGATTCGTCTGGCGACGTGTTCGCGGCCGAGAGCGACCGACCGACCGCGAACGTGTCTCCCGCTGGCTACTGGGTGCGACGAGTCTGCTGTGGGTCGCTACCGTGGTCATCTTCGTCCTGGCGTGGCTGAACTTCAACGCCGAAGTCGCCTCACCGTCGCTCGCGCTCCGAGTGGGGAGACTCCTCCCGTACGTCGCCCTCGTCGGAACGCTCGGGTCAGTGGTCGCAACCGCCCTCGCGTGGCGCGATAGCTACTGGACGACGCCTGTCAGAATTCACTACACCGTGGTGACACTCGCCGCGATACTGGTCGCGTGGCAACTGTCCTTCCTGCGGATACTGGTCGTCTAATCACCGGAGAAAACGAATGAACACAATCACACGATACGACAACTGGGGTGGCGCACGATGAGACGATGGCTTCGCGGTGTCGTCACTGCGAGACCGACGACGGCGTTCTTCGTCCTCGCGTACGGCATCTCGTGGGTGGCGTGGTTCCCGTTAGTGCTCGGCGTCGACGACCCGCTCAGGACTGCGAGTTTCGTCCTCGGTGGCTTCGGCCCGGCACTCGCTGGTGCAGTCACGACGTGGCTCGCGGGCGACTCTGTCCGTGCGTGGGCACGACAAATCGTCCACTGGCGCGTCGCCCCACGGTGGTATCTCGTGGCGTTTGCGCTGCCACTCGTGGTCGTCGCCCTGGCGAGCGTCGCACTCGCGATGCGCGGGTACGACGTAGACCCTGGTCTGCTCTCCGGGCGAACCGCCGCGGTTCTCGGCGGGTTCGTGTTCGTCGCGCTTGTCGGCGGGGGCAACGAAGAACCCGGGTGGCGCGGGTTCGCGCTTCCGCGACTGCAAGAACGGCACACACCGGTTCGAGCGACACTCATCTTGGGTGTCGTCTGGGCGTTCTGGCACCTCCCGTTGCTGGCGACTGGCCCCGCCACAATCGACTCGCTGGCGGCACTGGGCCGCGAGACGCCGCTCATCCTCGTCCGCGTCCTGAACATCGTCGGTGTCGCGTTCCTCCTGACGTGGGTCTACAACGGAACGCGGGGGAGCGTCCTCCTCGCGTTGCTCGCCCACGCCGGATTCAACACGGCGAACAGCACGCTCGTTCCACTTCCAGCCGAAGCCCTCGATGGAGACGCCGCGACAGGGGTTCTCGTTGCGGTCACGGTGGTCGTTTGGGTGCTCGCCATCCTGCTCGTCGTCCTCACTCGGGGGCGACTCGGATACGACGCCGATAGCTCGCCACTACGTTCGACGGGCGACGTATCGACGACGGCAGATTGATGTCGCCGGTCGAATCGCGGGCGACGCAGTGAGCAGCGAGTGACGCTCCGGAACCACTAAACGCGTCTCGTTCCTTCTGCCGGTAATGGTAGATTGGACGGAGAAGTACCGCCCATCGACGCTCTCCGAGGTGCGCGGGAACAACAAGGCCCGCGACGCCCTCGCATCGTGGGCCAAGTCGTGGGACGACCACCGGGAGGCAGTCGTCGTCCACGGCAGTCCGGGCATCGGAAAGACCTCCGCCGCCCACGCACTCGCGGCGGACATGGGGTGGGAGACGGTCGAGTTGAACGCCTCCGACCAGCGAACCGGCGACGTCATCGAACGGTTCGCCGGTCGTGCCGCGAAGAACGCCACGCTCTCGGGTTCCTCGTCAGGCACCTCCACCCGGCAGTTGGTCATCCTCGACGAGGCGGACAACATCCACGGCAACTACGACCGCGGCGGGGCGAGTGCCGTCACGAAACTCGTCAAATCGTCGAGTCAGCCAATCGTCCTCATCGCCAACGAGTTCTACGACATGAGTCGCGGCCTGCGGAACGCCTGTCAGGAGATAGAGTTCCGCGACGTCTCGTCGCGCTCTATCGTCCCCGTCCTCCGTGACATCTGTCGGAAGGAGGGTCTCGAATTCGAATCTGCGGCGCTCGAACGCATCGCCGAGATGAACAGTGGCGACCTGCGCTCTGCGGTCAACGACCTGCAAGCAATCGCCGAAGGTCGGGACCGCATCACGGAAGAAGACGTAGTCATGGGTGACCGGGACCGCTCGGTCGGTCTCTTCGAGTTCCTCGACGCCGTCCTCAAAGAGAAGTCCGCACAGGAGGCACTCTACACCGCCTACGACGTCGACGAGACGCCAGACGACCTCACGAAGTGGATAGAGGACAAGGTGTCGCTCGTCTACGAACCGGACGAACTCGCCCGCGCCTACGAGTTCCTCGCCAACGCTGACCGCTGGCTTGGTCGCGTGCGCGCCTCGCAGAACTACTCGTACTGGCGCTACGCGACGGACAACCTCGCTGCCGGTGTCGCCGCCTCCCGAGACCGGACGCGCGGCGGGTGGACCCGCTACGGTGGCGCACCGTACCGCTCGACGCGGAACAAGACACGCGACACTGTCGTTCGGAAGATTGCGGAGACGGGCGGATTCAGCATGGCGACGGCCCGCCGCGAAGTCCTGCCGTATCTCTCCGCGCTGACTCACCACTGCAAACCGCGCGAACTGACCGTCGCCATGGCGGCGTACTACGACTTCGACGAGTCGCACGTCTCGTTCGTCACCGGAAGCGGTGAGACGACGAACAAGGTCCAATCCATCGTCGAGGACGCGGAGTCGCTCCGTGAGGAACTCGTCGAAGAACACGCCGGCGGCGCGTTCGCCGGGATGGAGAACGTCGAGACGACGGACGCTGTCGGCGACACTGCCGACGACTCGGACGACGTCCTCGACAGAGACGACGGAGACGACGACAGTGACCCCGAACCGGCGTCGGCGACGGACGACGGCCAGTCCGGTCTCTCCGACTTTATGTGAGTGACCCCGTTCGCGTGGGCAAAATCGACTGCTGACGTGGCGGCCGAGAGTTTTTGTAGGATACCGGCCGACCCATGCGTATGCGTGCCGCAGTCCTCCGCGAACACGGTGAACCACTCGACGTAACCGACGTTCCTGCGCCGACACTCGACCCTGCGGGAGTCATCGTTGACGTAGAGGCCTGCGGCATCTGCCGAAGCGACTGGCACGCGTGGATGGGCCACGGCGAGTGGGCCGACGATGCGGTCGACCCGGGGCAGATTCTCGGCCACGAACCCGCCGGACGCGTCGTCGACGTCGGCGACGACGTCGAGACGATTCGAGAAGGTGACCGCGTCGCGTTGCCGTTCAACCTCGCCTGTGGGTCGTGTGGCTACTGCCGAACCGGACACGGAAACGTCTGTACGGGTGACCATCCGCACGCCCTCGGATTCGAACAGACCGCGCAGGGTGCGTTCGCCGAACAGGTCCACCTCCCGTCGGCGGACTACAACGCGATTCGACTCCCCGATGGCGTCGCACCTCGCGACGTAGCGGCGCTCGGATGCCGGTTCATGACCGCGTACAACGCCCTCGACGCCCGTGCCGGACTCCGTGCAGGTGAGTGGGTCGCCGTCCACGGGTGCGGCGGCGTCGGCCTCTCGGCGATTCAGGTCGCGAACGTCCTCGGTGCACGCGTCGTCGCCGTCGACGTGCGCGAGTCGGCGCTATCGGTGGCCGCCGACATGGGGGCAGCAGTTCTCGTGAACGCGGCCGAAGACGACGCAGTCGCAGCGATTCGTGACGCGACAGACGGCGGCGCACACGTCTCTGTCGATGCACTGGGTGTGGCAGAGACCTGCCGAAACTCCGTTCTGTCCGTCAGGCCGCGCGGGACGCACGTACAAGTCGGGTTGACGACAGACGAAGAGCGAGGCGACGTATCGCTCCCGACCGATTGGATGACGCGACACGAAGTGTCGTTCCTCGGTGCGCGTGGCATGCCGCCGACGGACGCCACAGACCTCCTGTCGGTACTGGCGTCGGGTGCGGTCGACCCCGGGTCACTCGTGACGAAGACGGTGTCTCTCGACGAGGTTCCCGAGCGATTGGCGGCGATGACCGACTACGATACCGTCGGTGTCGAAGTGATGACGTCGTAGGAAGGCGCTGTTCGACAGCAGGTGTCTCGATACCTGCGTTCGCTAGTGGGGCCGAGAGACGCCTACGCAGTCGGCGTGAGGGCCCGTTTCGACTCTGCGTCGTCGTCTGCGTCGAAGCCCTGCCAGACAGTGGTCCCACAGTCCGGACAGTCGATAGTCTCGACGCGTTCGTCGGTCATCTCCGTCGGCCAGTCACCGATGTCACCGGCGCGGCCACAGGTCTGACAGAACAAGACTGTCTTGCGTCGGGCGGTATCGGGCGGGTCGGTACTAAATGCGCGAGGGGAGGGGTTCATGCCGGAGAGAAGTGGGGGTTCCGGCAATAAGCTTGTTGGATAGTTGTCGGGTGTGTGCCCGACTAACCCACCTCAGAGTAGTTTCGAGAGGAACTGCTTACCGCGGTCCGTCTTCGGGTTCTCGAAGAAGACTTCTGGCGGCGAGTCCTCGACGACACGGCCGTCGGCCATGAGGACGATGCGGTCGCCCACCTCGCGGGCGAACCCCATCTCGTGGGTGACGACGAGCATCGTCATCCCCTCTTCGGCGAGACTGTGCATGACGTCGAGCACTTCCCCGACGAGTTCGGGGTCGAGTGCACTCGTCACCTCGTCGAAGAGCATGACGCGGGGGTTCATCGCGAGTGCGCGGGCGATGGCGACGCGTTGTTGCTGCCCACCAGACAGTTGGTTCGGATAGGAACTCGACTGCGCGGAGAGACCGACCCGGTCGAGGAGCGTCTTGGCCTCCTGCTTGGCGGACGACGCGTCTTTGCCCTTGACCTTCGTCGGGGCGAGCGTCACGTTCTCCAGCGCCGTCTTGTGTGGGAAGAGGTTGAAGCTCTGGAACACCATCCCGATGCGCTGTCGCAATCGGTTGATGTCCGCGTCGGGGTCGGAGATGGACTGTCCGTCGAGTCGAATCTCGCCACCTTGAATCTCTTCGAGGCGGTTCGCACAGCGGAGGAGCGTCGACTTCCCGGATCCCGAGGGACCGATGATGACGCACACTTCGCCCTCTTCGACGTTCAGGTCGACGTCCTTCAGGACGTGCGTCTCGCCGAAGTACTTGTTCACCTTCTCGAATTCGAGGAGACTCATCGGCGGTCACCTCCCCAGTCGGAGCGGGCTTCGAGGTACCTGACCACCTTGCCGAGTGGCAACGTGATGCCGAGGTAGGCGATAGCGACGAGCAGAATCGGCGTCCACGGGTCGAACGTCGCGGAGTTGATCTGTCGGAACGCGCTGATGAGTTCGGGAACGGCGATGACCGTCAGCAGTGACGTGTCCTTCACGAGGATGACCTGGTCGTTGCCGATTGCGGCGAGTGCGTTGCGCCACGCCTGCGGAAGGACGACTTCGCGCATCGCCTGGACGTAGGACATCCCGAGCGAACGGGCGGCCTCCATCTGGCCTTCCGGGACGGCGTTGATACCGCCACGGACCGCCTCACCGACGTACGCGGCATGGTTGAGCGTCAACCCAATGATGGCGGCTGGAATCGCCCAGTTCGGGATGGGGAACTGGCCGGGCGGCCAGAACGCGGGAATCCCGAAGAAGATGACGATGAGTTGGAACAGCAGTGGCGTCCCGCGGAAGAACTCGACGTACCCGCTGGCCACCGTATTCGTGATGCGTGTCTTCGAGACGCGCCCGAGGCCGACGAAGATGCCGGCGATGATAGAGAGGAAGCTTCCTGCGAGGAAGATACCGAGGACGAGCAGGTAGGCTTCGACGAACTGCGGGTAGATAATCTCGACGAACAGGTCGAAGTCGACCTGCGTGAGGATAATCGCGCCGATGAACAACCCCACGACGAGTGTGAACAGTGTCGCAATCGCGGCGCCTGCGAATTTGAGCGTCTTGTCGTTCAAAAACTGCTCTTGGAAGTCGTCGTCGGTGGCGCTTCCGTCGGAGTATGATTCAGCCATTGGTAATGATTCTCACAGTGTTTGTATAAAAACGGGTGGTGCGGCGAGTTAGCCCGAGAAGTACTTCGAGTAAATCTCGTCGTACGTCCCGTTGTCTTTGATCGTCGCGAGTGCGCCGTTGACCTCTTCGCGGAGGTCGTCGTCGTCCTGGCGGAAGCCGATACCGTACTCCTCAACCGTGAGGGTGAGGTACGGTGGTGCGTCCTTGCCCTGGTCCTCTGCGGCACCGGCACCTTCGAGGAACTTGGCATTTTCACTTTGGTTGACGAACTCGGCGTTGACGGTGTTGTCGTTGACCACTGCGACGACCTGGTTGTTGATGAGTGCGTCGAACGCACCGTTGACCTGGTCGTAGCGCTGGATGGTCAGGTCGCCACCGAACTCTTCTTTGAGTGCGTCGGCCGCGGCGGCCCCGGTGGTCCCCTTCTGGACACCGACCGTTTTGCCTTTGAGGTCCTCCTTCGCGGCGATGTCGCTGTTGTTGAGGACGATGACAGTCTGGTACGCAGTGAAGTAAGCATCGGAGAAGTCGATCTTCTCTGCACGCTCTTCGGTGATGGTCATCGCGGACATGATGACGCGGAAGTTCCCGTTGTTGAGAGAGGGGATGATACCGTCGAAGCTCGTCTTCTGGAACTCGTGTTCGTAGCCGAGTTCGTCGGCGAAGACTGCCTGTGCGATGTCGACGTCGAAGCCAGTGAGTTCGCCTTCGGTCGTCTCCCACTCGAACGGACGGTACGGAATGTCCGAGCCGATGGTAATCGTTTCACTGCCGCCACCGCCGCCGCCGAGACAACCGGCCAGCGTGAACGTGGCTGCAGAGCCTGCAGCGCCCTTGAGATAGGTACGACGTTTCATAACAGGCCACAGGTAGCACACCACCGTATAACACTTCTTCGATACGCAACTCCATTCACACAACTTTTGGTGAAAATTGCCACTAAATGGGCTGAATGAATAGAAATCGGGTGCCGTTCTGTACAGAACACAAACAAACTCTAATCAGTGAGATATCTGTTCAACTAATAGCTGATTAATTGAATCTCAGAGAACGGTCGTGTCAGGCCAAGCGATGGTCGATTTCGTCTCGTGCCGCCCTGCGTCGCCAGTGACCGATTCAGTCGGCGTCGTTGGTGACGGTGTCCCGCGGCACCGGGAGACCACCACGGACGACGAGGGCAGCGGCGACGACGAGAACGAGTGCGACGACTGTTCCGCCGAGGTGGGCCAGTTGAAGCGTCGGGCCGTACACCTGTCTCCCGGCGATGAGTAAGGCGACGACGACGACGCTCGCGGGGGCGGTGATGAATCTAAGGCGTCCGTACACGTCGGCACGAGTCGTGTGAGCGGCGCTCGCCCAGAGTGTCGCGGCGACGAGTGCGGCGTAGGTTGCGAGGCCGACGACGTAGTAGGTGGCCTGCGTCAGGGGGCCGAACGAGACGAAACTGTGTGGTGCGAGGACGAGCATGATGGGTGCGCCCACGAGTGCGAGGCGGATGGCGTCGGCGACGCGGGGAATCCCACGGTCGGCGAGACCCCACGCGGCGGCGGCGGCGACGGCCGTGAAGATGGACGTGGCGACGACGTAGTGCGCGGTGAGGATGACCCACTCGTACTCGGTGACGGTGAGCGCACCGAGGACGATTTGGAAGGGGAGAATCACGGTTGCGACGACGAGCGCCCAGCGGACCCGTGGGTCGACGCCTTCGCGCCACGCCTTCACCGTCGTCCCGAGGATGAGGAACCCGGTGAGCATGGCGACGAGGCGGTGGAACCACTCGATGAAACTGCCCCAGTTGGCAGGGAACAGGCCCAAGAAGCCGTCACAGAACGGCCAGCGACCGGCACACGTGAGTCCAGCCCCCGAGGCGGCGGTGTAGACTCCGAGGACCATCAGGATGCCCGTCATCACGGCCGAGCCCGCGAGGAGGCGGCGAAGCCGAGGTGTCATACGCGGGGGTCAGGCCTGCGCGAACTTATATCTCGTAGGTATGGCTCTCGAAGGTGTTTGGACGGCGACGCATCTGGCACGCTGGTCGCGACGTCGCGAGCGGCGGTGGCCACGAGTCGTCCCATTCAAGTCGGTCCAGTTGGACCGCGGGATATGAACGAGCGACTCGCATCTCGGGCCGAGCGACTCGACGCGTACCTCGACGACCACGACGTCGAGGCCGTCTGGTTCGCCCGCCCGAACTCGTTTGCGTGGCTTCTCGGCGGGGACAACGTCGTCGACCGTGACTCACCCGTCGGCGTCGCCGCCGCCGGATACGACGGCGACGAGTTCCACGTCGTGACCGACAACATCGAAGCGACCCGCCTCCTCCACGAAGAAGTGCCGCACGAGGACGTCCGAATCCACCAGTACCAGTGGTACGACGGCTCTCTGGCCTCGGGTGTCGCAACCGTCTCACCGACGCCGGCAGCGGCCGACTTCGACGTTCCGGGCTTCGCCGACGTGGACGCCGCAGAACTCCGGCAACCCCTCTCTGACGACGATATCGACGCGTATCGAGAACTCGGCCGCGACGTGGCGAGCGCCGTCGAACGGGTGTGTCGAGAACTCGAACCGCAGGACTTGGAGACGGAAGTCGTCTCGGGGCTTCGCGTCACGCTCGGAGCCATGGGCATCGAGACACCAGTCGCCCTCGTCGGCGGCAGTCGACGCGCCCAGAAGTACCGCCACTACACGCCGAAACAGGAACGCCTCGGCGACTACGCACTCGTCTCCGTGACCGCCCAGCGAGACGGACTCTACGCGAGTTGTACGCGGACCGTCGCGTTCGACGCACCCGACTGGCTGGAATCGCGTCACGAAAAGACGATGCGCGTCGAGACGAACGCACTCGCGGCGACACAGCGTGCGGCCAACGACGGGGGAACCGCCGGCGACGTGTTCGACGCCATCCGCGACGCCTACGACGCCGTCGGAGAGTCCGACGAGTGGTTGAACCACCATCAGGGTGGTGCCGCCGGATTCGCCGGGCGTGAGTGGTTCGCGAAACCCGACGCCGACGACCCAGTTCTCGAACCCATGGGCTACGCCTACAACCCGACCATCGAGGGCGCGAAGAGCGAGGACACCGTCCTCGTCACCGGCGACGACGTCGAGGTGCTGACCACGACGGGACAGTGGCCGACGCAGACTGTCACGGACGAGACCGGTTCGGTCGAACTCGAACGGCACGGAATCCTTCACATCGAGACGGAATAATTTTCGGCACGAGTGTGCTCGAACACCGTCGACACCGGTCCGCCGTCTGGCGGGTATTCGACGCCCGTCGAAATCAATATTCGACGGTGTTGGATAGTTTTTTCCCCTCTGCGTGAGGAGGTGTGAATCATGGGACTGGACGACGACTCACGGGACTATCACCGGCAAGACCCGCCGGGTAAAATCGAGATTGCGACGACCAAACCGACGAACACACAGCGAGACCTGAGCCTCGCGTACTCACCCGGCGTGGCGGCACCGTGCCGCGACATCGCCGACGACGAAGACGCAGCGTACGAGTACACCTCGAAGGGGAACCTCGTCGGTGTCGTCTCGAACGGGACGGCCGTCCTCGGCCTCGGCGATATCGGCGCACAGGCGTCGAAACCCGTCATGGAGGGCAAGGGTGTGCTGTTCAAGCGCTTCGCCGACATCGACGTGTTCGACGTCGAACTCGACATCACCGACGTGGACGACTTCGTCGCCGCCACGAAGGCCATGGAACCGACGTTCGGGGGCATCAACCTCGAAGACATCAAAGCGCCGGAGTGCTTCGAAATCGAGCAACAACTCCGCGAGCAGATGGACATCCCCGTCTTCCACGACGACCAGCACGGCACGGCCATCATCTCCGGTGCTGCCCTCCTCAACGCGGCAGATATCGTCGAGAAGGACCTCGACGACCTCGAAATCGTCTTCTCTGGTGCGGGCGCGTCTGCGCTCGCGACGGCACGGTTCTACGTCTCACTCGGCGCGAAGAAAGAGAACATCACGATGTGCGACTCCTCGGGTATCATCACCGAGTCGCGCGTCGAAGCAGGTGACGTCAACAAGTACAAAGCCGAGTTCGCTCAGCCAGTCGAAGAGGGTGACCTCGCGGACGCGATGGCCGGCGCGGACGTGTTTGCCGGCCTCTCCGTCGGTGGCATCGTCTCCCAGGAGATGGTCCGGTCGATGGCGAACGACCCAATCATCTTCGCGATGGCGAATCCGGACCCCGAAATCACCTACGAGGACGCCAAAAGTGCCCGCGACGACACGGTCATCATGGCGACGGGACGCTCAGACTACCCGAATCAGGTGAACAACGTCCTCGGATTCCCGTTCATCTTCCGCGGCGCACTCGACGTGCGGGCGACGGAAATCAACGAAGCGATGAAGCGCGCCGCCGCCGAGGCACTCGCCGAACTCGCCCGCCAGGACGTGCCCGACGCCGTCGTCAAGGCGTACGGCGACCACCCACTCCAGTTCGGTCCCGACTACCTCATCCCCAAACCGCTCGACCCCCGCGTGCTGTTCGAAGTCGCACCCGCCGTCGCGCAAGCGGCGGTCACCTCCGGTGCGGCCCGCAAGCGCCTCGACCTCAACGAGTACCGCGAGCAACTCGAAGCGCGCCTCGGCAAGTCCCGCGAGATGATGCGCGTCGTCCTGAACAAGGCGAAGTCGAACCCCAAGCGTGTCGCCCTCGCCGAAGGGACGAACGAGAAGATGATTCGCGCGGCCTACCAGATGCAAGAAGAGGGAATCGCCCACCCCATCCTCATCGGCAACACCAAGCGCATCCTTCGGAAGGCCGAGGAACTGGGTCTCGACTTCGACCCCACCATCGCCAACCCGCGTGACGGCGAGTGGGACCACTACGCCGACCGTCTGTACGAACTGCGCCAGCGCAAGGGTATCACCGAGTCTGAGGCGAGTGAACTCGTCCGTCGCGACTCCAACTACTTCGCCAGCGTGATGGTCGAGATGGGCGACGCCGACGCGATGCTCACGGGTCTGACCCACCACTACCCGGGTGGACTTCGCCCGCCGCTTCAGGTCATCGGCACGGCCGAAGACGCGAACTACGCCGCCGGTGTCTACATGATGACGTTCAAGAACCGCGTCGTCTTCTGCGCCGACACGACGGTCAACCTCGACCCCGACGAGGAGATTCTCGCGGAGATTACGAAGCACACCGCGGAACTCGCCCGCCGATTCAACGTCGAACCACGCGCGGCACTCCTGTCGTACTCCAACTTCGGGAGTGTCCGCAACGAGGGCACCGCCAAGCCACGCGACGCGGCCAACCTGCTGCAAGACGACCCCGAAGTCGACTTCCCCGTCGACGGCGAGATGCAGGCAGACACGGCACTCGTCGAGGACATCCTCACGGGAACCTACGACTTCTCGGACCTCGACGAACCGGCGAACGTCCTCGTGTTCCCGAACCTCGAGGC
>NZ_LOPV01000140.1 GCF_001469865.1 Haloferax profundi
GGAGGCAATCGGCCCGATGCTCGTCGGCATGAACAAACCGGTGCACGTCCTCCAGCGCGGTGACGAAGTGAAAGACATCGTCAACTTGGCGGCGACTGCCGTCGTGGACGCGCAAGAAGAGTAACTGGTGATTGCTGTGCCGAACCGAGCGTAGCGAGGTTCGGACGTTTTTCCCTCCACCGTGAGACGCGATGCGTCTCACGAGCCTCCGTTCACTACCGCTCACGGAGACAGGTTTTTGCGGTGAGGGTGAGCGGAGCGAGTGGATTTTTTCAGACGTACTCTCGGAATCGACCATGCACATGCCGCGCAATCGAGGCGCGTGTTCAAGAGACAGGGAGCGAGAGGTATCCTATGGAGGTCACACTCGCCGCCGCGGCACTCGTCTTCGGTATCGTCGCGTTCGGCGGTTTCGTCACCGGCGTCAACGGGTTCGGCTTTTCTGTCGTCGGGACAGCACTCCTCGCAGCGACGATTGGCCCGCAGACGGCCGTCGTCGTCATGATTCTCCCGATTCTCGCCGGTAACGTCTCTCTCGTTCGAGAACTCGACCGGACGAGTCTGGAGTCGTGCGTGCGTCGATTCTGGCCGTACGTCGCGGCAGCGCTCGTCGGGACTGTGGTCGGAATGCTCCTGTTGTCGGCGATTCCCACCCAACCGTTGACGCTGGCACTCGGCGTGTTCGTCCTCGTCTACGTCGTCTTCTCGCAACCGTGGGTGTCGATTCCGGGTACGCGTCGCCTGCGTGACATCTGCGTCACGGAGCGGACGGGGGTAAAAGCAGTGCTGGGCCTCGTTTCGGGCTTCATCTTCGGCGCGAGTAACGTCGGCGTCCAGGTGGTCGCGTACCTCCAGTCGCTGAGATTGAACCGCTCGACGTTCGTCGGCGTCCTCGCGCTGATTTTCCTCGGTATCTCGACGGTTCGGGTCGTCGTCGCGTCCGCGCTCGGACTGTTCGGTGGCGGTGACGTGTTGATGCTGTCTGCACTCGCCGCAGTGCCGGGACTCGTCGGTGTGAGCGTCGGAAAATGGGTTCGCCCGCGAATTCCGGTGTCGTACCAACAGGTGGGGACGATGGGGCTGTTGCTCGTCATCGGTCTCCGATTGACGAGTCGAGGAGTTGGGGTCTGAAAACGCGAGAGACTGCCGTGACCGCCCGTGTTTTCGGTCCGGGTGGAGCGGACCAAACGGGAGACGCTAGTCGTCGCTCGCGTGCCCTTCGCACCGCGATGGTGGGAGATAACTCACGTCGTTGTCCGATTCGAGTCCGAGGGGTTCCGGGAGGACACACCGGTCCGGTTTCCGATTGACGTGTTCGTACTCTCTCGGTGAGTTCGCGAGTGGATGCGCCGGGTTCTCTCTGCTGTCGATGCGGGCGGCGCGGACTTCCCCGAAGCCGGCGATTCGCGCTTGAATCCCCCGCCAGTGATGTTCACTGCCCGCGGGAACGACGATTCGTTTCGGCGACTTCCAGTCGGGGTGGTCACCTGCGAGCACCGCGTTGTTGACGTTCGCGGCCAGGTCGTCGTGGTCGACGAGGACGCCGACGCGGGCACCTGGCGGCGCGCGGTGGGCGAGCACGTCTAACCCGAGGTGGAGCGCGCGATACTCGGAGATGTTGTTGTTCGGGGCAACGTCTTGGAATGCGATACGGGCGACTCGCTCGCCGTCACGGGTCTCTATCACGACACCGAGTCCGCCGCCGTTCGGTCGATACGACCCGTCCGTCGCGACGTAGAAGTGACGGTGGTGGGTCCGCGGCGGGTGCGCGATGTGCGGCGTTGGCGACTCGTCGAACAAGTCCCTGAGGGTGGGACGGCCGGTCACGGCCATACGAATCGTTCCGCGATGGGAGCTAATAAGCGTACCCCGTGTTGGAGAGGGGTGCACACTATGTTATATGGCATCAATATATAGAGGCGGTTCTGCAGATTCGCCGTCTGCAGGCAATGGATATAAGAACGACCGACTCAATCTACCTGCGATGACTGATAACGATTCACATGTTGGTAGGCGAACGTACCTCAAGCTAGCAGGCGGCGCAGCAGCGTCTGCCGCACTTGCGGGGTGCGCGGGCGGTGGCGGTGAAGAGACTGAGGAGACGACCACGGAAACCGGTGGCGAGGAGACAGAAGAGACCACCACGTCGACGCCAGAGGAGACGAGCGAGTCGTTCGACGTGACGATTACGCAAGGGCAGATGCCCTCGGGTCTCGACCCGCAGGACCACCGTGAGACGCCGACGGACATCGTCGTCTTGCACGCGTACGAGGGTGTACTCACTCGTGACGCTGCTGGCGCGATTCAGCAGGCACTCTCGACGAACTACGAGCGAATCGAAGGCGAAAACGCGGTGCGGTTCGACCTCCGTGAGGGCGTCACCTTCCACAACGGCGACGAACTCACGCCCGAAGACGTGGCATACAGCATCAACCGCGTCGTCGACGAGAGCGTTGGCTTCGCAAGCCCGCAGGCAGACCAACTCGCTGGTGTCGCCGGCGCAGAGGTCATCGAAGGCGAGATGGCCGTCAAGGTCAACAACACGTCGCTCAACCCCATCGTGTTCTCTGAGTTCGCGACCTACCTCGACGTCATGCAGCAGTCGTGGGTCGAAGAGAACGACATGGCGTTCATCAGCCAGAATATGAACGGCACGGGTCCGTTCCAACTCGACTCCTACACCGAAGACGAGGAAGTCGTCCTCACGCGCTACGACGATTACTGGCGGGAACCCGCAGCAGTCGGTACGCTCACGTTCCGTGCCGCGTCCGAGGCGAGCACGCGCGTGAACCAACTTCTGCAGGGCGAGACGGACGTCGTCGTCAACGTTCCACCGCAGGAAGTCCAGCGTGTCAACAACTCCGAGGGTGCGCGGGTCGCCGCAGCACCGTCCACGCGTATCATCTACAACGCGATGCGCTACGACCTCGAACCGTTCGACTCGGTCGAGTTCCGGCAAGCGATGAACTACGCCATCGACTTAGAGAGCATCGTCCAGAACGTCCTCGGCGGGTTCGGTGCCGCGACGAGTCAACCGACGCTCCCCGAGTTCGTCGGCCACAACGCCGACCTCGACCCGTACCCGTACGACCCAGACCAGGCAGAGCAACTCGTCGAAGACTCGGGGTACGCCGGAGCAGAAATCGAACTCCACACGCCGGTCGGTCGCTACCTGAAAGACCTCGAAATCGCACAGGCAGTGGCAGGCTACATCGACGAACTTCCGAATGTGACGGCGACGGTGCGCCAACGCGACTTCGGGTCGCTCGTCGACGAACTCCTCGCCGGGTCCATCGAGGCGCGCCCACCGTGGTTCCTCATCGGTTGGGGTGAAGCGACCTTCGACGGCGGCCTCGTCATGCAGGCGCTTCTCGCATCTGACGGGACGCTCACGACCTGGCAGAACGAAGAGTTCGACGCACTTCTCGAACAGGCCGGCACCCAGTCTGGCGACGAACGCGACGCGACGCTGCAGGAAGCCAACGCACTGGCGCACGAAGAGTGCCCGTGGATCTTCCTGAACCAACAGTTCAGTGTCTACGGTGTCAACGACGCCATCGCGTGGGAGGCCCGCTCCGACGAGCGTATCGACGCGTACGATATGAGCCAACAGTAGTCGATGTCACTGTCGAGGTTCCTCATCAAACGCTCGCTCCAGGGCCTATTCGTCATCTGGGGAGTCATCACCGTGGTCTTCGGACTGCGGTTCATCTCGCCGGGTGACCCGGCGAACGTCCTGTTGCCACCGGACGTCGACCCCGAGGTCAGAGCGCAGGTCATCGCCGAACTCGGGTTGAACGAACCCCTGTACGTGCAGTACTGGGACTTCGTCTCGGGCATCCCGGTCGGTGACCTCGGCCTGTCGCTCGTGACGCGAACACCAGTCGCATCTCGCGTCGTCACGAAACTGCCGGCGACACTCGAACTCGCGATTGCGGCGACCATCGTCGCGGTCATCATCGCGATTCCGCTGGGCGTCGTCTCGGCGACGCGACGACACCAACCGGCCGACTACAGTGCGACGGTGTTCTCGCTCGTCGGCATCAGTACGCCGAACTTCTGGCTGGGCGTGATGCTCATCCTCGTGCTCGCCGTGCAACTCAACTTGTTCCCGACGAGTCAGCGACCCATCGGTATCGATGGGATCGTGCTGCTCCTCGTCGGTGGGAACCTCAGTGCTGCATTCGACGGGTTCACCACGTGGTTGTGGCACATCACACTGCCCGCTATCACGCTGGGAACCTACTTCACTGCGCTCATCACGCGCCTCACTCGCAGCGGAATGCTCGACCAACTGGGCCAGACGTACGTTCGAGCGTCGCGAGCGAAAGGACTCCCAGAGACACTCGTCCGCTACAAGCACGCGCTTCGAAACACACTCATCCCGGTCATCACCGTCATCGGTCTCCAACTCGGTACCCTCATCGGCGGGGCCGTCATCACGGAGGCCGTCTTCGCGTGGCCGGGACTGGGGACGCTCATCATCAACAGCATCAACGCACGCGACTGGCCGGTCCTTCAGGGGTCGCTCATCGTCGTCGCGGTTGGGTTCGTCCTCGTGAACATCCTCGTAGACGCGCTGTACGCCTACGTCAACCCACAGGTGGCATACGATTGAACCAGGTCGTTTATCGATGATATCGGAACGAACACGCAGAAACCTTCGCCGGGAACTCCAGCGAAGTCTTCTCGCGAAGATTGGCATCGTCGTCGTCGTCTTCATGCTGGCGATGGCCATCTTCGCGCCGTTTATTTCGCCGTATAGTCCGGGACAACAGAACCTCGAAAACGCTCGTCAACCCCCCATCGGGTTCAGCACGAAAGAGACGAAGGAGGTGACGAAGATGGAAAACGGGAGCGTCGTCATCGAAAACGGGCAAGTCGTCACCGAAGAACAGACTGTGTACACGAACGCGACGTTCGCCCATCCGCTCGGCACCGACGGTAACGGGAGAGACATCCTCTCTCGCATCATCTACGGTGCCCGAACGTCCATCCTCGTCGGTCTCTTCGGCACCTCGCTCGCCGCGCTTATCGGCGTCCTCGTCGGTCTGTCCGCAGGGTTCTACCGCGGACGCGTCGACGACGTGCTGATGCGCGGTGCAGACATCATGCTCGCGTTCCCGTCGCTCGTCCTCGCAATCGCCCTCGTGGGTGTGTGGGGACAGGCACAGGCACCCATCCCCGACCCGTTCGTCGTGTCCGGTATCGCCCCCGCGTTCCGGTCCGCCGTCGGGTTACCGACAGGCATGCCAGAGACCGTCGTCCTTCCCGGGACGGTCATCGTTGTCGTCGCTCTCGTCAACTGGGTGTGGTTCGCCCGCGTCTCACGCGGTGAAGCACTCTCGATACGGGAAGAAGAATACGTGAAGGCCGCACGTGCCCTCGGCGCGAGCGACGGGCGGACGGTGCTCCGGCACGTCCTCCCCAACGCAATCACGCCCATCCTCGTCCTCGCGACGATTCAGGTGGCCGCGATTATCCTCCTCGAGTCCGCACTGTCGTTCCTCGGGTTCTCCGGGGCGGACGTGTCGTGGGGCTTCGACATCGCACTCGGTCGGCAGTACCAGTCGACTGCGTGGTGGATATCGACGATGCCCGGTCTCGCCATCGTGGTGACGGTCATCGGCTTGAACCTCGTCGGCGACTGGCTCAGAGACGCACTCGACCCCGGAATCGAGGGAGAGGGGGGTGTCTGAGATGGCAGACCCAATCCTCAAAGTCCGCGACCTCACGACCCGATTCTTCACCGAAGAGGGACAGGTCAACGCTGTCGAACACGTCTCGTTCGACGTCGAAGACGGAGAGATATTCGGCATCGTCGGCGAGTCTGGGTCCGGCAAGTCGGTCACCGCACTGTCGGTCATCGACCTCATCGAATCACCCGGTCGCGTGACCGACGGAGAAATCTGGTACCGCAACGAGACGCTCGCAGACGAGTTCCGGGGGTCGACCCCCGACGCCGTCGACGGCGACTTCGTGGACGTTCGGCGACTCCCGAAAGGCGTCCGTCGGTCACTCCGCGGGCCGTCGTTCAGCATGGTGTTTCAGGACCCGATGAGCAGTTTCAACCCCTCGCTCACCGTCGGCGAGCAAATCGCCGAAGCGGTCGAGGTGCAGCGTCGAGCGCGGTCGAACCCGCGAAGCACGCGGTCACGAACACAGGGATACGGCCTCGGCAAACTCGTCGCCGACACGCTCCTTCCATCGCAGCGTTACGTCTCCGACGAGAGCATGGACCGAGCGGTCGAACTCTTAGACCAGGTGGGTATCCCCGACCCAGAGGACCGCGCCGAAGAGTACCCCCACCAGTTCTCCGGTGGGATGCTCCAGCGAGCGATGATTGCACAGGCGCTCGCCGGCGAACCCGACATCCTCGTCGCCGACGAACCGACCACCGCCCTCGACGTGACTATCCAAGCGCAGATTCTCAACCTTCTTCGTGACCTACAGGAACACGAGGGGATGAGCATCCTGATGATCACCCACGACTTGGGTGTCATCGCCCGCATGTGTGACCGCGTCGGCGTCATGTACGCCGGCGAAATCGTCGAGCGAGGACCACTATCGGATATCTTCGACAACCCGGTCCACCCGTACACGCAGGGGCTTCTCGGGTCGATACCCGACGTCGACGACCCCTCGACTCGCCTCGAACCCATCTCGGGGAACGTGCCGAGTCTCATCGACTCGGAGATGCCGAACGCGTGTTACTTCGCCGACCGGTGTCCCAACGCCATGAACGACTGCCTAACCCGGATTCCGGAGTACGAACTCGACGGCCGACACAGCGTCCGCTGTGTGCTCGCCGAACGAGAGTACGACCCGAACGACGCCATCGACACGGAGGTGTACGCCGATGACTGAACCAAATGAAGTATCGTCGTGCTCGCCGGAACGGAGTTCCGGGGGTGTACGCCGATGACTGACTCACTCCTCGAAGTGCGTGACCTCCAGAAGTACTACTTCGAACGCGACACGTTCGTCGACTCGCTCCTCGGCCGCGAGCGTCGGAGTGTCAAAGCAGTCGACGGCATCTCGTTCGACATCCAACCCGGTGAGACCCTCGGACTCGTCGGTGAGTCCGGGTGTGGGAAGTCAACGACTGGTGAGACACTCCTCCGCCTCCGCGAGGCGACCGGCGGGTCCGTCCGATTCGACGGGGAGAACGTCTTCGAGATGGATTCAGACGAACTCAAGGCGTTCCGTAAAGACGCCCAAATCGTCTTCCAGGACCCGTTTTCCAGTCTCGACCCCCGGATGACCATCGGCGACATCATCGCCGAACCGTTGAAGATTCACGGCATCCCAGAGGGCGCAGGCGACCAGTCCAAACGGGAGTGGCGACGCGACAAGGCCGGAGAGTTACTGGAACGCGTCGGCCTCTCGGCGAACCAACTCGACCGGTATCCACACGAATTCTCCGGCGGGCAACGCCAGCGCATCGGTATCGCGCGGGCACTCGCGCTCGAACCCGACTTCATCGTCCTCGACGAACCGGTCTCGGCGCTCGACGTGTCCGTGCAGGCGCAGGTGTTGAACCTCCTCGACGACCTGCAGGACGACTTCGGCCTGACGTACCTCTTCATCGCCCACGACCTCTCGGTCGTCCGGCACATCTGTGACCGCGTCGCGGTGATGTACCTCGGCAACATCGTCGAACTCGGCCCGACCGACGAACTGTTCGAGTCTCCGAAGCACCCGTACACGCAGGCACTCTTGGAGAGTGTTCCCCGCCCTTCGACCGCCGAACACGGCCGTCGGGTGGAGGCGCTCTCCGGGGACGTTCCGTCACCGCGAAACCCGCCGTCTGGGTGCCGGTTCCGAACGCGGTGCCCGAAAGTCATCCCACCCGACGACCTGAACATCGACCAGGCGACGTATCGCGCCGTCATGGACCTCAGAGATGCCCTCGTCGTCGGCGACGTCAACCCAGACCACATCTGGGAGGCGGCAGACCCCGAACGTGTCGACGAAGAGGCGTTCATCGAGGAGGCACGGTCACGACACGTTGCCGCCGAACTCCGAGGAGAGGTGGCCGGCGCCGTCGATACCGCGCTCGGACACCTCGCAGAAGGCGACGAGGAACGCGCCCGAGAGACGCTTCGGCGTCGCTTCGAGAGTCCGTGTGAGACGCGCCGCCCCGCCGTCGGCGACGCGCCACACCCTGCCGCGTGCCATCTCTTCGAGGGGTCCGACGAGGTGACCGTCATCGAGACGAACGAGAGCGCGGCAATCGAAGCAGACGACTGAGCGGCACCCCGGACTTTTTTGGGACGAACCGTCCCTTCGATGTCCGTCGGATTCCGGCGAAACGACCCCCCATCGAAACGTTCAGGCTCCCACCGACCACATCACCGCTGTGACACGGTACCGCAATCTCGGACTCTTCGTCGTCCTCGCCGCTATCTGGGGGTCTGCGTTCATGGCTATCAAGGCCGGACTGGAGTTCTTCCCGCCGGTCCTCTTCGCTGCCCTCCGCTACGACGTGGCCGGGGTCATCATGCTCGTCTACGCCGTCTACGCCACCGACTCCCCGCTTCCACGCAGTCGTGCAGACTGGACAGAAGTGACCATCGGGGCCGTCTTCCTCATCGCGGCGTATCACGCCCTGCTGTTCGTCGGTGAGACGGACCCTGCGGTGACGAGTGCTGCTGCTGCCGTCATCGTGAGTCTCAGTCCGGTCCTCACGAGTGGATTCGCGCGAGTGTTCCTCCCGAGTGAGCGACTGACGCCACTCGGTATCGTCGGGTTACTCCTCGGACTCGTCGGTGTCGCCGTCCTCTCCGAACTCGACCCGAGCAACTTGCTCGCGGGCGGCACCGTCGCCAAACTCCTCATCCTCGGCGCGGCGGCGGCGTTCGCTTTCGGGTCGGTTCTCACCCGCCGTATCGACTCAGACATGCCGATAGAGACGATGGAGGCGTGGTCGATGCTCGGAGGCGCACTGCTGATGCACGCCATCTCCGTCGGGATGCGAGAGTCGTTCGCCGACGTCGTGTTGAACACGGAATCGATTCTCGCACTCGCGTACCTGTCGCTGGCGGCGAGCGCAATCGGCTTTCTCATCTACTTCGACCTACTCGAACGCCTCGGCCCAATCGAAATCAATCTCGTCTCCTACGTCGCGCCGATTTTCGCGGCACTCGCAGGGTGGGCCTTCCTGAACGAGGTACCGACCCTCGCTACGGCCGGCGGGTTCACACTCATCTTCCTCGGGTTCGTCCTGCTAAAACGCGGTGCGATTCGACGTGAACTCCGCCACCGATTCGGGAGTGGTGCCACACCGACCGACTGAGCGAACGCGACTCGTTACTCGTCGAGACGCTCGACCGATTCGACTTCCCCGACCATCGACCAGCCGTCTTCGCCCGGGGCCTGTCTGCCGACGATGACTGCCTCGTTGTCCTCCGTCGTCGCAAATCGATACAGTGCATCGTCGTCCTCGCGGGTCCCTTCTGCTTGAAACTCTGTCTGGAAAAACTCCGCACTCTGGAGAGCGAACCGTCCCTGTAGTTCCTCGTCGACGACGAGGTACATCGCGTTCGGGTGGATGTTGTACATGCGCTTGGCGACGCGGTTGAGGTCGGGCATGGTTCGGCAGTCGTGCCGACAGAGTAAATCGATAGGGGAAGTGCTTCTGGGTCAGTCGACCCGGTTAGAAGTTCCTTTCAGCGGTGTAAGCAGGCGTCGCGAATCCCCGAAGAACCGCTCTCCGACCCTCCTTTGGCTGTTCCTAATTCGACGCCCGAAGCGGTCGATGTCTCGTGGTTTGTCTCTGTCTAACGTCACGATGCCGCGAGATATTCAGGGGTTCGACACAGTTCAATATTACAGGCAATCATATCGAACAAAAACGTTAGAAGCGCCGATAAACTGTCCAGTGCTCTCTCGACAGACGATAAAATTTCACATTTATCAGAATATCACGGGTAAACGAGGATGAAATGAAGCGAATTCTCGCACCTAATTATGACCCCTCCCATCGTTATAGAGAACGCAGGTTCCCCCGCTATGTCAAACTCGTCAACCAACCTCCCACGCGAACGTCTCTCCGACCTCCGAGAGATGGTCGCAAACGAACAGCACCTTCCAGTCGGTGTCCGCCTCGTCGCAGCGCCACTCAGATTCGTCGGCTTCTGGGCCGCCGTCGCCCTCCCATTTCTGTACGTTCCACTCCTGTTCGGTGGGCTCGAAGCCAGCGAACTCACGGTCTTCGTGGCGCTCGTCGCACTGAACGCACTCGCCCTCGTCATCGGTCACAACTACGCGCGTTCGTGAATCACCTACGGAGTCTGGTGGTTCGAGAGAACAATGCTCTCCTCTCACCCCGGAAGACTACGTCTTCCGCCAACCCCAAGGCTTCCCGTTTCTACGACGCACTTTGCAGATACCGAATGGGTATCCGCAGGGAGCGCGGTCTCCACGGGCGTTGATTCGGGCCATCCCAGCCCTAACTTAGAAAATCCTCTCTGCAAGACGTTTAACGAAGCATTTGCGTCACGGTCACACTCAAACCCACACGCTGGACAGGAGTGTTCACGAACCCAGATTGGTTTCTCAGACACCATGCCGCACTGAGCGCACTCTTTAGTTGTTCCTCGTGCTTCCACCTGTACGACGTGACAGCCGTGGATATCTGCCTTATATTCGAGGAGCGTGATGAACTGACGCCACGCTACGTCCTGCTTGTTCCGAGCGTTTCCGGCGTTCTGAAGCATACTCTGAACATTCAAGTCCTCCACGAACACAGCATCGTACTCCTTGACGAGCCAGGTAGAGAGTTTGTGTTGATAGTCCAGTACCTTCCGTCGAATCCGACGTTTGACTTTCGCTACTTTGACACGTTGCTTCTCAAAGTTATTCGACCCCCTCCGCTTCCGAGACAGCTTGCGTTGCTCACACCGGAGTCGTTCATACTCTTCTTCGAGATTAAGCCAATCAACCGTTATTCCATCAGAGGTGTGGATGTAGTTGAGGATACCGAGGTCAATACCGACGCTGTTGCTTGTGTTGAGTGAATCCAACGCGGGCTTCCCAGGTAGGTCAGAGTCGTCGTTTTCTAACCCAAAAGAGACGAACCACTCGCCGGCCGTCTCCTTCTTGATGGTGACCTCTTTTATTGATCCCTCGTCGGGTATATCGCGATGAAGGCGAATCGGGACATTGCCAATTTTGGAGAGAATGAGGGTTGCATGTCGGCCACTCGTGTTTTTGAGCTTGAAACCAGACTGCGAATACGTCATACTCTGAAACTCCCGTGGAGCCTTCCACTTGAGCGACCCCACTTTCCAACCGTTCGCTTTTTGGATGGACAGGTTCGACAGGTTCTGATAAAACCGCGTGACTGTCCGCTGAAGTGCCTTTGAATGCACTTCTTTGAATACCGCAAATTTATCCTTCCAGTCAGTGAGACGTTCGTGATGTTTGTACGCTGACCCGATATTGTCAGCATCAACGTGTGTATATTCGTAGCGCGTGTAGTTGTATGCTTGGCGATGAACGTTGATGTGGTATTCCAGTTCAGCCCCTACGGCTTGTGTTGGGTAAGCACGGTAGCGGTGACTGTATTCCATCGCTGTCTGTCGATTAGATGTGTGCTGGCTTAATGCTTCGTTTTACGAGTAGCTTGATTCATCTCCGAGTTCAAGCCGGGGAATTCTCCTTGTATTCTGTAAGCTCGCGTCTGCCCTCCTCTGACCGACGTTTTTCGACCTCCTATTCTCCAATTAATCTGGACAGTCCGCCGTGAATCGAGGTTCTTTACCGCGCACCGCTCGTCGAGTCGCGTATGTCGCTCGAGATGGTCCCGTTGGGACGAACCGGAACGAGCGTTTCGGAGATAGCGTTCGGAACGTGGCGATTCGGCCGGCAAAACGACACCGGTGAGGTGGAAGTCGACGCCGAACAGGCGCACCGACTCCTCGACGCCTACGCTGCTGCGGGTGGGAACTTCATCGACACTGCAGACATGTACGGCGATGGTGCGAGTGAGTCGTACATCGGTGACTGGCTTTCGACCCGCGACAGGGAGGACTTCGTCGTCGCGTCGAAGATATTCTGGCCGACCCGCGAGGACGCCAACGGCCGTGGCCTCAACCGGAAGCACCTCCGCCGACAAATCGACACCATCCTCGACAGACTCGGCACCGACTACGTGGACCTGCTGTACATTCACCGCTGGGACGACGACACCCCAGTCGACGAGTTCATGCGCACGCTCGACCAGTTCGTCCGCGACGGGAAGGTGAACTACCTCGGAACCTCCACACTCGAACCCAACGCGTGGAAGGTGGTCAAGGCGAACGAACTCGCAGACAAGCGTGGCTACGAACCGTTCCGTATCGCCCAACCTCGGTACAACGTGGTCAACCGCGAAGTCGAAGGCAACTACCTCGACATGTGTGCGGACTACGACATCGGTGTCATCCCGTGGTCGCCGCTCGCCGGCGGGTTCCTCACCGGCAAGTACGCCCGCGACGAGACACCACCGGCAGACTCCCGCGCCGCGAACGACCAGCGATTCGCGGACTCCTATCTCACGTCGGAGAACTTCGACGCACTCGACGCCGTGGAGTCTGTCGCCGAGGAAGTCGGTGCCTCGCCCGCGCAAGTGAGTCTCGCGTGGTTGATGCACCACCCGCAGGTCACCGCACCCATCATCGGTGCCCGAACAGTCGACCAACTCGAAGAGAACCTCGTCGCCGCCGGTGTCGACCTCTCGGCCGACCAGTTCGAGCGTCTCTCGGCCGCAAAACGATACCTCACGGTCTAGGCCCCGTCTCGAACCGTCAGGTGTAGGTGTGCCCGGTGGATACGACCGGCCATGACCGACGACGCGTTCGACCCCGAGGCATACGTCGCCGAACTGCGCGAGAAACGGCGCGAGAAAGACGAATTCTTCGACTCGCACCCGCAGTCACCGATTCCACCAGCAGAGCGCGACGCCTTCGACGGTCTGGACTACTTCGACCCCGACCCGGACTACCGCGTGTCGGCCACCGTCGAGACGCACGCCGACCCGGAACCGGTCGTGATGGACACCTCTGCGGGACGCGAAGTCCGGTACCTTCGCGTCGCGACGTTCCACTTCGAACTGCGGGACACCGACCTCGAACTCGGGGCGTACCAGCAGGAACACGACGACTCGCCGACGCTCTTCGTGCCCTTCCGCGACAAGACGACGGGCCAGCAGACCTACGACGGCGGCCGATACATGGAACTCACCCCGGACGTGCCGCTTTCGGACCTCGACGATATCGTGGTGGACTTCAACCTCGCGTACAACCCGTTCTGCGCGTTCACGGACACCTTCGACTGTCCGCTGCCGCCCGAAGAGAACTGGTTATCCGTCGTCGTGCCCGCAGGCGAGAAGAAGTACGAGTCGCCGTAGCGAGCAAAAGCGCAAGTTCCATATTCTCCTGTTCCGGAGAGGCAATCATATGGGACTGTTCAGTTCGCGCAACGCGCTCATCGGAATGGCGCTGATGGTCGTCGGAACCCTCGCAATGCTCCCCTCCCTGCTTCCAGGCGCTACACAAGTGATGTCGTACGCCCTCGTGTTCGGCGCGGCGGCGCTCACCTATGGGACGTGGCTCGTCGGCACGTCCGAAGAAGGTCGACCCGTCTGAGGCAGACGCTCTTTGCGGGTATCGGCGTCGAAAAAAAGCGGAATTTTAACGGCTTTTAGGCGTCCGGTCCACTCCACTTCTGGAGCGTCGCGGACGTGGAACCAGATTCGTCCGTCCAGACGATGCGGACGGTTTGGTCATTGAGTGTTGTTCCTGTAGCATTTGGTCGAATCGTGACGAATGACCCTGCTTGCACATCGCCGCTACTGCCTTCGAGCACTGTCCAAGAGAGACTCTTAGCAGCGTCCGTGTCAGCTACATTATGGCTCTTGTTGTTGAGTTTGATTCCTGCCGTCACATTCATCTGGTCGGAACTAATCGCGGCCCCACTCTCGTGCGTGATTGTGAGGTTCCCGTCCAAGCTAGAGTTGTAATCGAAACTAAAACTCGCTTGTGGAGTTGTCGCCGTCTGATCGCCAAGACCGAGGACGAACGTCCCAATAACGGCGGCAAGGATAACTGTAATGGCAACCATCAGAATAACCCCGATGACCGGCGATACCGCGTCGTCGTCTGTGAGTAAGTCTTTGAAGTTCATAATTGCTGAATGTGTGCTCTCTTGAACATTCAACATAATTGAACCTAAAGCTACCGGGGATTGTAGTCGGAGAAAACGGGTGACGGAAAGAGTTGCTTCCTGCTTAGGCGTCAGGACCAGACCATTTCTGGAGCGTGGCGGAGTTGGATCCGGACTCGGAGGTCCACACGATGGAGAACGTCTGGTTGCTTAGGTCAGTATTGCCCGTCGTGTTGTAGGCTTTGATAGAGGTGCCAGCAGAAATTTTGTCGTCTGCGGCATAGCCCCACTCGGTGAAAGCGTTCGACGTTCCGTTGTTGTCCGGGACGTCTGTCACCGAGTAGTTCTGGTTGGACTTGAGCGAGATGCTTGATGCCACGATTGATTCACCGCTTTCGTGGGTCACCGTGAACACGTCTTGCCCGCCGTCAGTGTCCTGGAAGTCGAACGAGAAGGACGCCTGCGGTGCTGTTTCGCTCACTTGGTCGCCGAGACCGAGGACGAACGTCCCGATGACGGCCGCCAAGATGACTGTAATTGCGACCATCAGGATGACCCCAATGACCGGCGATACCGCGTCGTCGTCTGTGAGTAAGTCTTTGAAGTTCATAATTGCTGAATGTGTGCTCTCCTGAACATACAATACAATTGAACCTAAAGCTACCGGGGGTTGTAGTCGAAGAAAACGAGTGACGAAAAGGGTTGCTTCCTACTTATGCGTCAGGACCGGTCCACTTCTGGAGCGTAGCAGAGTTAGACCCACTTTCAGAGGTCCAGACGACGCGGAACGTTGAGTCGTGGAACGTGTTGTTTCCAACTTGAACCGAGTTCCCGGCAGTGACATCACCCTCAATACCCATGTCAGCGAAAGATTTGGTGGAGTTATAATTCCCATCCGGAGTCCCCGACGTGATGCGGTCGAACTTGGTCGAGGATGTCAGATTGATCTGTTCTGCGTTGATTGCGGTCCCGCTGTCATGCGTGACAGTGAGGTTATCATTCGGTGACTGATTTTGGTAGTCGAAGCTGAAACTCGCCTGCGGTGCCGTGTCACCAACTTGGTCGCCGAGACCGAGGACGAACGTCCCGATAACGGCGGCAAGGATGACAGTAATCGCGACCATCAAGATGACTCCGATGACCGGCGATACCGCGTCGTCGTCAGCGAGGAGGTCTTTGAAATTCATCTATCCGTTGTAGGTCCACTTCTGGAGCGTGGACGAGGTACTACCACTTTCAGACGTCCAGACGATCCGCACTGTGTCACCGTCGGCGAACGCCGCATCAGGCTCTATCACTGCAGATTCGCCCGCACTAACTTTGTTGTCAGCACCAGTGTCGAATGACGCGTCAGACGGAATCTTATCTCCAGTAATGTTCAACTGGCTAGCTGGAATCGCTTCACCACTTTCGTGGGTAATTGTGAAGTTTTCAGTGTCAGTGCCACTATCGTAGTCGAAGCTGAAACTCGCTTGCGGTGCCGTCTCGCTCACCTGGTCACCGAGACCGAGGACGAAGGTCCCGATGACGGCCGCCAAGATGACGGTAATCGCAACCATCAGGATGACCCCGATGACTGGGCTGACTGCGCGGTCTTCTGTGAAGAGATTTTTGAGTTGCATTGGTTGTCCGACACCCGGACGGTACGGTTGATGCCGGACGCACTGGTGCGCTCTGTGTCGCACGAGGAGGGATCGACCCCTCGCTCCCTTGCCCGGTTTCCGTCGCGGTGTGTCTAATCGATTGGTTACTCTGGGGTTACTTAAAGATGGGTGCCAAATTAATGGGATATTACGGTACGTAAATTCACACTTAATATACTCTTTATAATGTCTTTAAGTAGTGAATGTCGTCTCAAACTATGACACTTTGTTTACTATGTTGACATTTGTGTTTTGATTGACGTGTCTGAAGCTCTGTGAGAGAGCCAAATCCGATGAGGTGAACAGGGAAATGTGCAATACAAAATGAATCACAACGAGAGTTCAGTTAACCTGCCCGACAGATAGCCAAGTTCTACATCCCACTATAGTCATGTACACCCACAAAGATTCCCCGGAAGACAAAGCGTGTTCAGCCGGTATTTCGGCACCCATCGAATAGCCATATCCGACAGGCAATTGTAGACGTCAAACTCGGCTCTCAACGACCACCACTTCAAGTCGAGCAAGCCCCAGCAAACAGGCGTCTCACGTCGAATCACGGGAGAGAGGTAGTCATCAAATCGAACTGAGCGCTTACGTTGACGAGCCACCAACACGCTGCCAAGTAGAAATCCAAAACGGGGGGTACACCCCATGTACAACGAGGTGTACCGGCGAATGGCGTCAGAAACGTGGGGCAACAAGTGGGGACAGAACGTGGTTATCGACGAATTCGCCAACCCTCACACTGGCCGAATTGCTCACCGAGACGCTCTCAATGGCGAAATTGGAGGAATTGGCGAGACGTGCATCAACAGATGTCGCCGAACATCCCGCGTGTATCTACACCCACGATAGCCACGGAGAGTCTACACCCTTGCGGGGAATCGTCGTGGGTGTACACCCCTATGGTCGAGGGGTGTAGCGGGCGTATCTGTGAATACACCCAATTTCGAAGGGTGTAGAAAACAGCGAAAACCAGCAGGGGTGTAGCGTGTCATAGTGGCTACGACGCCCCTGCAATTCCTCAGCGTAGTCATGAACCCACCGTCACTCACACGAGGAACTCCCAAACGAGCATCCTCGAACGAACTCAGAGAATGGGATTGCCAAACAGTCGTATAGTGGATATGAAACCGAGGATCCGATAGCTGTGTGTAGTAGCTATGCATCGACAGATAATCCACGATAGAGGCGAAGTCAGTCATGCTGGCGTATGGATGGCCACCGGTTGTCGCAGCTCCTTTTTCACCCCTGATTGCCTTGGTTGGCGACGGTCTCTCGTCGTGTGACTGGGAACCGAACCCGAATAACAACCCAAAGTGGTGAAAAACTAGCGGGAACAAAACATGAAGTTGGACGCGTCGAGCGTACCGAGCGACGAGTCGAGAAAAGAAATCGATTAGATAGCCGGTCTACCGACCGGCGTGTGCTAGCTATCTATTCAGCACTCGGACCAGCCGCAGTTCTGGCAGGTCTTGCAGCCCTCGGAGTAGTAGAGGTTCATCTCTCCACACTCGGGACACTCGGGGCTCTCACCGGCCGCCAGCAGGTCGGCAGTCGCGTCCTGCGTCGGTTCGGTGTCGTCGTTGGAGCCCGTGTCGACGGCGACGCCGCCGTCGGTCTGGTCGGCCTCTGCGGCCTCGGCTTCGACTTCGGTCAGGTTCTTCTGGCGCGGGTAGCCCTTGTCGATGTCGCCGTCGAGGTACCGGCGCATCGCGGTTCCGATGGCGTCCGGGATGGAGTTGATCTGTTCACCCTTGTCCCAGGCGACTTTCGGACTGCGGATACCCTTCAGTTCGTTCGCAATCTCTTCGGGGTCGACGCCCGAGCGGAGTGACGTAGAGACGGTCTTGGCGAGTGCCTCGGTGAAGGACGCCGTGAAGCCACCGGAGTTCCCGATGTTGGCGAACAGTTCGAACGGTTCGCCGTTCTCGTCTTCGTTGATGTTGACGTAGAGTTTCCCGTAGCCCGTGTCGATGCGCTGGGTGACGCCGTAGAGTACGTCCGGACGGGGTCGCTTCTTGCCGACGTCGCTGGGCGAGTCGGCGAAGGCGAGTTCGAGTTCACTGCCGATGAGGTCTGCTGCCTCTTCGCTCTCGAGGAACGCTTCCACGTCGCCGAACACGTCGCGAATCTGCGAGACGATGGCCTCGGCGGCCTCTTCGTCGTCGGAGAACTCGGTGTTCTTCGCGCGCGTCGTGAGGACCTGCTTCGAGCGCGTGCCGTCGCGGTAGACGGTGACGCCCTTGCCGCCGTGGTCGTAGATGTAGCGGTAGACTTCGTCCATGTCCTCCTTACTGGCGGAGTTCGGGAAGTTACACGTCTTGGAGATGGCGGAGTCGACGCCTTCCTGAAGCGCACACTGGACGCCGGCGTGTTCGATGCCGGCGAGGTCCGACGTGACGACGAACAGTTCGGAGATAGCGTCCGGAACCGACGTGAGCGAGGAGACACCGTCGAACTCGTTGTTGGCCATCTGTTCTTGCGCCTCGCGCTTGACGGCCTCGACGTCGATGTCGTTGGCCTCTAACACGCGGAGGAAGTAGTCGTCGAACTCGACGAGCATCTCGTCGCCCTGCACGTCGTCGGAGACGTTCTTGTAGTAGGCGACGTTGTAGATAGGCTCACAGCCACCGGTCGTGTTCGACACCATCGACGTGGTGCCCGTCGGGGCGATGGTCGTCGTGTTGTGGTTCCGGATGGGGAAGCCATCTTCCCAGTCGTCGGCGGACTGGCCGGTGTGGTGTTCGAACCACTCGCGGTACTCGGTCGGGTTGGCGTACTTGGAGTCGTCCCACGCCTCGAACGACCCGCGCTCTTCGGCGAGTTCGTGCGAAGCCCACTTGGACTGGTGGTTGATGTGGGTCATGAGTTGGCGCGCAATCTCGTTTCCTTCGTCGGAGCCGTAGCGGACACCGAGTTGGATGTAGAGTTGCGCGAGGCCCATGATGCCGAGGCCAATCTTCCGGAGTTCGCGGACCTTCTCTTCTATCTTCTCGACCGGGAAGTCCGACATCGTGACGACGTTCTCGAGGAAGCGCGTCCCGTTCTCGATGCGGTAGTCGAACTCACTCCAGTCGACGGCGTCTTCGAGGAAGGCGTCGACGGCGGCCGACAGGTCGTCGTACTCGCCACCGTGCTGGTCGTACCAGACGCGCCAGTCGGGCGACTCGGTGTCGGCGAGCGTCGAGAGGTTGATGTGGCCGAGGTTACACGCCTCGTACTCTTCGAGCGGTTGCTCGCCGCACGGGTTCGTCGCGAGGATGCGGTGGTCGGGGTGCTTCTCGACGTCGAAGGAGTGTTCCTTGTTCGCGCGTTCGAGGTAGACGACACCGGGTTCGCCGTTCTCCCACGCACCGTCGATGATCTGGTCCCAGATTTCGACCGCAGGGATGGACAGCACTTCGCCGACTTCGACGTACTCGCCGAGGCCGAACATCTCGTAGATCTCCTTGGTCTCGGGCGTGGCGACGTGCGGTTCTTCCGTGCGCGGGTTCGTGAAGACGAACTCCTCGTCGTTGTACAGCGCCTCCATGAAGCCGTCGGTGATACCGACAGAGATGTTGAAGTTCGAGAGGTGGCCTTCGACGGCGTTCCGGAGGTGCTTGGGGACGCGTCCGTCCTCGTCGATGAGTTCGCGTGCCTCTTCGAGGGCGTCTGCGAACTTCGTGTGCGTGAAGTCGTCGGGGTCGTTCAGGCGCAGCGTGTGCGCGAGCGACACGTCCTTGTTCTTCGCGTGCAGGAACTGGATGATGTCGGGGTGCGAGACGCGCATGACGCCCATCTGTGCACCGCGGCGGGCACCACCCTGCGCGATGGTCTCACACATCTGGTCGAACGTCCGCATGAACGTGATGGGGCCGGAGGCGATACCGCCAGTCGACCCGACTGCGTCGCCGTAGGGGCGGAGTTTCCAGAACGCGTAGCCCATGCCACCGCCGGACTGGAAGACCTCTGCGGCCTCCTTCGCAGTCTGGTGGATGTCGGTGATGTCGTCGCCGGGCGAGTCGACGAAACACGCCGACAGTTGCTGGAGTTCGTCGCCAGCGTTCATCAGGGTCGGCGAGTTCGGCATGAACGAGAGTTGTTCCATCATGTCCTGGAACGTCTCGCGCTTCTCGACGACGACGTCACGAACTTCTTCGGGGAGTTCGGGGACGAGCGTCTCGTAGGCGAACTTGTTGACGTTGTAGATAGAGAGGGTCGCCTCGGCGTCCGTGTCGTCGGCGGTGACGCCTTTGCCGAAGACTTCTTCGGCGAGTTCGTCGCGCCGCGGGTGGTCGGGCTTGATGAGGTCGGGCGTGACGGTAATCTCGATGTCGCGTTGTTCGGCCTCGAAGACAGCCTCGGCGAGGGCGATGTTCTTCGCGACGCGCGGGAAGAGGTCCTCTTGCGTCTCGATGAGGTCACCGTTGGCGTCCTTGCGGAGATAGCGCGCGGGGAGGATGTTGTTGTAGGCGTTTCCGGTCATCCGCTCCGCGAGCGTCTCGCCTTCGGTCCGTTTGACCGGCAGGACGAGTTCGTCGGTGGAGAGTTCTGCGTCGCTCATCTTACTGTACCTCCTGCCCGAATCGTGTTCGGACATCGGTGTGTCGTAGACTTCGTGAAGTTCCGCTCATTGTGACGATATTGGTGTGTGGGGCGTGGTCGGTTAAGGCTTCGGACTCCGGGGCGTTTCATCCCCGAAACTATCACATTTTGTGCAGTTTTGAGGAAGGCGAACGACCGGGTCCGAAACGCACATTTTTCCTAGAGGTGACCAGAGCACATAACGGTAGTCAGAGCGGAGTGGAAGTAAAATAATGCACCGTATAATCGCATCACAGCGGCACAATATGCAGTAGAACGTGAGGGGGGACGAGAGGGCGCTGAGACCGTCACATGGGGGTGTGTCCCGCATTCGAGTGAAGAATATAAAGGAACCCGTGACTGAACGAGCATCAGGAAGTATCAGAATTCGTATGTTGCGTATTTCCCCGTGCGTGAGGGTGCTAAAACCCACAGGTTCGGGCGGTCGAACGAGGCCAAAAACGTGCGACGGTATCGTGCCACAAACTTATTCGCCTCGCCGGTACCATATTCAGGTATGGTACTTTCCCCCCTCGTCCTCGTACCGTTGCAACTCGGCGGGTTCTTCGCCGGCCCACTCGGACAACTGTTGTTAGTGGTCGTCGCCGTCGGCGTCGTCGTCCTCGTCGGCCGAATGGTGTTGAAGATCGCGTGGCGACTCGTCACCATCGCGGCGGTCATCATCGCCGTGTTGCTCTTGCTGTCGTTCTTCGGCATCAACGTCCTCTGAGTGAAAAACTAACGACGGCGCCCCCGATTCTGGGTGTTCGGACCGTCGTCGTCGCCGTCGACGTCTCGACTACGCTACGTCGAACCCAGCGACAGCAGACAAGAAGTTTCTGACGACGCCGTGTCCCGACCCGGTGAGGACACTCTCCGGGTGGAACTGGACGCATTCTATCGGGTAGTCTCGATGTCGGACGCCCATGACGAGCGATTCACCCTCGTGGTCGGTGGTCGCCGTTACGTCGAAGCAGTCGGGGATTTCGGTGGCGACGAGCGAGTGGTAGCGACCTGCGTGGAACCCTGCTTCGAGGTTCGTGAAGACGCCGCTTCCGTCGTGGTCGATGGGGAACGCCTTCCCGTGAATCGGCGACGGTGCGTGGCCAATCGTGCCGCCGTAGGCGTAGACGGCCGCTTCGAGGCCGAGACAGACCCCGAGTGTCGGAATCTCTGTCGAGAGTTCTGTGAGTACCTCGTTCGTCACACCCACGTCGCGGTCGTTCTTCGGGTGCCCCGGCCCCGGCGAGATGACGATGGCATCAGGGTCGAGGGCGCGAATCTCGTCGAGCGACGCGGTGTTCTTGCGAACCTCGATGTCGAGTGGTTCGCCATCGACCGTCTGCTCGGAGAAGTACTCCACGAGGTTGTACGTGAACGAGTCGAAGTTGTCGACGACGACGAGACGTGTCATCGGGGCACCTCCGTCGCTTCGACGTCTGCGTCCGCCGCTTCGTCCTCGGTGTTCGAGGGTTCGTACTCGATTCGCCGAACCGCTTCGAGGACGCCACCCATCTTCTGTTCGGTCTCGTCGTACTCCGAAGCCGGGTCGGAGTCGGCGACGATGCCCGCGCCGGCGCGGACGGTAATCTCGTCTTCGTGGCCGTCGGTTTCGACCGTCGCGGTCCGGATGACGATGGCCATGTCGGCGTCACCGGTCCACGAGTAGTAGCCGACGCCACCGCCGTAGACGCCACGTGGTTCGTCCTCCAGGTCGTCGATAATCTCCATCGCGCGGACCTTCGGGGCACCGGTGAGCGTCCCTGCGGGGAACGTCGCGCGAGTGGCGTCGAAGGAGTCGTACTCGTCGTCGAGCGTCCCGGAGACGGTCGATTCGATGTGCTGGACGTGGCTGTACTTGATGACGCTCATGAACTCTTCGACGCGGACGCTTCCGGGCGTCGAGACCCGGCGCACGTCGTTGCGGCCGAGGTCCACGAGCATCGTGTGCTCGGCACGCTCTTTGGCGTCGGCGAGGAGTTCGCCAGCGAGACGACGGTCCTCGACCGGTCCCGACCCGCGGGGGCACGTGCCGGCGATTGGATTGACGACGACACGCTCACCGCGCACCGAAACCAGCGTCTCGGGACTCGCGCCCACGACGCGCCGGTCGCCGTGGCGGAGCAGGTACATGTAGGGCGAGGGGTTGACCTCACGGAGTGAGGCGTACAGACCGACTGGGTCGACCTGTCCACGGAGTTTCCGGGTACGCGAGAGGACGCCCTGGTAGATGTCGCCGTCGCGGACGTGTTCTTTGGTCTTCCTGACTGCGGCCTCGTAGGATGCACGTGACCCTGCGTCCTCGTCGGTTCGCTCGAACCCACCGGGGACGGGGTCGTCTGCAGATTCGAGTGCCGATTCGACGGCTTCGACTTCGTCGACGACGGCGTCGTACACGTCCGTGGGGTCGTCGTCCGGGGTGACGACCGGCGTACAGACGAGTTTCACCGTGTCTTCGACGTGGTCGAACGCGAGCGTCCGGGTCGTCAACACGAACTCGGCGTCCGGGTCGTCCGTGTCGGGTCTGTCGCGGCCGACTTCGTCCAACCAGAGGTCGTAGACGGCCTCGTAGGCGAGGAACCCGACCAGTCCGCCGGTGAGCGTCTGGCGGTCCATCTCGGGGAAGTTGACGCGCGGGAGGTCCGGGAGGGCACCGCGAAGTGAGTCGAGTACGTCGCCGTCGGCCTCGCGGACGAACGCTGCCGCCGGGCCGCCGAGGTCGGTTATCTCGGTACCATCTGGGCCGACCGTGACGACTGCTTCGGGGTCGTACCCGACGAACGAGAAGCGTGCGTGTGAGTCGGCGGTGGCCGCAGGCGACGAGAACGCACCTTGCGGGTTGCTCGACGAGACTTTCTCTGCGCTCTCCAGGAGGAACCCGTAGTCGCTCCGGTCGGCGAGTGCAGTGTACGCGGCGAGTGGGTCGATGTCCACGTCGAGGTCGGTCACGAGGTGCGTGACGACGGGTTCGTCGTAGTCGGCGAGTTGTTCGGCGAAGGTGTCGCGGTCGGTCTCTGGTCGCGTCACGCGGGCACCTCCTCGTGGTCCTCGCCGTCCCGACAGGCGGCCTTGGCCTCGCTGACGAAGGCGCGTACCGCATCGTGGTCTTTCACGCCGCCGGAGGCTTCGACGCCGCTGGCGACGTCGACACTGTCAGGGGAGACAGTCCGAACCGCGTCGGCGACGTTGTTCGGCGTCAACCCCCCGGCGAGAATCACGGGAACGTCGACTGCGTCTGCGAGTTCTCGTGTGGCCTCCCAGTCGTGCGTCTGTCCGGTTCCTCCCGCACCCGAGTCGGATGGGGTATCGACGAGAATCGCGTCGACGGCGGGCGCGACAGCGCGCGCACGCGATAGGTTCGTGGCTTCCACGACGGGGACGACGCGGACACCCTCGTAGCGAAGTGTCGTGAGTTCCTCCACCGAGAAGTCGGCGTGCAGTTGGAGCACGTCGGGGCGGGCTTCACAGACGAGCTCGCGGGCGTGTGCGACCGAATCGGGCATCGTCACGAGGACCGTCGAGAGGAACGGCGGTGCCGAGTCGAAGAGTTCCCGAGCGCGGGTCGGCGTCACCTCGCGAGGGGTGTCGACGGGCACGTCGGAGATGGCGCCGACAGCGTCCGCACCGGCAGACGCGACGACGTCGAGGTCCGTCTCGGTGGTGACACCGCACACTTTCACACGAACCATCTCACGCCTCCCGAAGCGCGTCGAGTTTCGCTGCTGCGGACCCGGTGTCGATGGCGTCGCGCGCGACATCGACTCCCTCTTCGAGCGAGTCTGCGAGGTCGGCGACGTAGATGGCCGCGCCCGCGTTGGCGAGGATGAGGTCACGTTTGGGGCCGGTGACCTCGCCCGTCAGGATTCCTTCGAGGTCACGGGCGTTCTCCTGCGGTGACCCGCCAGCGACGGCGTCGATTGGGGCCTGTTCGAGGCCGATATCTGCGGGTGTGAGCGTGTACTCGACGACGTCGTCGCCGTCGACTTCGGCGACGGTGGTCGCGTCGTGGAGGGCGATCTCGTCCATTCCGGACCCGTGGACGACGAGTGCGCGTTCGACGGGCATGTGAGAGAGCGCGTTGGCAATCATGGGGACGAGGTCGGGGTCGTAGACTCCGAGAACTTGCGCGTCGGCACCCGCCGGGTTCGTCAGGGGCCCGAGCACGTTGAAGATAGTCCGCATACCGAGTTCCTTCCGCGGGCCGATGACGGCTTTCATCGCGGGGTGGAACACGGGGGCGAGCATGAAGCCGACACCGTTGTCGTCGATACACCGTTCGACCGATTCGGGGTCCGCTTCGACGTCGACGCCGGCGACTTCGAGCACGTCGGCACTCCCAGAAGATGAAGAGACGGAGTAGTTGCCGTGCTTGGCCACCGCGGCACCCGCGCCGGCAGCCACGAGCGCACTCGTCGTCGAGACGTTGATCGTGTTGTAGTCGTCGCCGCCGGTTCCGCAGGTGTCCACGAGTGGGTCACGGGACGGGTCGATGGTCAACGCGGCGTCGCGCATCCCTTGTGCGAATCCGGCGATTTCGGCTTCGGTCTCTCCTTTCGCCCGAAGCGCAGCGAGCAGTGCGCCGATTTGCGCCTCTGTCGCCTCTTCGAAGACGGCGCGCGCGGCGTCCCGCGCCTCCTCGACGCTCAAGTCAGAACCAGCAGTGACGCGTTCGATGTAACCTTGCATTGATAATCACCAGTGTACGTGTTCGAGTTACAATGTACAAATCCGTACATTGACTTAAGAGTGTCGGGCTGGCGAAAATCACCGCCAGTGGGTGCGTTTCGCACAGACAGAATCGCCGGTGTGAGACGGTGGAAGTGCACTGTGCTGGGAATCGCCGCACGTGGTCCGATTCGAAAGCTTAAATTGTAACCCCGGACAACGGAGAGATGCGTCCGAACGAGCGTGGGAAGCACCGTAACCGGGTTGGTGGTCTAGTCTGGTTATGACACCTCCTTGACATGGAGGAGGCCGGCAGTTCAAATCTGCCCCAACCCACTACACTTCCCACGTTTTCGGAGTTCGGCGATGTTCGCAACACCGGGTTGGTGGTCTAGTCTGGTTATGACACCTCCTTGACATGGAGGAGGCCGGCAGTTCAAATCTGCCCCAACCCACTACTTTCTCGCGACGAATTACCTCCCGAGCACCGCGTAGCGTGTGCTCGGTGCTATGAGTCGCGTGCAATCGTGCCGCGAGACAGATTTGAACCAGCGAGCGACCGCAGGGAGCGAGTGAGGTTCAAATCTGTCTCTCTGTCGTTCACATCTACTCCATCCACACCGTCCAAAAAAGTACGACTCAGATGTCGTGAAGCACGTCGGTTGGGTCCACGTTTTGCTCGTCGAGGTACACGTTGACCTGATACTGAGTCACGTCGTAGTTCAGGTCCAGCGTCTCGACGGGGCCGCTGAACCGATACCTGTCTCCGACGAAGTGGTTTCCACCTGCGTCCGCGGGAAGCGGTCCTGTCGTATCCGTCGCGGTCATCGTTCCGTCCCCGTTGTCGGTCGGCACGTCGTCTGAATCTGCAGCGAAGTCACCCCATTCGGTGTCCGGGACGAGGTCCCCTTCGACCAGCAATTCGTACTTTGTCGGGCCGTTCGCCGTAATCATAATCGTCCGCTCTCTCCCGAGGACGAACCCCTGCCGCTTGGGTTCGTACGGACTCGAGAGATACTCGTCGAGGTAGACGTACGCGTCGGCCCCCGGTTCGGGTTCGACGTCCAACCGCTGGACGTACCCGACCACACGGAATCGGTCGCCGAGGAAGTTGTTCTCGCCTGCATCTTCGGGCCGTGGCCCGGTTTCGTCGCGCGCCCCCACGTTGGCCGGCCCATCGGGGTCGAACACCGTATCGTCGGAATCAGCCGAGAAGTCACCGAATCTCGTGTCTGCTTCGAGCATGCCGTCGACGGTGAACTCGTAGTCGACCGGTCCGTTTGCCGTAATCATCAGCGTGTGCATGGCGTCTGTTCCTGTCTGTCCTCTCACCGACCCTGCCACGCTCCAAATCGGGAGTGCCGAGGCACCGACGCCGATGGCGGCCGTTTTCAGCACCGTTCGCCTGTCGAGTCTCCGGCCTCCAGTCGAATGCGATTCCGCTTGTTGCCTGTTTGTACTCTTCCCCCACATACATAATATAGCAACCTATTTACACATAAGTATATTTCAGGAACGCAAGAAAGAGCGTCTGAGAGCGAACGTCTGTCGAAAATAGGTAAAGATCCGAGAAGCTCAGAACCAGTTGTAGCGAACGACGTTGGGGTGGACGTTTCGCTCGTCGAGGTAGACGTGTGCGTCGTACTCCGACGTGTCGTAGCGGAGGCCGAAGTCTTCGACTCTCCCGGTAAAGCGGAACCGGTCGCCGAGGAAGTGCAGTCCGCCGGCATCTTCTGGACGTGGCCCTGTCGTGTCGGAGACAGTCATCGTGCCATCACCATTCTGTACTGGTTCGTCGTCCGAATCCGCCGAGAAGTCGCCGCTGTCGGTGTCGGGTTTCATCCAGCCTTCGACGCGTAACTCGTACTCCGTCGGGCCGTTCGCCGTAATCATCAGTGAATGGTCGTAGCGGACGAGGTTCGTCGTGCTGAGAGTGTGTGGGTCCACGCGTTCTTCGTCGAGATAGACGTTCGCATCGTACCCCGGTTCTGGGTTTATCTCCAATGGCAGGAGGATGGCGTTGACGAGGAATCTGTCGCCGACGTACCTCGTTCCTCCAGCGTCTTCGGGTCGTGGTCCGGTCGTGTCTCGAATTCCGAGGCTGGGTGGTCCATCTGGTTCGTACAAGGTGTCGTCGGAGTCCGCCGCGAAGTCGCCACCGAAAGTATCTGGTTCGAGCATCCCGTCCACCGTGAACTCGTAGTCGACGGGTCCGTTCGCCGAAATCGTCAGCGTGTGCACGGTGGATTGCGTCGACGCTGCTCGGACAGACCCCACGATAGTTTGAACGGGGAGAATCGCCCC
>NZ_LOPV01000141.1 GCF_001469865.1 Haloferax profundi
GTGTCTTCGTCCCACTCGGTCGTGAGAGTCTGAACAGCGACTTCGAATCCGATTTCGTTACCGTCGAAGGAAGCACCGTCTCCGTCGGTGACGATGTAGTCACCATCGAGGTTTTCGGTGTCGATCTCGACGTAAGGGTCACCGGAGCCGTCAGCGATATTTTCGGCGTTAAGCTGGCGGATGAAGGAACTCTCGTCCTCGCCAGCATCCGTGACTTCACGGAGCTCGAGCGACGAGGTGGTGAGGCCGCTCACGTTGACGTGGATGACTTCGCCCTGGAAAGCGAGTTCACCGCTCTGAACTTCGTTCGCCGTGAACGAAGAGTCGTTGTCAACAGTAACACCGTTGGTTTGGTTCGCGGTCGTGACGTTGAACGCGGTACCAGCGTCAACCGGCGTCAGGCCGCCCGTGTCAGAGACGAGCGTGACCGTCAGCTGAGCGGTTTCGGAACTGTCGTTGACGTTCTCGACGTCGACCGTGACGGTCTCGTCGTCGATTTCCGTACCGGTGACAGTAACGTTCTCGTTGTCGGAGTCCACGCCAACGCCGTCAACTGCGATGTCGGAGTTGTTGAACGTGAAGTCAATCGATTCTTCTGCACCACCAGCGAGTGTGGTGTTGACCGTAATCGTGTGGGTGGTAGCGTCCTGACCGACAGTCACGGTAGAAACGGACGGACCCGTATTACCGGACGTGTCGACAGCACTAACGGTTCCTACGCCGGCGAAGACCGACAGGACCATCAGCGCCGTCATGAACAGGGCGCTAGCCTTGTGTGTTGCAGTCATTGTTTGCTGTTAGAGTCGACAGCACTCTCTTTCGACCCGATAGCGGGTGGCGCCATCGGCGAATACTTGAGAGTGCCGTCATGGGTAGGGGTGCATCCTGAACGTGAGTCCATTTTGGTAAATACTTTGTGTTGTAGTGTGTGGTGAGGTAACGAAGTTCTCGACAATCTCTGAAACACACTAGAATCCAATGTGTGTTTGCTCCAGTTTAGTACATTTTATATATCGATGCTTCCCAGTAGGCTGTGTAGTAGAAATATACTACTTCGACTAGCCCTTCCAACCTTCCATAGATGAACTCAAAACAAGTCCTTACGTTATTCGTCGTTGGGTTACTGGTCATCCCCGGTGTTGCGACGGCTGCGGTCCGTGGGTCACCAAGCCTCTCAGTGATCGTCCCAGACAACTCAGTCGCACCGGGTGAAACGACAAACCTCCAGATACAAATCCAGAATACTGGTGATGTTGATGTTGGGTCGTCAAACCCGCAGCTCATTTCACAGGTGACTACTGCTCGTGGGGTGACCGCCGAATTAGACACTGAGAACACACCTATATCAGCAGAGGTTAACCAAGTCGCACTCGGGAGTATCCCTGACGGGAACGTTGTCAGTGCTGCCTTCGAGATTACTGTTCCTGAGCGCGTCCCAGAAGGAACGTATACTATTCCTGTTACTGTTGAATACGAATACACCTCACAGATTTCCGAGCGCACACAGGCATACAACAATCAGGAAGCGTCAGAGACGTTTGACATAGAGATCCGGGTAGAAGACCGTGCTCGGTTCCGCGTCGTTGAGACGTCGACTAACCTACTTGTTGGTGGCGACGGGGAAGTGTCTCTCCGAATGGTCAACATCGGCTCGGAACCAGCAACTGATGCAACAGTAAACCTTGCGTCTTCGAGCCCAGATATCACATTCGGGCAGTCTG
>NZ_LOPV01000142.1 GCF_001469865.1 Haloferax profundi
CCGTCTTCAACACGCTTCGTCGATTTGGTCGCGGACCCCGACTCTCACGTGGCCTCGGCCGACCATGTCTTGTGCTATCACTTCTCATAGATAATATAACAATGGAATTACACATAAACGTATTTCATCGCAGAGAGAAAGACACCAGTTCGACGACAAGATGTGTGTAAGACTGCCTTACTGTACGTTCTGGTAGAGATTAACATCCTTGTGTCGTCGTGACACACGTTATCGAAGAATGATACGAACTAGTCGTCCGATGGCAGAAGCTCTGGGGGAGAGAACGTCCGTCGGCGGTGGACGTGTGCAATCTGGAGGACGACCAGGTATCCGAGGACGGTGAGGGCGACGGCGAGAATCGCGTTGCCGAGGAGTTGCCGGAAGACGATATCGACGCCCGAGTCGAGCGACACGTCGGCGACAGTCGCACCGGGCACGGGGCCGAGGAGGTACGACCCGAGCCAGAAACTCGCGCCGTAGACGGCCCACTTGACCGGTGGGTTGAACACGACGAGCGTCGCGACGAGTGCGAGTTTGCTCGCGCGCTCGACGAAGTAGGCGACGAGGGCGAAGAGTGCAATCGCAGTGCCTGCAGTCGGCATCGCCACGACGAACACACCGAAGGCGAAACTCGCGGCGATTTCGTGGGGCGTGTGGTCCGCTGCGAACGCTCGCTCGATTCCCGTCCACACACGGTCACGAACCGAGGCTACTCTCTCGCGCACAGGTAAGGGCTAGAAGCCGGAGAGTAGTATCAATCCTTCGCCGTGCGGGACGGTAACAGTTATCTGAATCTCCGGTCCGACTCCCACTTACTCTTGAGTTCCATCATCTCCCCGACGCCACGGGCGACGTCCGAGATGTGGAAGGCGATGTCGGTGGCCGTGACGATACCGACCATCTCCGCGCCGTCGACGACGACGAGTTTCTTGACGCGCCCGTCGCGCATCTTCTGGGCGGCGACGCGCGTCGTCGAGTCTGGACGGACCCACTTTATCGGGTGCGACATGATTGCTCGTGTCGGAATCTCCGCCAACGGTTTGCCACTGGCGACACCGGCGCGGAGGACGTCAGATTCGGTGACGATCCCCGCCGGTCCGCCCTCGGTACGTACGACGACGCTCCCCGCGCCCCGATTGAGCATCAGACGCGCGCAGTCGGCGACGCTGGAGTTCAACCCGACAGTCGCCACATCCTCGGTCATGATTTCGTCGACGCGCATCGTCAGGCACCAATAGGCCCCCGATACCGTCTGGTCGTGCCTGCGGCCCAGTTTACAGATTCCCGGCACTGATATTTAGATGGGTCATCGGGCGAAACGTGCGCATCTCGTGACCGCATCGAAGAGAAGATATGCGAAGTATCTGGCGTCGTAATCGCTTCCCGGGTGCCTCGGTTGCTCCCGACAACGACAGTGTCGTCCATTAGCGTGACTAACCGGAATGGTGCGGATAAACCCGCGCATCTGAATATCATATCAAATAATGTCGTGTGGAATCCATTCGGAACCTCCAGTTCGGCGCGAGCGGCAACGATACGGTTGTTGAACGCTAGCAACACACATGGATATTGGTCTCCGACTCCTCGTCGCAGGGTTCTGCATCGTCGCGCCGTCACTCCTGTTCGTCGGGTTCGTCCGTGTCCTCGACAGCATGCGAAACGACGCCCTCGTCGAACGCGTCCTCGACAGACTCGACGAAGACATCGACGGTACCGGGACGACAATCGACCCGACGACGTTCCTCAAGACAGCACAGGAGAAGTCACGAGAGAAGATGACCGCGTGCACGGAGTGCAGCGTCCCGAACGCAGTGGGGAGTGCGCGGTGTGGATTCTGTGGGACGAGGTTGCATCGCTGACGCTCGTCGACCGGTGTCAGGGCTGTGTACGGGATGACTCTCCTGAGCCGCGAAAAATCGAGACGTGAGTCCGAAGACTTAGAGGAAGTCTTCGATGTAGTCGGCGACTTCGTTCGGGGTGTCGCCGACGGGGACGCCCGCGTCGTTGAGGGCGTTGATTTTGGACTCTGCCGTGCCGGTCCCAGACCCGGAGACGATAGCGCCGGCGTGACCCATGCGCTTGCCCGGTGGTGCCGTGCGGCCGGCGATGAAGCCAGCGACGGGCGTGTCCATGTTCTCGGCGATGAACTTCGCCGCCTGCTCTTCGTCTTCGCCACCAATCTCACCGCACATGACGACGGCGTGGGTGTCTGGGTCGTTCTCGAACGCTTCGAGGGCGTCGACGAACGACGTGCCGATGATTGGGTCGCCGCCGATGCCGATGGCGGTGGTCTGGCCGATGCCGCGCTCGGTCAGGTTCGAGACGACCTGATACGTGAGCGTGCCGGAACGCGAGACAAGGCCGACGTTCCCCGACTCGAAGATGTTGCCGGGGAGGATGCCGAGTTTGGCCTCGCCGGGCGTGATGATGCCCGGGCAGTTGGGGCCGATGAGGCGCGTGTCGACTTCGGACAGGCGCTTGTTCACCTTGGCCATGTCCTGCGTCGGGACGCCCTCGGTGATGGCCACGACGAGGTCGAGGTCCGTGTCGAGTGCCTCGAAGATGGCGTCGCCAGCGAACGCCG
>NZ_LOPV01000143.1 GCF_001469865.1 Haloferax profundi
GGGACGAACACGACGGACGCGTTGGCGTCTTCTTCTTCGACTGCTTCGGAGACGGTGTCGTAGACGGGAACGCCTTCGACTTCCTGTCCGCCCTTGCCGGGGACCGCACCGGCGACGACGTTCGTGCCGTACTCCATCATCTGCTGGGTGTGGAAGCGGCCTTCCCCACCGGTGATACCCTGTACAACTACGCGCGTGTCGTCGTCGACGAAAATACTCATTGGGACACCTCCTGTGCGTTCTCGACAGCACGCTGGACTGCGTCTTCCAGCGTCCCTTCGACCTGTACGAGTTCCGTGTTCAGAATCTCCATCCCCTCTTCGGCGTTCGTGCCTGCGAGGCGGACGACGACCGGTTTCGGAATCTCGTCGAAGCTCTCGAGTGCCTCGTTGATACCCTTGGCAACCTCGTCACCGCGGGTGATTCCGCCGAAGATGTTGAAGACGACGGAGTCGACGTTCTCGTCGGAGAAGACCATGTCCAGCGCGTTCGCCACGCGTTCGGCCTTCGCGCCACCACCGATGTCGAGGAAGTTGGCGGGCGTGCCACCGAAGTAGTCTACGAGGTCGAGCGTCGTCATGACGAGACCGGCACCGTTGCCGATGATACCGACGTTGCCCGACAGACGGACGTAGTCGAAGCCGTATTCGCCAGCCTTGGCTTCGAGTTCGTCCTCGTAGGAGTCTTCTTCCATCGCCGCGAGGTCTTCGTGGCGGAAGAGTGCGTCGTCGTCGATGTTCATGACGGCGTCCGCAGCGACGACGTCGCGGTCGGACGTAATCATGACCGGGTTGATCTCGATGTCGGACGCGTCGTTGGCCTCGTAGAGGTCGTAGAGCGTCGAGAGGAACGAGGCGACGTCGAAGGCGACGTCGCGTGGGATGCCCGCGTCGAAGACGAGTTTGCGGGCCTGATAGGGGTGCAGACCGAACGCGGGGTCGATGTGTTCGCGTGCGATTGCGTCGGGGTTCTCCTCGGCGACTTCCTCGATGTTGACGCCACCTTCGGTCGAGACCATCGCGACGGGCTTGCCCGCGCTACGGTCCATCGTGACACCGACGTACAGTTCGTTCTCGAAGTCGACACCCGCTTCGACGAGCACCTGCTCGACGGTGTAGCCTTTGAGGTCCATCCCCAGGATGTCCTCTGCGGCCTGTCGGGCCTCGTCTTCGTCCATGGCAATCTTGATACCGCCGGCCTTGCCACGTCCACCGACGTGAACCTGCGCTTTGATAGCAGCGGGGTATCCGATGTCCTCGACCGCCTCCATGACCTCGTCTACAGACGACGCGAGACGGGACTCTGGGACCGGAATCCCTGCCTCTGCGAAGATATTCTTCGCCTGGTATTCGTGAAGCTTCATTACCATGCGTGGGAGGGAAAGGCACGCGCTTAAATCCCATCCATCTCGTTCAGAATTGTCTCGGAAAATTACGGGACGCGAGTTTACTCGGTAGTCGAATAATACTTTGATTCAGGCAGTGGCATTCGGGCGACAACGGTGTTCGACTGCCGTCGTTCGGACGGCGTGGAGTCACAGACGGGTCTCGCACACGCGGGGTCTCTCATTTCGACCCATCTCCGGGCGCGGAGCGTGTCCACCCAGTAATGTCTCCGAACGGTACAGTCTCGATTTGGCACAGCTACCGGTGTGTGTTTGTCACTCAACGACGTACTCGGCGTATGGGAACCGAGACGAACGAACGCCGCCACACTGGAGGGTTCGGTTGGGCCCTCGGCATGGTCCTCGGTCTCTCGTTCGGCGTCGCCGCATGGTGGATGACGAGGCAGATAACGATGCTCCTCGTCATCTTCGTGGCGACTGGGACCGCATTAGGGTTCGCGCTCGAGCGGTCTCTGCATCCCGCGCCGCTCACACCCCGCCAACGCCGCATCCTGTTGGTCCTCCTGACGTTCGGTGTCGTCGCCGGTGTCCTCGCCTTCCTCGCTGGGTCAGGACTTCGGTGAGTCACCGCACACCCGCCCTCCAGTGACGCCCTCCGCCTCTGGCACTGGGAGCGACAGCGCTCGTCTCTGTGGCACCGCCAGCGACAGCGCTCTCATCTGGCCGCAGCGTGTATGAACACCCCCAGTATCTGGCCGGGGTGTCCGATTTTATCACGAATGAGGACACACCTCTCGTCATGCGCGCTGTCAGATTCCACGAACACGGTGGACGCGACGTACTTCAGGTAGACGACATCGACACGCCCGAACCGGCGGCAGACGAGGTGCTCGTCGAGGTTGCCGCGGCGGGCGTCAACCCGGTGGACACCTACTTCCGCGAAGGGTCGTACCAACCGTTCGCCATGCCGATGATTCCCGGCGTGGACGTCGCCGGCGAAGTCGCTGCCGTCGGGAGCGACGTGACTGGATTCGAGGAAGGCGATGCAGTCGTGGGCACTGGCATCGGAAAGGACCACTACGGTGGCTACGCCGAGTTCGCCGCCGTCCCCACCGACCGCCTCGCAGTCCTCCCAGACGGAGTGGACCTCGTCGCCGCCGGCGGTGCGGGCGTCGCCGGCGTCACCGCGTGGCGAGCACTCGTCGACCACGGCGAGATGCAACTCGGCGATACGGTTCTCATTCACGGCGGGTCCGGCGGCGTCGGCCACGCGGCGGTCCAACTCGCCGCGGCCGCGGGCGCACAGGTCATCACAACGGCGGCACCGAAATACCACGACCGCGTGTCCGAACTCGGCGCGGACGTCGTCCTCGACTACGACCGCGACGACCTCGCAGAGGCCGTCACTGACGCCGCGAAAGGCGACGGCGTCGACCTGACGCTCGACCACCGCCTCGACGACTACCTCCAGTTCGACGCCGACGTGGCGACGACTGGTGGCCGCGTCGTCGGTATCGGCGAGAACGACCCGCAGGTCGGCTTCGACCTGTCGTCGTCGGCCCGCGGCAAGGACCTCCAGATTACGATGATGAGCATGTTCAACACGCCGGAACTCGCCGCGCCACTGCGCGAACTCGCCGGACAGATGGGCGCAGGTGAGTTCGAAATCGACGTTGCGCGGACCTACGGCCTCGACGAGGCGGCTGAGGCCCAGCGTGCCGTCATGGAAGATAGCTTCCTCGGCAAACTCGTCGTCACGCCCTGACCACACTCGGTCTGCGATTTTCTGTCTCAGCGTTCGGCCAGCGACTGCACGGCCACGACCAAATTATGGGCCTCGCTCACGTAGTACACGGACATGGACGTGAACTACGACTTCGACGGAACAGTCGCACTCGTCACCGGCGCGAGCGGTGCCCTCGGCGGTGCAGTGGCCAGAGCATTCGCCGACGCCGGCGCGAACGTAGCCGCCGCGGACGTGGTCGCCCCCGACGACGACGACGGGTTCTTCGACTCCGAAGGTGTCCGGTTCTACGAAGGTGACTTCACCGACGAAGAGGAGGTGGCCCGCGTCGTCGACGCCGCTGTCTCGGACTTCGGCCGACTCGACCACCTCGCCAACATCGCCGGGACGTGGCGCGGCGGGACACCAATCGACGAGACGGAGGTGGACACGTTCGATTTCCTCTTCGACGTGAACCTCAAGACGATGTTCCTCGCGTCGAAGCACGCGATTCCGCACCTCGAAAAGACAGGAGGAGCAATCGTGAGCGTCTCCGCTCGCTCGTCACTCGAAGGCGGGAACGGTGACGGCGTCTACCGGGCGTCGAAGGCCGGCGTCCGTCTGCTCACCGAGACCATCGCAGAAGAGAACCTCGGCATCGTGCGCGCGAACGCGGTGATGCCGAGCGTCATCGACACCGAGATGAACCGCGAGATGATGCCCGACGCGGACTTCGACGCGTGGGTGAAACCAGAGGAGATTGCGGACGTGGTGTTGTTCCTCTGTTCGGATGCGTCGTCGGCGACGAGTGGGGCCGCAGTTCCGGTCTACGGTGAGTCGTGATATCATCGCCCGTGACACATAATTCCACACCTTCGCGCACGAATTATTTCACCCCGAGTGAGCCATTCACGAACACGACACACGTTAGAATTTAGAAGATACTTTCCCTCGATATTCGGACGAACGTCTTTCCATATATAATCGGTTGGAGAAATATGTCGATTTTTCCTCCGATATGCGACGGCATACCGCGTCATTTATCACACCCACATCGGCAACAGGGTGGTAGATATGAGCGAACGTGAAACATGGGCAAGCAGGGCAGGATTCATCCTCGCCGCTGTCGGCAGTGCCGTCGGCCTCGGGAACATCTGGCAGTTCCCGTTCAAGACCGCACAGTTCGGTGGCGCGTCGTTCCTGATTGTCTACCTCGTCGCCGCACTCGGTATCGGCCTCCCGGCCATCCTCGCCGAGTTCATCATCGGACGCAAGGCCAACCTCAACACCATCGACGCCTTCGAGAAACTCGGGCACAAGAACTGGCGCATCGTCGGTGCGCTCGGCCTCTTCACCGGATTCTGGATTCTCTCGTACTACAGTGTCGTCGGCGGGTGGGTCCTCCGGTACCTCGGTGGCAGTGTGACGGGCGCGTACTTCGGTGCGCCCGCCGAGTACTTCGGACAGATTTCCGCCGGCATGGACGCCCTCGTGCTCCACGCCGTCTTCATGGCACTCGTCGTCGGCATCGTCGCCGCGGGTATCGAAGACGGCATCGAGAAGGCGACGAAGCTGATGGTTCCGAGTATCGTCGTCATCCTCGGCGCACTCGCCGTCTTCGCCTTCACGCTTCCCGGCGCGTCCGCAGGGTACGCGTACTTCCTCTCGCCCGACTTCGACGCACTCGCTGCGAACTTCACCGACATCGTGCCGTTCGCCGTCGGGCAGGCGTTCTTCTCGCTCTCGATTGGGATGGGCGCGATGATTACCTACGCCTCCTACATCGACGGCGACCAGAGCCTGTTCGGTGACGGTATCACCATCGTCTTCCTGAACAGTTTCGTCGGCGTCCTCGCTGGTCTCGTCGTCCTTCCACTCCTGTTCGCACAGGGCATCGACCCCAACACCAGCGGTGCGGGCGCGGTGTTCATCAGCGTCGCCGGCGCGTTCGGTAGCCTCCCCGCTGGACAACTCATCGGCGTCGTCTTCTTCGGCGTCGTGCTCATCGCGGCGCTCTCGTCTGCGATTAGCCTCCTCGAAGTCGTCGTCTCGTGGGTCATCGACAACTACGACGTGTCTCGCCCGCAGGTGGCCGTCACGCTCGGCGGAATCATCTTCCTCCTCGGCGTCCCGTCGGCCATCGACACGGCGTGGCTCGGGTGGTTCGACACGCTCGCGTACAAGTTCTTCCTGCCGGTGGGTGTCCTCGGCATCCTCATCTTCGTGGCGTGGGTCTACGGCGCTCCCGCCATCGACGAACTCATGAAAGGCAGTGGCCTCGGCGACGGCGTCGGCATCACGTGGCTCTGGCTCGCGCGGACGCTCGTCATCGTGGCCGTCGTCGTCACGCTCGCACTGGGCCTCCAGACCCTGTTCCTCGGCGCGAACCCGGCTATCATCCCGCCGCTCTGAAGCGGAGACGACCCGCCGCTGCACGTCGGGAACAATCCATTTCTTCGGCCAGTTACGAATCGTAGGCAGCTGCGCATCTTTTCCGAATAATCGATGGCGAATTCCGCTTTTGTGGCCGGTAGAACCGTTAAATTTCTGCGATGACGTTTCTTCGGTCCGAAAGCCATTTTAGGGGTTGACTGACAATGGGTCTCAATGGCACGAGAAACATGGGCAACACGACTCGGGTTCATCCTCGCCGCTGTCGGCAGCGCCGTCGGCCTCGGGAACATCTGGCGGTTCCCGTGGCAGACCGCAGAAAACGGCGGGAGCGCGTTCCTCGTCGTGTACCTCGGAATCGTCCTCCTCGTCGGCGTCCCCGGACTCCTCGGTGAGTTCGTCATCGGCCGGCGGGCGAAGAAATCGCCGGTCGGCGCACTCCGTGACCTCTCGGGGTCGAAAAAGTGGGGCGTCGTCGGCGCGTTCTCGGTTATCACTGGAATCTCGCTGTTGTCGTTCTACAGCGTCGTCGGCGGGTGGATTCTCCGTTATCTCCTCGAAAGCGGTGTCTCTGTCGTCGCCGGGAATCCCGCGTACTTCGCCAATCCCGGCCAGTACTTCGGCGGCGTCTCTGCCGGCGCGGACGCTGCACTCTACCACCTCCTGTTCCTCGGACTGACCGCTCTCATCGTCTTTGGAGGCGTCCGCAAGGGCATCGAACTCGGCACCAAGGTCATGATGCCCGCCGTTCTCGTCCTCCTCGTCGGCCTCGCGGCGTGGGCCGCGACGCAACCCAACGCGGCGGCGGGATACGCCTTCTTCCTCCGATTCGACCCGTCGGTTCTCTCTGAGAACTTCTTCGCCATCCTCGGCCCCGCCGCCGGACAGGCGCTCTTTACGCTCTCGCTCGGTGCGGGCACGATGATTACCTACGCCTCGTACCTCGACGAGGACCGGTCGCTCCCCTTCGACGGGTCGGCCATCGCCGTCCTCAACACGAGCGTCGGTGTCATCACCGGCCTCGTCGTTTTCCCACTCCTGTTCTCGCAGGGTATCAACCCCACCGAGACCGGTACTGGCCCCGGTGCGCTGTTCGTCGGCCTCGCAGGCGCGTTCTCGCAACTTCCTGCTGGCACGCTCATCGCGACAGCGTTCTTCGCCGTCGTGACGCTCGCTGCACTGTCGAGTTCCATCAGTATGCTGGAGATTCCGGTCGCGTTCCTCGTCGACGAGTACGACATCTCGCGCAAGCAGGCGGTCCTCGGCATGACCGGCCTCGTCGCCGTGACGGGAACGGTGTGTGCGTTCAACCCGAGCATCTTCGGATTCGTCGCGGGCACCCTCGTCAACGTACTCCTGACCGCCGGTCTCGCCGCGTTCCTCCTGTTCGTCGGGTGGGTCATGGGCCGCGAAGCAGTCGACGAGCTCACCGCGGGCGGCGGCCCCGTCGCGAAGGCCCTCGCGACGCCGTGGCTCTTCGGTGCGGGCGTCGTACTCCCGCTGTTCCTCGTCTTCACGCTCTTGACGCACTTCGGCGTGGACGCGAGTCTCGGCTTCTGGCCGACTGTCGGTATCTCGGTGCTCGCGAGTGCCATCGCGTTCGTCGGCCTGCGACGACCCGACTCGGTCGTCTAAGCCGCGTTCGCTGGTCTTTTTCTCCCGCTGCATCGACGCAGTCCATCGATTTTGGGGTGCTATCTGTGATGATTGTTCGACCTATTATTCGACAGTTGTCGAAGTAAGGGTTGCCGGATTGCGGAACTCCTTTGACCCCAGACTACGCACCGACGTTCCAATGAGCGAAGGTGGTCTGGCATGACGATGGAAGACCGGATCGACGAACTCCGTGAGAAACGCGAAGAAGCACTGAAGGGCGGCGGCGAAGACCGAATCGCCTCCCAGCACGACAAGGGGAAGATGACCGCCCGCGAGCGTGTCGATTACTTCCTCGACGACGGCACGTTCCAGGAGTTCGACCAGTTCCGCACGCACCGAAACCACAAGTTCGGCATGGAAGAGTCGAAACTCCCCGGCGACGGCGTCGTCACGGGATACGGCGAAGTAGACGGACGAACCGTCTTCGTCTTCGCCCACGACTTCACCGTCTTCGGCGGGTCGCTCGGCGAAGTCTTCGCCGAGAAGGTCTGCAAGGTGATGGACAAGGCGATGGAAGTCGGCGCACCCGTCGTCGGGTTGAACGACTCCGCCGGCGCGCGCATCCAAGAGGGCGTCCAGTCGCTCGGTGGGTTCGGCGAAATCTTCCGCCGTAACACCGAAGCGTCGGGTGTCATCCCGCAGATTTCCGCTATCATGGGTCCCTGTGCCGGCGGTGCCGTCTACTCCCCGGCGCTGACGGACTTCACGTTCATGGTCCGCGACACCAGCCACATGTTCATCACCGGCCCGGACGTCATCAAGACGGTCACGGGCGAGGAGGTCACCTTCGACGAACTCGGTGGTGCGACCACGCACACCGCGACGAGCGGTGTCGCCCACTTCGCCACCGACACCGAAGAGCAGGCACTCGACGACATCCGCCACCTCCTGTCGTACCTGCCGCAGAACAACGTCGAGGACCCGCCCCGCGTCGAACCGTGGGACGACCCGGACCGCGTCGACGAACACCTCGCGGAAGTCGTCCCCGACCAACCGCGGAAACCGTACGACATCCACGACGTCATCGGCGGCGTCGTCGACGAGGGGTCGTTCTTCGAGGTGCAGGAAGACTTCGCGAAGAACATCGTCGTCGGCTTCGGCCGCCTCGACGGCCACTCGGTCGGTCTCGTCGCGAACCAACCCCGGGTGAACGCTGGCACTCTCGACATCGAGTCGTCCGAGAAGGCAGCGCGGTTCATCCGGATGTGCGACTCCTTCAACGTCCCCATCCTGACGTTCGTGGACGTGCCCGGATTCCTCCCCGGAACCGACCAGGAACACAACGGTATCATCCGTCACGGTGCGAAACTCCTGTACGCCTACTCCGAGGCCACGGTTCCCCTGATGACGGTCATCACGCGCAAAGCCTACGGCGGTGCGTACGACGTCATGGCCTCGAAACACCT
>NZ_LOPV01000144.1 GCF_001469865.1 Haloferax profundi
ACGCGTGGCCGACGGCCGAAATCGCGGTCATGGGCCCACAGGGCGCGGTCAACATTCTCTACCGAGACGAACTTGCGGCGGCCGACGACCCCGACGCTCGTCGCGACGAACTCATCGAGGAGTACCGCGAAGAGTTCGCGAACCCGTACACCGCCGCCGACCGTGGATTCGTCGACGACGTCATCGAACCGGGTGAGACGCGGAAGCGCCTCATCGCCGACCTCCGGATGCTGAAGTCCAAGCGCAAGTCGCAACCGGACAAGAAGCACGGGAACATCCCGTTATGAGCGAGGACCTGCTCTCGGGGCTGTCGATTCCCGACGATGCAGACCCCGAAGAGGCGGCCGCCATCGCCGCCGCCGTCGGCGCGCACCTCCACGACCAGCAGGCCGCCGCTGCCGCTGCTGCCGC
>NZ_LOPV01000145.1 GCF_001469865.1 Haloferax profundi
AGAGACGTGGAACGAGAAGCGCTGGCAGTACGCCGGCCGACTCCACTCGGTCACCGGATGTAGCCGCCGCGTCCCCTCGGGCGCGCCCACGAACGCGTGGGCCGCCTCGGGTCGCGTCGACCGGTTCTAATCTACCTCGCGCCCCGTTTGCTGTTTTCCGTTCCAATCGTCGGGTCGTCGACGATGACGCCGTCTACACCCCACTCGCGGAGTCGCTCTGCCGTCTCGCTGTCGAGGACGGTCCACGCGTTCAGTTCGAGTCCTGCGTCGTGGGCCTCGGCGACGCGTTCCGCCGACAACAGGTCGTAGTGGGGGTGAAGGGCGAGACATCCGAGTTCGGTCGCGACGCGGATGGCGCCGTCCCAGTCGGTAGAACAGAGATACGCGATGGGCAGGGCCGTCGCCTCGCGAACCTCCCGAAGTGCGTCGGCGTCGAACGACGAGACGAGAGCCTCGTGTCGAGTCGCGGCGACGACGTCGGCGAGGGCGGCCGCGAGCCCCGATTCTTTCAGTTCGACGTTGACAGCGACGTCGTCGGGGAGCGTCTCGAACACTTCCGAGAGCGTCGGAATCGACTCCTCGGAGTCGCCGACGCGGAGCACGCGGAGTTCAGGGAGTGTCGCGTCGGCGACTCGGCCGGTAGCCTCGGTCAGTCTGTCGAGTGTCTCGTCGTGGAAGACGACGAGTTCACCACTCGCACAGCGCCGAACGTCGAGTTCGACCCAGTCGAGGCGGTCTGCGGCCGCTCGAAAGGCTGCCAGCGTGTTCTCCGGTGCGAGTGTAGGGCATCCACGGTGGCCGATGACGCGCATGGGAGAGAGTCGTCGCAGCGTGTGGTAAAGGCTCGCGTCGGTCCAGCGGGAGTGTACTCAGAACCGACGTTCGCCGTGTGTCTCTCGTCCGTCGCCGGCGTCACTCCCAACGGGTGTCGAGTGGTCGGTCAACCACGGGACGAGGAGGTCGGCGAGGCGTCGGTGCGCCTCGTCGTACGAGAGTGACGCAGGCGAGTCTCCGCGCTGCCCTCGATACGAGGCGAACTGTGTGTGGTTCATCCCCTCGATTTCACGGGTCGTCGTGTCGGGAGGGAGTCGCGTCGCCGCCTCCCGGTAGTTCGCACGGTTCAGGACGGTATCTGCGCTTCCGGTGACGGTGAGGGCCGCAAACGACTCGTCGCTCACGTCGACGTTGCAGTAGGACGCGAACAAGACGAGTCCCCGAACGTCGTGTGAGTCGGCGTACTGGCAGGCGGCGACGCCTCCGAGTGAGTGACCGCCGACGAACCAGGTCTGGATATCGGGATGCTGTGCCCGAATCCGTTCGGCGGAATCGGTGTCGAGAAGCGCGACGTTGAGTGGCATCTCCGGGACGAACACCGTGACGTTCGCCCGTGTCACCACCGGCGTGAACGTACTGTAGTACGCGTCCGGAGCGACGCGCGCGCCGGGATAGAAGACGAATCCGACAGTCGACTCGGCGTTCGCCGGAGAGAGAACGTGAACGCCGTCTGCTGTCGTCACGGTTACCCGAGGGTCGTCGTGGGCCTGCTGGACCGACGGCGGCGGTCCGTGATACGGCAGCGACAAGTAGACCACGGCACCTCCCCCCGCGACGAGCAACACCACGAATACGACGATAGCGCCGCGCGCCAACCACTTCACGTCTCCACGAACGTGTCACTCGTATAAACAGTGTCTGTTTGGAGAGCCAGCGCTACCGCTCCCGACGCGGGTGGAGAAGAGTAGTCGCAGAGAGAATCGTCTGCTTCGAATTTACGCGGTCTGAGCGCCCTTCTTCCGGGTGATGTAGCCCGCGATGCGGTTGCGGACGCTCTTCGACTCCACCGTCGTCAGTTGACTGACGCTGTCTTTGTTCGTCTCGAAGTCCGTGTTGAACGCCTGCGGGTATTTCTCCAGCAGGATGTTACCAAGCTGCTTGACGTACTTGGGCTTGATTGCCATGTGCAGAATTTCCCCGGACGAACACTAAAACGATTCGTTCCGTCTTTGCGACGCCCGCTCGCGCCACCCCGTCACCTCGTCGATGCGTTCGAACGCCTCTCGCTCTCGCGGTCCACCGCACTTTTCGACCGTCTCTGCGAAGTACGCGAGTCGGTCGAAGAGCACGTCGGTATCGAACGTCGGCACGTCGAGACGAGAGGCAGCGACTGTGGCGTCGACGACGGCCCCGAACCCGCGATTGATAGTGAACGGACGGGTCGATTCGACGGCCGCATCGACGGGGCGGAGTTCCCATCTCTCCCAGCGCGTCCCGCCATCCTCGCCAGAACCGACCTGCGTCGCTTCGACTTCGGCCCACGCGTCGGCGGAGTCGAGGACGGGCGACGGTTCTTCGCGGATCGTCATCGCCGCCTCGACGAAATCCAGCGGGTCGGTGACGAACTGGACGACGCCACCGCCTTGGCGATGGAAGTTTCGTCGCGTGCGGGTGTTCCCCCACGTCGTCGCCGTGACGGTTCCGTCGGAGTCGTCTGGTTCGTCGGAGTCACCGGGCGCGTGGAGTCCAAGCGCGGCGAAATTCCACAAGTCGTTCGGGCCGAGCGTGGCGACGACAGACTCGGTGACACCGCGGAGTTCGACGGGCCACGCGACACGCCCACCATCGCCAGTCACAGCGGAACACCTCGCTCCAACGCGACGAACGTCGCCGCGCAGACGATGTCGGCGGTCGTTCCGGGGTTGATTCCCTCGGCGACGAACGACTCGGCGAGTTCCTCGGCCTCGTCGAGATTCGAGACGGCAGCAGCGCGGTCCATCACGTCGCGTGCGACAGCGTCGCCGTGGTTCGTGACGACAAGTGTGTCGGGTTCCTCGGCGAGCAAGTCGAGGAACGCCCGGGCGACGCGGTCGGTGACCGGCCCCTCGTCGGCTAGAATCGATTCGGCGGCGCGGAAGGTCCGGGCGAACCCACCAGTCCATTCGCGGGCGTTGGCGTCCCCCTCGGCGCTGAGTTCCATCACGTCGAGGAAGGTGAGGCCCTGTTCTCGCAGGGCGGACTCGGCCTCAGACCCGCGGCGGACGTCGAGGTCGGATGCGTCTTCCGGGGGGTCGCCGACGGCCACGTCGACGTGCTCGAAGGCCCGGTAGAACGCCACCGCGTCGTCGACGGTAGTCTGTTCGACTACGTCGGTCACGCCCGCTGGGGAGAGGTCGCCTGCCGCGGCCGCCCGGACGAGTGGAACGAGGAGGAGCACGCATCCGAACTGCGTGTTGCCACCGCCCTGCTTGCTCATCCCGGCGACGGCCGTCTCGAACGCCTCGCCGACCGATGCACCGTCCTCGGCGAGTCGGAGGCCCGAAGCGGACCCGACGGCACCAGTGAGGAAGTGTTCGAAGTGCAGGTCCGAGAGGTCACGCCGTCGGTCCACGTTCCCCGGCTTTGGGGTTCCAGCGACTTCGAGGAGGAGTGCGAGTTCGGCGTGTCGTGCCGGGCCGAACCCTCGGTCGGTGACTGAGGGCTTCGTCATCGGGCAGACACCTCCGATTCGTCGGGGCTGTGGCTCTCTCCCTCAGATTCGAACCACTCGCCGACGGCTTCGTTGACGCGACTGAGGACGACCGGGTCGTCGCTCGGTCGGCCGACGCTGACGGCGTCCGCGCCATATCGGAGATACTCCTGTGCGGTGTCTCGGTCCCGGACGCCGTTGTTGGCGACGACGAACAGGTCGGGCGCGGCGGCGACGACGTCGGCGACGACGGACTCCGAGTCCATCGCGTCGACGTGAAGCCACGATGCGCCCACGTCTGCGAGTTTCGGTGCGAGTGCGGCGAGGTCGACGCCCTCGACTTCTGCGCGTACTTTCACGCCGACGGGTGCGCCGGACTCGGCCGCCGCAGCGACGTACGCCACGAGTCGGTCGGTGTCGCGCAGAAGCGACTCACCGCATCCGATTGCGCAGAGTTCCTCCTGTCGGCAGTGCGCGTTCACCTCGACACCAGCGCCGTGGTCGGCACAGACCGCGGCGACTTCGCGAAGTGGGTCGCGCGAGGTGGCACGGACGTTGACGGCGACGAAGAGGTCTGAATCGTCCAGCGCGGTGAGTTGGTCCGCGACGAACCCGACTGGGTCGTCGGTCAGAAACTCCGAGCGTCCACGGGCGACGAGGGCGCGAGCGGCCTCCTGTGCGGGCTGGTCCAGCGCGACGCCCCCGAGGAACGCTGCGCCGACGTGCGGGGCGGCAGCGCGTGCCCAGTCAGCGTCAGATTCGCCACTGAGACTGGCGACGGCGAGGCGAGGAGAGAACATCACGACACCTCCCGAAGCGCTTCGTCGACGGCGCGAGCGACTCGCGCGGCGTCTTCTAGTCCGTCGATTCGCGTGTCCGTCCGGACGACCGGTCGGTCGAGGTCGGTTCCATCCTCGTCGTCGAGGACGAACGCGTCGGCGAAGGGGTAGGCTTCCGCGACGCCCGCAGTCGACGGGTCGTAGCCCACACCGGCCATCAGGTCCGCCGCGGGGCCGGAGAACACCCGGTCTTCGACGAACGGCGAGACGGCGACGACGGGTGTCTCGGCGAGTGCCTCGCGGAACCCCTCGAGGGCGAGCATCGGACCGATGCTCGTGATGGGATTCGACGGACCGACGACCACGGGGTCCGAGAGGGCGGCGGCCACGTCGTCGGTGATTTCGGCCACGTCCGCGCCGCGGAACTCGACGTCTCGAACTGTGGGTTCGGCCCGGTGGTGGACCCAGTATTCCTGGAAGTGCATCGTCCCTTCGTCGGTGTGAACGAGCGTCGCCACGGGGTCGTCGCTCATGGGAAGTAGTGAGACGGCGAGGCCGAAGGCGTCTGCGAGGGTTCGCGTGACGTCGGTGAGCGAGCGCCCTTCGTCGAGGAGCGAGGTGCGAGTGATGTGGACTGCCCGGTCACGGTCACCGATTTCCATGAACTCCGCGACGCCGGAGAACCGTCGCCACCGGGCGATGTCGCGTCCAGCGGTCTGTGCGTGGTCGGGGAGGAATCGGGGGCCGGATTCGAGGCCTGCCGCGTCGGCGAGGCGGTGGAGTTCGTCGTCCGTCTCGGTGGTGTCGTCGGCGATGCCCCACCACCGGTCGGTGTCGAGGACGCCGCCGCCCCAGAAGAGAACCGTGTCCACGTCGGGACAGACGAGGTGGCCGCCGAGTTCCACGTCGTCGCCCGTGTTGGCGACGACTGTCGTCTCGGCGGGGTCGAACACCTCACCCGCACCGTCGAGGAGTTTGGGGGTGCCCGTGCCCCCAGCGAGGAAGGTTACCATGCTCCGCCGTAGGGTGAGTGGCGGTTTGAAAGTTCCTTCACCGGACGTCGGGCGTCACCGACCGCCGCGGTACGCCACGGACGTGTCGAACGTCGACGGCATCACTTGTCCGGCGACGGCCTTTCGGACGAAGTACCCGGTGAACCCAGTCGTCACCGACAGTCCGAGCGAGAATACGATTGCCGAGGCACGGGGGATGGTGAGGCCCGTGAGTGCGCTCACACCCACCAGATACGCCGCGTTGAGTCCCGCACCCCCGGCCACGACGAGCAAGAACAGACCGAGGAGGTTCCCGAGAGACGATTTTACCCCCATGCGACCACTGTCACTCGCGCGGTGGAAAAGTGGTTTGTGGCGGCCGACTGAGCGGGTTGTACCGGCCGACTGCGCCTCGAGACAGCACGAACCACAGTACGACTATCAGTTTTGGCAGACGATACGGAGATATGCCCCAGTCCCCGCGTTCCCTCGCCTCTGCCTTCGTCGCCGTCCTCGTCGTTCTCGCGGCCCTCAGCGGCGCGTTCCTCTTCGTCGACTTCGACGCGGCGACCTACCAGACGTCGTCAGACCACACGGCAACCGCCGCCAGCGCCGACGCCGAGTCGCTCCCGCCGGTCGACGACGGATACCTCGTCGTAGATGCACCCGACGCCATCCGCGACGACCTGACCGACGAACTCGTCGCGTCGTTCCAACGAGAGGGCCTCTCTCTCGACCCAATCGAGGCGCGTGAGTCGTACGACCGGGCCGTCGTGGTCGTCGTCGTCGACGAGTGGAATCCGCGCTGGAACCCCGTCACGCCGTCGGGGTCCGCGACGTGGCGGGCCGCGTTCGACGTCGGTGGACACCGCGAGCACGTCGATGCAGCCCTCTCCGATGGCCCCTTCGTGTTCAACTCGACGATGGGGCCCGACGTCGCGGGGACTCTCGACGCTCGCGTCGACGTGTCGGGAACCGGCCTCGTCTCTCGACCAGCCTATCGGACCCACCTCATCGACGCCGTCGCCAACACGACGGCCGAACAGGTCACAGCAGAGTTCGAGCAGAACCGATAGCGTCGGTTCTCTTCACCGAAGTGAACGCTCGGGATATTTGACACTCGTCGTGCAAGCACCAGTATGACCGCGGTCAAAGACAGCGTCCACGACTACATCTCACTCGACCCCGTGGCCGCCGAACTCGTCGATACGCCCGAGTTCCAGCGCCTTCGGCACATCAAGCAACTCTCGACGGTCCGACTCGTCTACCCCTCCGCGAGTCACACCCGCTTCGAACACAGCCTCGGCGTCTACCACCTCGCCTCGCGCGCCCTCTCGCACCTCGAAATCGACGGTGACCGCGCCGCGCACGTCCGTGCTGCTGCGCTCCTCCACGACATCGGACACGGCCCGTACGGGCACCAAACTGAGGACCTCATCCGCCGCCGAACTGGCCGCGACCACGACGAGATACACCACCTCCTCGACGGAACGGCTGTCGGCGACGTGCTCGACGCACACGGCCTCGACTCGTCGCGCGTGGCTGCCCTCGTCGCCGGCGACAGCGGACTCGGCCAACTCGTCTCTGGCGAACTCGACGTGGACCGGATGGACTACCTCGTCCGCGACGCCCACCACACCGGCGTCCCCTACGGCACTATCGACCACGGGCGACTCGTCCGCGAACTTCGGTATCGAGACGGCAAAGTGGTCCTCGCCGAGGGAAACGTCCAGACGGCAGAGTCGCTCTTGTTGGCCCGCGCGTTGATGAACGGGACAGTGTACCGTCACCACGTCTCGCGTATCGCGGGCGCGATGCTCGAACGAGCGTCCGAACGACTCGTCGACGACGCCGTCTCACTCGACGAGTTCGTCCGAATGGCGGACCACGACTTGCTGGTCGCCCTCGACGAGCACGTCCCCGAACTCGGCCATCGTATCGAGTGCCGAAACCTGTACAAGCGAGCAGTCTGGGCACCCATCGACGCGGTTTCGGCTGACGTCGTCGAACTCGATTTCGAGGCGTCGCGGGCGGCCGAACGTGAGATAGCCGACGTGGCGGGCGTGTCCCCCATGTCGGTTATCGTCGACGCTCCGTCGCGGCCACGAATCAAAGAGTCACGGTCACGTGTGGTCGTCGACGGCGTCGTGCGCCGACTCGAAGACGCGTCAGAACTGGTCGGTGCGCTCCGGGCAGCAGAGCGAATCCAGTGGCGACTCGGCGTCTACGCTCCCGAGACGGTCAGAGACGACGTCGCGGCGGCGGCAATCGACGTGTTGGATCTCCCGACACGAGTGACGACCCACGTGTGAGGAGACGGGCCACTGCCAGTTCGAGTGACTACACGACGCCGGCGGACATCCACCGCCATCCGACTTTCAGATTGTATGTCCTCAAAACCGGGATTTTCATGATATCTGTCTGAGGTATTTAATCGATTTCACATCGTTGTGAGAGGTATGGCCATCAACTGGCGTGCTGTCCTATACGGTTTCGCGACCAACATCGTCCTCGGACTACTCAGCGGGTTCGTCATCCCGTTCACAGACGTCGCGCTCCCAGTCGTCGGCGCAGGATTAGCTGGGCTCATCGCAGGCGGTGTCGCCGGGTACTACAACAACCGCAGCACCACGAGTGACGCCACCCACGGGGCACTGGCCACCGTCATCGGAGCGCTCATCGTGGGCGTCATCCTGACCGTCCTCGGAACGCTCGTCGCGGGTATCTTCGGCCTCGGTGCGGGGCTTGGTCTCCTGGCCCTCATCTTCGTCGCGGGTATCCCCGGCGCTGTCGGTGGTATCATCGGTGGCTACATCAACAGTGGCCGCGGAGAGACCGCAGGTCGCCCGGCGGCCTAATCGGACCGCTGAGACAGTCTGCGTCCACGATTCCCGTTTTGTGACCCATTCGACACAGAGCCACCGGCCCGTTTGCGCCTCCCCGCCCGACCCTTTTTACCCGATGACGGCCGAATGCCCCACCATGACGACCATCAAGGACAGCGTCCACGACCACATCGAGGTCGAGGGCGCGGCCGAGGCACTCCTCGACACGCCGGAGATGCAACGCCTTCGGCGTATCAAGCAGTTGGGGACGGTCCAACTGGTCTACCCCTCTGCGAACCACACGCGCTTCGAACACAGCCTCGGCGTCTACCACCTCGCCTCCCGTGCTCTCTCGCACCTCGGCATCGAGGGCGACGCTGCCGCCCACGTCGAGGCGGCGGCCCTCCTCCACGACGTCGGTCACGGACCCTACAGCCACAACATCGAGGAGGTGACACAGCGACACACGGGCAAGTACCACGACGACGTGGACGAACTCGTCACGAGTGGGAACGTCGGCGACGTGCTCGAATCGGAGGGACTCGACCCGACGCGCGTCGCCGCCCTCGTCGCCGGCGACGGCGAGTTCGGCCAACTCGTCTCGGGTGAACTCGACGTCGACCGGATGGACTACCTCGTCCGCGACGCCCACCACACTGGCGTCCCCTACGGCACCATCGACCACGAGCGACTGATTCGGGAACTCGCGTTCGTGGACGGCGAACTCGTCCTCGCCGAGGGAAACGTCCAGACGGCCGAATCGCTCTTGCTGGCCCGTGCGCTGATGAATCCGACCGTCTACCGACACCACGTCGCGCGTATCTCGAAGGCGATGCTCCGCCGTGCATCCGAGAAACTCCTCGCCGAACCGGACATCGACGCCGACGAACTCCGCCGGATGGACGACTACGACCTGCTCGTCGCGCTCAGACTCAATCCCTCGACGAACGAGTTCGCCGAACGTCTCGCCAACCGCACCCTGTACAAACGGGCGGTCTGGGCGGAACTCCCGGACGTCCCCGAGTCGGTCATCGACGCCGACCACGAGACGATAGTCGACTTCGAACGCGAGATTGCCGCCCGTGCCGACGTGCCGCCCGAGTCGGTCATCCTCGACGTGTCCTCTCGGCCCTCGATGACCGAGTCGTCCTCGCGCGTGATGGTCAACGGCGAGATTCGACAGTTAGAACGCGAGTCACCGCTCGTGCAGGCGCTTCGAACCGCACAAGAACAGCAGTGGCGACTCGGCGTCTACGCACCGAGTGACGAGACCGAACGAGTCGGACGCGCCGCAGCGGATGTCCTCGGACTCGACATCGACGGGGCACTCGTCTCCGAGGTCAGACGCAGTCTGAACACGACGTTAGACGAGTTCGAGTAGCGACACCTCGCCCGGCGAAACAGGGCGACCACTCCGAGACGAGAGGTTCAAGCCACGGGGCGACCCATTCGAGAGCGATGCATCTCGAGGGAACCGTACTTCGTGGCCGCGACTTCGAACCAGTCGAGGGACGGGTCGTCGTCGAAGACGGGACGATTACTGCCATCGAGGAGACCGAGACAGACTCGACGGACATCATCCTCCCCGCGTTCGTCAACGCGCACACCCACCTCGGCGACTCCATCGCGAAAGAGGCGGGCGAAGGACTCTCGCTCGACGACCTCGTCGCCCCACCGGATGGGTTGAAACACCGACTCCTCCGGGCCGCGAGCACCGACGAGAAAGTGGCCGCGATGCGCCGGTCACTGCGTATGATGGAACGCGGCGGGACGGCGGCGTGTCTCGAGTTCCGCGAGGGCGGCGTCGACGGCGTCGACGTCATCCGGCAGGCGCTCGATGGCCGTGATATCGAGGCCGTCGTCTTCGGCCGGGAGACAGAGGCGGCGATGGAAGTGTCGGATGGGTTCGGTGCCTCCGGTGCGCGCGACGCAGAGTTCGGCGAACTCCGGACTGCGACGGCGAACGCGGGTAAACTGTTCGGCATCCACGCCGGCGAGCGTGACTCGCTGGACGTCAACCCCGCGCTGGACCTCGACCCCGACTTCCTCGTCCACATGGTCCACCCGAAACCGATTCACCTCGAACGCGTCGAGGACAGCGAGATTCCAATCGTGGTCTGCCCGCGGTCGAACCTCGTCACCGGCGTGGGCGTCCCGCCGGTGCGAGAACTCGTCGAACGAACGACTGTCGCCCTCGGCACGGACAACGTGATGCTGAACAGTCCCTCGATGTTCCGCGAGATGGAGTTCACCTCCAAACTGGCCGACGTTCCCGCCGCCGAAGTGCTGCGGATGGCGACCATCAACGGTGCCGACATCGCCGGGCTGAACTACGGACTCGTCGAAGAAGGCCGTGAGGCGAAGCTGCTCGTCCTCGACGGCGACACTGACAACCTCGCCGGCGCACAGGACGTGGCACGAGCCGTCGTCCGCCGCGCCGGGATGGCGGACGTGAAAGACGTGTACCTCTGAGTCGGCGACAGACCACTCGCTATTCTCGGAATATTCTCGCTGTCGCAAAGTGTTATTACCTGCTGTGGTAATATGTCACTTAGTGTCATGGTGTTGTACGACCGAATCATCGTTCCCATCGACGGGTCCGCAGGGTCGGCCCGCGTGGCGACCCACGCCGCCGCACTCGCCGCAGTGCACGGGGCAGAACTACACGGCGTCTACGTCGTCAATGCCGGGAGTTTCGCCGGACTCCCGATGGAATCCTCGTGGGAGGGGCTGGACGACCTGTTGCGCTCGGATGCCGAATCGGCGCTCGAACTGGTAGAACGGGCGGCCGAAAAAGAGGGCGTCCCAGTGGAGACACACGTCCTCGAAGGGACACCGAGTCGGGAAATCGTCGAGTTCGCCGAACGCGGCGAGTGTGACCTCGTCGTGATGGGGACGCACGGCCGCGGCGGTATCGACCGACTCCTCCTCGGGTCGGTGGCCGAGAAAGTCGTCCGCGCGTCGTCGGTTCCGGTGTTGACCGTCCGCATCGAGGGCGGTGAAGACGCCTCCGACCTTGCGTCGGACGCGTCAGGCGAGACGGCGACGGAATCACCGGCCGAGACAGACGGGTCCGCAGACACCGCTGCGACGGCCGACGGCGAACGATAACCTGTTTTCGGTCAATCGTCACCCGTCGGTCGGAGGTGTTCGCAGTCGCCGGCGTGGACACGGACTGCTCCGTCGTCAGTCTGGACGACGAGTGTGCCGGGGTGCTCGACGTCGACTGCCTCGCCTTCGACGACGCCGCCCGCAGTGTGAACACGGACTCGTCTTCCGAGCGTGTCTGCTCGCTCGCGCCACGCCGGGAGGACGCTATCGAGGTCGGTTCGGAGTTCGTCGAAGCGTTCGAGTACGCGCTGGACGAAGACGCGGCGTTCGACGTCACCCGCTTCGGCGGACACGCTCGTCGCACCCTCCGGAAGCGTCGCCGGGTCGATGTTGACGTTGATGCCGGCCCCGATGACCAACCACGAGACGCGGTCCGCTTCGCCTTCCATCTCGGTGAGGATGCCGCAGAGTTTTCGGTAGGGGTGGGATGGCCGTTCTGCTCTCCCGCTCACTTCGTTCGCGGGACCTACGTCGGACGCTGACGCGCCCGACGAGTTATCGTTCACTTCGCTCACGATGACACCATCTGACTCTGAAGAGTCAGATGAGCGATTGTTCGCTTCGCTCACAATCACATCGTTCGGCCACTTGATACTCGCACCCACTCCCGCTTCTCGCGCCGCATCACACACTGCGACGGCCATCGCCAGCGTGTACAACGGCGCGAACGCCGGCGGTTCGTCCGGTCTGACGAGGACACTCATCCAGACGCCGCCGTCGGGCGAGGTCCACACGCGGTCTTTGCGGCCTCTGCTGGCCGACTGCTCGCGGGCGACGACGACCACGTCGCTCGCACCTTCGGCGGCGCGTTCGCGGGCCCGGTCGTTCGTCGAGGCGAGTACGTCGTGGAACTCCACGTCGTAGTCGGCGTCCAGTCCGTACTCGATGGCCGGCCCGCCGTACTCCGGCACGTCGGTCACGACGTATCCCTCGTCGGTGCTCTCGATGCCGAAGCCGTCGTCTCGAAGTGACTCGACGTGTTTCCAGACGGCGGCGCGGGAGACGCCGAGTCGGTCGGCGAGTTCGGGACCGGAGACGGAACCCTCGGCGAGTGCGGCGAGCAGGGTACGTCGCGTGTCGCTCATGGAGTCGGCTACTGCGGCGCGAGAAAAGAGGTTCGCGGTTCGTGGTGCAGTCGTCGTGGGCGGCGTCGTCTACTCGATGACGATGAGCACGTCGCCCATGTCGACGCTGTCGCCCTCACCGACGAGGACTTGCGAGACGGTGCCGCCGCGTTCGGCGACCACGTCGTTTTCCATCTTCATCGCTTCGAGGACGCAGACGGTGTCTCCGGGTTCGACTTCGTCGCCTTCTTCGACGTCGACAGAGAGGATGGTCCCCTGCATCTCGGCGGTGACAGACTCGCCGTCACCCTCGATGATTTGCTGGTCGTCGTCGCCGTCGTCACGGCGCTTTCGCGGGCCGGACGGCTTGGATGCGGACGCCGCCGCAGCACCACCGACGGGGATGACGGGCGCGCCGCGTTCTTCGAGACTAACCTCGAAGCGCTTGCCGTTGACTTCGACGGTGAACGTCCGTTCGGTGGTCTCTTCGTCCTCGTCGTCGTCGGCGACGGCCTCCGGGGCCCAGCGCTCGACGGCGGCCTGGATACGGTCTGGGTCGAGGACGTTGTCGAGGTACTTCGTCGTGTGCGTCCCGGCGCGGAACTGCTCGTCGGTGAGCATGAGGCGGTGGAACGGGATGACCGTCCGCAGACCCTCGATGTCGAACTCGGCGAGTGCGCGTTCGGCGCGGGCGAGGACTTCGGTGCGGTCGGACCCGGTGACGATGAGTTTCGCAATCATCGAGTCGTAGTCGCCACCGATTTCGTCGCCCTGACGGACGGCGTCGTCCATGCGGATGCCGATGCCGCCCGGCGGGTCGTAGGTCGTGAGCGTTCCCGTCGCGGGCGCGAAGTCCTTCTCGGGTGCTTCCGCGTTGATACGGAACTCCATCGAGTGACCGTCGATTTCCACGTCGTCTTGCGAGAAGTCGAGTTCCTCGCCGGCAGCGACGCGAATCTGCCACTTCACGACGTCGAGACCGGTGACTTCCTCAGTGACGGTGTGTTCGACCTGGATGCGCGTGTTGACCTCCATGAAGTAGAACTCGCCGTCTTCGACGAGGAACTCCACCGTGCCGGCGTTGTGGTAGTCGGCGGCGCGGACACCGCGTCGGGCGGCCTCACCGATACGCTCGCGCAGGTCGTCGTCGAGGGCGGGCGACGGTGCCTCCTCGATGACCTTCTGGTGGCGGCGCTGGAGCGAGCAGTCGCGTTCGCCGAGATGGCGGACGTTGCCGTGTTCGTCGGCGAGAATCTGCACTTCGATGTGGCGCGGCGCTTCGAGGTACTTCTCGACGTAGACAGAGGCGTTGTCGAAGTACGCCTCACCCTCGCGTTTGGCCGTCTCGAACTGGTCGTCGACTTCGTCTTCGGAGTGGACGACTTTCAGGCCGCGGCCACCACCGCCACCTTCGGCCTTGATGGCGACTGGGTAGCCGTAGTCGTCGGCGACGGCCTTCACGTCCGCGGCGGACTCGGCGGGTTCGGTCGTCCCGGGAACGACCGGCACGTCCGCGTCCTGCATGAGCGCACGGGCCTTCGTCTTCTCGCCGAGGCGTTCCATCGCGTCGGCCGATGGGCCAATCCACTTGAACTCGGACTCTTCGACCTTTCGCGCGAACGTCGCGTTCTCCGCGAGGAAGCCGTATCCGGGGTGGATGGCGTCGGCACCGGCCTTGCGCGCTGCGTCGAGGACCGACTCGTGGTCGAGGTAGGAGTCGGCCGCACGAGCGGGACCGATGTTGTACGCCTCGTCGGCGTAGCGCACGTGCCCGCCGTGCTTGTCGGCCTCGCTGTAGACGGCGACGGTTCGGACTCCTAACTCCTCACATGCACGCATGACACGTACTGCGATCTCGCCTCGATTGGCGACGAGAACCTTGCTGAACATTTGCGGTAGTCTTTCAGGGAACTCCACGTTATTCTATCGGTTTCCACAACGCACGTCGGTATCCTGTTCGACGATTGCCGATTTGTGTGTTCGACCGTGATAGAACGCCCGAAACTGCCGTTCTCTCGAACTGTTTGGGGGAGAATATCGGCTCGAATCCAAACGGCCTTATGCGTGTGCCACACTACGACACGGGTAATGGCAGTACGAGTCGGAATTCTCGGCGCAACCGGTGCAGTAGGACAGCGATTCATCCAACTTCTCGAAGACCACCCCACGTTCGAACTCGGGGCACTGACCGCGAGTGAGTCCAGCGCAGGCAAGCGCTACGACGAAGCGGCGAAGTGGCGCGTCAATACCCCCATCCCGGACCACGTCGCAGAGATGGAAGTCGGCCGAACCGACCCCGCGGACGTTCCCGACGACATCGACCTTCTCTTCTCGTCGCTCCCGTCGTCTGTCGCCGCCGACGTCGAACCCGACTTCCTCGACGCGGGCTACGTCGTCTCGTCGAACTCCTCGAACGACCGCATGGCACCCGACGTCCCCCTGACGATTCCCGAAATCAACCCCGACCACCTCGACCTCATCGAGGTCCAGCAGGACGAACGCGGATGGGACGGCGCTCTCGTGAAGAACCCCAACTGTTCGACCATCACGATGGTCCCGACGCTCGCCGCACTCGACCAGTTCGGCCTCGACCGGGTCCACGTCACGACCCTCCAGGCAGTCTCTGGCGCGGGCTACGACGGCGTCACCTCGATGGAGATTATCGACAACGCCATCCCGCACATCGGCGGCGAAGAAGAGAAGATGGAGACCGAATCGCGCAAACTCCTCGGGTCGTTCGACGGCGCGGAACTCTCGCTCCACGACGCCGAGGTCAACGCCTCGTGTAACCGCATCCCGACGCTCGATGGCCACCTCGAGAGCGTCTTCGCCGACCTCGAAGAAGACGCCTCGCCCGACGACGTCGCCGCCGCGATGCGCGAGTTCCCCGGTGTCGACCTCCCGAGCGCACCCGAGCAACTCATCCACGTCTTCGAGGACAACTACCGGCCGCAACCCCGACTCGACCGTGACCGCGGCGACGGCATGCAAATCTCCGCCGGCGCGATTCAGGAGACGCCCAACGGCGTGAAGTACAACTGCCTCGCACACAACACGATTCGCGGTGCAGCAGGCGCGTCGGTCCTCAACGGCGAACTCCTCGTCCAAGAAGGCTGGATTTAGACTAGAACCACCTGTCTGCGGTTCGGTCGCGTTCTTTTCCGTCGTCTTCGGTCACGCCTCGCTTCCACTCCTCGGAGAGCAGGCCGTAGCGAAGCGTGTCGACGTGTTCGCCGTCGACGAAGCCCTGTTCTCTGAGGACGCCCTCCTGTTGGAATCCTGCTTTTTCGAGGACGCGACACGACGCCGGATTCGTCTCGTAGGCGTTCGCGTAGACTTTGTTCAGTCGTCGCTCTCGGAACGCGTACCCACAGATAGTGCGGAGGGCGTCGGTTGCGTAGCCCTTCCCCCAGTGGTCCGGAGCGACCGAGTAGCCGACTTCGACGGCCCCGTTGATTACGTTCGGGGCCTTGAACCCGATACTTCCCACGGGAGTGCCGTCGTCACAGACGACGAAGTTGATGTCGTCGCCGTCGCCGCGTGATTCGACCCACTCGCGCTCTTTGGTGCGAGTGATGGGGTCGACGGCCGCGATTCCGTTCCGCACACGCGGGTCGTTGACCATCTCGTGGAGAAACTCGATGTCGTCCGCTTCGACGGTCCGAAGTTCGACGACGTCGCCTTCGAGGAACACTGCGCCGGGCATACAGACAGTGTCGCGGAGAAGCCATTTGAAACTCTGCCTGCGACTCGTCTGGCCATCCCGCTGGCCGAGTCAGACACAGTTTTCAGTGTGCACCAGTGCATCGAACGATATGGATGGTCGAGGTGCCCAGACGGCGCTCTCTGCGGGCCTCTCGTTCGGTGTTCTCGGGGCAGTCGCGTGGGCGACTGGTGCGGCGTTCGTCTTCCCAAGCCTCGGCCCTTCGGCCTTCGTCCTCGCGTTCGCGGGTCCAAACGAACGTCCCCGAGGTACCCGAGTCGTCGGTGGGCACGTCGTCGGGGCCGTCGCTGGCTTGCTCGCGTATTCACTGCTCGCGTCCGGTGTGGCACTCACAGCATCCATCCCGGCGTTTTCGGTCGCTGGACTCAGACTCGTCGCCAGCGGCATCCTCTCAGTCGCCGTGACGAGTTGGGCGATGGTCGCCACCGACACCGTCCACGCACCGGCGTGCGCGACGACGCTCATCGTCTCGCTCGGGTTGCTCTCGACGCCGCTCGACGTGGGCATCATCGTGGTGAGTGTGGTCCTCCTCGTCGCTGTCCACGAGCGACTCGTTCAGGGTTCGGTCCCCGGAGACTGGTGATTCTCTGGGCGGTGTCGGGTCTGACGACTCTGCGCGCTTCCGCCGACGTACACACCTCGAAGACTGTCGAGAAATCTGTACGCTAGGTTAAGCCTGTTAGTGACGTTTAGAGACGTGACTATGCGTGTACAGGTACTCACAGTCGTCGTCGCAGTGTTGCTCGTCATCGCGGGGTGTACTGGTGCTCCGACAGACACTCAGACGGCGGCGTCGGGAGACGACGCTGCGGGGACCAGTGGTGGGTCCGGCGGCACCGGCGGGTCCGAGGACGACGGAGACGACACGGCTGAGTTCGCCGTCGGCGACCCGGAGACACGACTCCGTGACGCCGGGAGTTTCACGAGTTCGTGGTCGCTGACGACGGTGGACTCGACGGGTAGCCAGTCGATGCTCACCAACACGTACTACGTCGACCTCGAAGCGAACCGGACGAGTGAGACGTTCACAATCTCCGGCGACGAAGCGGGTGTGAGTTACGAACGGTTCATCGCCGACGGGACGAGTTACACCCGACTGGGCAACGACACCGAGGCGTTTTACCAGGTCCTCCCGGCCGATGACAACCAAATCGAGTATGCTCTCGCACGTGGCGCGTCGTTCACGTACGACGACTTCTCGGACGCCACGTTCGTCGGCACCGAGACGTTCGACGGCGTCACCGTCGACCGATACGAGTACACAGACCCGATGCTCTGGCGGCAGTACGGCGTCACCGCGTTCGGGTCCGACGAGAACGTGACAATCACCGACTTCACGCTGGTCGTCCTCGTGGACGAAGACGGCCTCGCTCGCTCGTCGAGTTGGGACCTTCGCGGGGAAACCGAAGCGGGTGACCCCGTCTCCGCCGAGTGGCGCTTCGAGTTGACCGACGTCGGTACGACCTCCGTCTCAGACCCCGACTGGCTAGATGAGGCGCGCGCACAGACGACTGCGACGTACTGACTCGGCCAGACTCGTGTCGAACGAAGAGGCTACCTTTCTCAACGACGCGGTGAACTACAATGACACTCGAGGACGACGCTCGGGAGTACCACCGGAAGGACCCGCCCGGAAAGATAGAGATTGCGACGACGAAACCGACGAACACGCAGCGAGACCTGAGTCTCGCCTACTCTCCCGGCGTGGCCGCGCCGTGTCTCGATATCGCGGACGAACCCACGCTCGCGTACGAGTACACGGCGAAGGGGAACCTCGTCGGCGTCGTCTCGAATGGCTCTGCGGTGCTCGGCCTCGGCGATATCGGCGCGCAGGCGTCCAAACCCGTCATGGAGGGCAAGGGCGTCCTCTTCAAGCGCTTTGCCGACATCGACGTGTTCGACGTGGAGTTCGACATCGCCGACCCCCAAGCGTTCGTCGAGAGCGTCGCCGCGATGGAACCGACGTTCGGCGGCATCAATTTGGAGGATATCAAAGCGCCAGAGTGCTTCGAAATCGAGCAACGTCTCGGCGAGCGGATGGATATCCCCGTCTTCCACGACGACCAGCACGGCACGGCAATCATCTCCGGTGCCGCCCTCCTCAACGCCGTCGAAATCGCCGACAAGGACCTCTCTAACCTCAGTGTGACCTTCGCCGGTGCAGGTGCTGCGGCGACGGCGACGGCGCGGTTCTACGTCTCACTCGGCATCCCGCGAGAGAACATCACGATGTGTGACATCGACGGGATTCTCTCGGAGACACGCGCCGAGGCGGGCGAACTCAACGAGTACACCGAACCGTTCGCTCGCGGGGTCGAAGATGGGTCTCTCGAAGACGCGATGGAGGGCGCAGACGTGTTCGTCGGCCTCTCTGTCGGCGATATCGTCTCCAAAGAGATGGTCCGGTCGATGGCCGACGACCCCATCATCTTCGCGATGGCGAACCCAGACCCAGAAATCTCCTACGAGGACGCGAAGGACGCCCGCGACGACACGGTCATCATGGCGACGGGACGCTCAGACTACCCGAA
>NZ_LOPV01000146.1 GCF_001469865.1 Haloferax profundi
GGAAGCGCTTGCACACCTCGCTCGCCAGGACGTGCCCGACGCCGTCGTCAAAGCCTACGGTGACGAACCGTTGCAGTTCGGCCCCGACTACCTCATCCCCAAACCACTGGACCAGCGCGTCCTCTACGAGGTGACGCCAGCAGTCGCACAGGCGGCCATGGAGAGCGGTGCCGCCCGTCTCGAACGCGACTTGGAGGCGTACCGCGAGGAACTCGAAGCACGTCTCGGGAAGTCCCGCGAGATGATGCAAGTCGTCCTCAACAAGGCGAAGTCTGACCCCAAGCGCGTTGCCCTCGCCGAAGGGGAAGACGAGAAGATGATTCGCGCGGCCTACCAGATGCAGGAGGAAGGAATCGCCGAACCAATCCTCATCGGGGGAACGCGACGGATTCTCCGGAAAGCAGAGGCTCTCGGCCTCGACTTCGACCCGACTATCGCCAACCCGCACGACGGCGACTGGAGTCACTACGCCGACCACCTCTACGAGAAGCGACAGCGAAACGGCCTCACCCGCGTCGAAGCGGGCGAACTCGTCGGACAGGACTCCGATTACTTCGCCAGCGTCATGGTCGACATCGGCGACGCCGACGCGATGCTCACGGGTCTGACCCACCACTACCCCTCGGCCCTCCGTCCACCGTTACAGGTCGTCGGTACGGCCGAAGACGCGAACTACGCCGCCGGTGTCTACATGCTGGCGTTCAAGAACCGTGTCGTCTTCTGCGCCGACGCGACAGTCAACCTCGACCCAGACGAGGAAGTCCTCGCCGAAGTAACCAAACACACCGCAGAACTCGCTCGCCGGTTCAACGTCGAACCGCGCGCGGCACTCCTGTCGTACTCGGACTTCGGCAGCGTGGACAACGAGGGGACGAGAAAACCACGGAACGCGGTGAAACACCTCCACGACGACCCCGAGGTGGACTTCCCCGTCGATGGTGAGATGCAAGCCGACACAGCACTCGTCGAGGAGATGCTCACCGGGACGTACGAGTTTTCGGACCTCGACGAACCGGCGAACGTCCTCGTGTTCCCGAACCTCGAGGCGGGCAACATCGGCTACAAACTCCTCCAGCGCCTCGGTGGCGCAGAGGCAATCGGCCCGATGCTCGTCGGCATGGGCAAACCGGTGCACGTCCTCCAGCGTGGTGACGAAGTGAAAGACATCGTCAACTTGGCTGGTGTGGCCGTCGTCGACGCACAGGAGTAAAGTCGCCTCCGACGACACTCGGAGGGATACGGGGTTAGAACCCGTGGTCGTTCCCGATGACTTCTGAAAACGAGTTCATCGACTGATGGAACTGACTTCGACTGACTCGCGTCCCTTCGTCGGACTCGGGCACCCGAATCTCGATGTGGTCGAAGTGGGCGTCGTATCTGTCGAAAAGCAGAGCAGAGGTCATCGTCGAGCGTGTGTCTTCGTACTCGTCTTGCTCGATGACGAGTGTGTCTCCCGACTCGTGCACGTCGTACACCTCGATATCGTACGCATCGGCGATTCGGTGTACGGTGTGCTCGATTCCGAGGCTATCCATGGCACGGCATCCAATCAGGGTAGGATAAAAATTTCCTTTTGGAGGCGACAGAATTCGTGTTTCTACAAATTCATGTCTGTGTTCCGAAACTATATCACAATCCGGTAGACGGTCTGGTAATACAGATTTTCTGGTCACGAGTTGACTCAAAACTACGTATTCAATTTGACAACTAGGTCATACTTATCACGGTACTCGTCGTGGTTCTGTTGGGGCAATGGTAAATAGAACCAATATATCCCGGCGCAAACTCCTTCGAGGAGTCGGTGTCACGGCGGCACTCGCGGCGCTTCCGGTGGGGACGGCAGTGGGACAGACGGCGAAGAGCAAGTACGACGACGAGGATGGAAACGGCATCCCCGACGAGGGAGAAGTCGTCACAGGGACGTACAAATCGGTCTACGCGTACGACGCCAGCGGCGACTGGTACTGGGACCTCGGCGACGGACGTGTCCAAGGCACTGTTGGCGGCGTGTCGGAACTGGACCAAGAGACGCTGACGGTCTGTGACTACAAGGTACAGTACCGCGGAACGTTCGAGAACGACCCGTTCCTCGACTCTGGGTGGATTCGAAACAACATCAACTGCAAGGGGTACGACGACAACGGGAACTACAACTTCCTCATCGTCCACAAGACGGACAAACGGTACACCGGGAACCGTCCCGCCGTGTGGGGCGACTGGGAATACTTCGTCGACGTCGAAAGCAAACTCGGGAACAAACTGGTGCGTCCACAGAATCCGCCGGGTCAAAACTGAACGGTTCGTGTCTCGGTCACGACCGAACCACTCTGGTCGTTTTTTCACTCGTCTCGTTGCTCGCCGGAGTGTTGGCGGAGAGTACGTCATCGGTTGTACCGCGAGACGAACGAAGTGAGTCTTCGCGGCCTTTTTGGTCCAGATTTTTCGAGGGGAGGTTCCCGCAGGACAGCCACGCTGTCCGAGGAACCCCGACGATGAAAAAGGTGGAGTGGGACCGCTGAGAGTCGAACGTCGGAAGACGGTCCTGCTCGCTTCGCTCGCGGGCTGCGACTTCCGGGCTCGACGCTCAGCTCCGTG
>NZ_LOPV01000147.1 GCF_001469865.1 Haloferax profundi
ACGCAGGAGGGTTCTCGCCGGCACCCTCACGGACGCACGGCTCGAAGAGTTGCGTCGAGAGAAATTAGTGGGACCGCTGAGAGTCGAACTCAGGTCCTACCGACCCCATCGGCAGAGGATACCACTACCCCACGGTCCCAGGGTGCATTCAAAGCGATGCGTGTCTCGCGGTTAAGCCCTTCGTTTCGTCGTCGGACCGCGACGTCGTGTCGTGCGATTCTATCGCACATCGTCCGCCTGTGTACCGACGACAGATGCGGGAGTACGACTATCCCTCGTCGGCCACAATTGACAATCGTATGTCGAGTGTCCTCGGTGGCATCCCGTTCGACCTGCTCTACAGTCTCACCGCCGTCGTGTTCGTGGTCGCACTCGTCGTGGGTGCTGCTCGATGGTACGCCCTCAGGAGCGACGACGAGACCAGACCGCCACCGAAGCAATCTGAGGAGTCACACGGCTATCCACTCGCCTCGTGGCGGTACGTCTACGACCTCGACAAGGCGGAAGCAGAGCGTGCAGTAAACGATGTCCATCGACAAGCAGAGACGCTCTCTGAGGCAGAGAGACGGGAGAGACGATAGCGAAAACGCTGGTCGGTGAATCAGACCAACACGCGCTCTAACGAGACGACGATGCCGGACTCGGCGTCTGCGTCGCCGACGAGTTCGCCGAGACAGACGGCGGACCCATCTTCAGTATAGCAGGCGACGAGGTCACCACGGGCCGCGTCGCCGTCGACGTCGAACACGCCGGGGGCGTAGACTGGAGCGCCGTGTGCGACTTCGCGGGCCGCGGTGTTGGCAATCGTCACCGACGGGAGGTGCGTCAGTGCGCGTTCGGCGGGGGAGACGAGGTCACGAATCCACGACTCGTCGCCCTCGTCGGCGAAGACGAGGGCGTCTTTCAGGTCGTGGAGGTCCACGAGGTCGGTGTCGTCGAACGGGTCGGTCGCCGTCCGGCGCAGGTGGCCCATGTGGCCGCCGGTCCCGAGTGCGAGACCGAGGTCGTGACACAGTTTGCGGATGTAGGTGCCAGACTCACAGCGAATGCGGAGGAGTGCCTGTCGGTCCGTCACTTCGAGGAGGTCGAGGTCGTATATCTCACGGACGCGCAGGCGACGCGAGACGGCCGATTTTCGGGGTGGCTTCTGGTAGAGTTTGGTCTCGAACTCCGCGACGGTCGACTCGATGTCGGCGGGTGCGGGGCCGTGGAGTTCGAGGACCGAGACGTACTCTTTCGAGCCTTCGAGGAACACTTGCGCCATGCGCGTCGCGTCGTCGAGGAGGATGGGGAGACACCCAGTCACCTTCGGGTCGAGTGTCCCCGAGTGGGCGGCCCGGTCGAGTCCAGCCATGTCGCGGACCCACCCAGTCACCTGGTGGGCCGACGGCCCCGGTGGCTTGTCGAGGTTGACGACGCCGAACGAGAGGAGTTCGTCGACGCTCCTGTCTTCGGGTGGGGTGCGGAGCATGGTTAGAAGTCGTAGCGGACGCCTTCGACGGGGTATTTGCCTTCGTCGGCAGCCGAGTCGAAGGATTCGACCGCAGTCGTGCAGATGGCGGTCACTTCCTCCGGCCCCCAGCGAGCGGTGTTGAGCGCGATATCGTAGATAGAGAGGTCCGTGATGTCGATGTCGTAGTATTCCTCGTAGCGAAGCGCCTCACTGGCTTCGCGGGTGGTGGTCTCTTCGCGCGCAACGTCCGCGGGCTTGTCCTCGCGGTCGGCGATTCGCGCTGCGCGGACGTCCACGGGGGCGTCGAGCCAGAATCGAAGGTCGGCCGCGTCGCCGGCGAGCCATCCTGCGAGACGAGATTCGAGGAGCACGTCGTCGCGTTCGAGTGCGATAGTGCGGAGTCGGCGGTCGAGGTCTCGGTCGATTTGGTCGTCTTCCTCGGCGAGTTTGTTGAACTCGACGGCGGTCATATCGCGCTCGGCGGCGAGTTCACGGAAGATGTCTCCACCGCTGATGTGTTCGAGGTCGAACGCATCGGCGAGAGCGGCGGCAGTCGTACTCTTTCCGCTGCCCGGTGGCCCGGAGACAGTCAGTAACATATCCTGTCTCCGTGGGGTCGGCTAAAAGAGGTTATCGTTGGCGACGGCCCCTGTGGGGCCTTCTCACGCCAGTCGAGAGAAATTGGTCCGTCCGGTTACGCGGTGGACGGGGTCATGTCGATGTTGAGCCCTTTGCGGATAATCTGGGTGAACCCCATCGAACAGAGGAAGTACCAGACAATCCACGCCTGCATCGGGCCGACGACGCCGTCTTTCCAGGCGACTTCACCGACCATCGGGAGGACCAACGGTTCGAGCGTGACGTGTGGCTGGGCGTTCGCGCCGCCGACGCCGATGGCCCAGTACATCCAGAGGAACACCGGGATGGTGAGGAACATAATCCAGACCATCGGGCGGAACTGCTCTTTGAACATGCCCATCTGGTCGCCCATCGCTTCCATCTGTTCTTCTTGAATCTTCTCCAGTTCGGCGTCGTCGCCACGCTCGCGGGCGTCCTTCTGCCGCTTCTGGATATCTTTCATGCGCTCTTGGTAGACGGCCATCTTGTCCATGTCCATGAGGTTCGCCTGCAAGAGCGTGGAGTAGAGACCAGTCGCGAGTGCGAGGACCATCACGACGGCGTAGAACGGGAGCAACTCGGCCAGCGGGCCGAGCGCGACGTCCATGACTCCGCCGATGACGTTGCGGACCTCGGCGACAGAGTAGCCGAGGAACAGGCCAACAGTCACGACTGCCGCGCCCTTGTCGTACTTCGACCACGACGAGTCGCCGGTGTCGGCCGACGAGGACGACGAGGACGAAGACGAGGACCCGGACGACGAGTCGTCTTCGAGGCCGGCGCGGGTCGCCGCCACGTCAGCGAGTCGGAAGCCTTCGTCGCCGTCGACGAGGATTCCTTTCTCGATGAGGCGGCCCCACTGGCCGCTCGTGAGCTCGTCGCGGACGTCGGCCCACTCGACTTCGCCGTCGTCCGCCCGTTCGAGGACGGTCTCGACGGCGGCGCGCATGTCGGTGTCCGAACCGACGAGGTCGCGCACCTTAGATTCGATTCGTGCCATTACCGCCCCTTTAGCAACCGGCCGTTATCAAGGTTTTACCTTGTGGACGAGGACACGCACGACTGTCGCTGGGGTGTCACCGTCCGAACGGGCGCGAAAAAATCGAATCGAGTCTCCCGAGTACGCGTCGTACCTTATTCGCCGACGACGTCGACGATGTCTTCGAACACGTCGTCAGGCGTCTGTTCGCCGTCGATTTCGACGAGGACGCCTTCGTCGCGGTAGTGTTCGATGACTGGCTGGGTGTTCTCTTCGAAGACCGAGAGGCGCTCGCGGACGGTCTCTTCGGTGTCGTCGTCGCGCTGGACGAGTTCGCCACCACACTCGTCACACACGCCTTCTTCCTCCGGTTGGTTGAACTTGACGTGGAAGTTGGTGCCGCACTCTGAACAGACGCGTCGGCCGGTGAGTCGCTCGACGAGTTCGTCTTCGGCGACCTTCAGGTAGAGGACGGCGTCGAGGTCCGTAATCTCGGTGAGGTACTCCGCCTGCGAGAGGTTGCGTGGATAGCCGTCGAGGACGTAGCCGTCGGCGTCTTCGAGTGCAGCCTTCACGATTTCGTTGACGACGGCGTCGGGGACGAGTTCGCCTTTCTCCATGAACGACCGAGGCGTGCCGTACTCGGTCTCCATGTCCTTGTTCGCACGAAGCGCGTCACCCGTCGTGACGTGGTCGATGTCGTATTTTTCGGCGAGTTGCTTCGACTGTGTGCCCTTGCCGGCGCCGGGCGCGCCGAGCAGGAGGATGCGCTTGCCCATATCGACTACCATCCGGCGAGAGCATATAGTGTTGAAGATACCTGCCCAGATATGCGACGAACCGAGTCGGGAAAAGCAGCAAGTGCTGCTGGCTGATTGGCGACGAAACCGTGGTATCCGGTCACACTGCGCCAGTTTGCGGACGGTACTGCCGCTTCCCGCGACGCAGAGCGACACGTTCAACGGGACGGGAGTCGTCCGACCCACCGATGCGCGAGTCGCCGACCGAGTTCGTCGAACACACGCTCTCTCACTCCGGGCCGTGAGTGGGACGCTAGCCGAACGAGTCCAGCGACTCTTCCCCGGACTCGTGCTGCTCGGCGTCCTCGCGGGACTCGCGACGCTCGTCGCCGGTGTCGTCCCCGGCGTCAACGCACTCTTGCTCGGTGTCGTCTTCGGGGCCGTCGTCGCCAACACGACTGGTGTCCCCGCGTGGGCGAGGCCAGGCGTCCGCACGCAAACCATCCTCCTCGAAGCGGGTATCGTCCTCCTCGGCGCTCGTATCGCCGTCGACGAACTCGTCGCCTCGGGCGTGACGCTCGTCGTCCTCGTCGTCGTCACTGTCGTCGCGAGCATCCTCCTCGTCGAAGTCGTCGCCGGGCGCGTGTTCGGCCTCGCCCGCGACACCAGTTCGCTCCTCGCCGCGGGTGCGAGCATCTGTGGCGTCTCTGCTGCGACTGCTATCGCGGGCACTATCGACGCCGACGGTGAGTCACTCGCCCACGTCGTGGCGACGGTCCTCCTGTTCGACGCGATTACACTCGCCGTCTTCCCCATCGCGGGTGACGTACTTCCACTCACTGGCCGCCAGTTCGGCGTCTGGGCCGGGCTGAGCATGTTTAGCACTGGGCCTGTCACTGCTGCCGGGTTCGCCCACTCCGACGTCGCCGGGCAGTGGGCGACGGTGACGAAACTCGCTCGGAACTCGATGCTCGGCGTGGTCGCCCTCTGGTACGCGTTTCGCTACGCCGGCGGGTCGTCTGCGGACGTGCGAGCGGTCCTCGACGGCGTCCCGCGCTTCCTCGTCGGGTTCGTCGCGCTCGCGGCCCTCACGAACGTCGGCGTCTTCTCTGGTGACGTGCTCGCGGCGTTCGACACCGGCAGCGACGTGCTATTCGCGCTCGCGTTCGTGGGCCTCGGCCTCGACGTTCGACTCGCCGCGATGCGCGAGACTGGTATGACACCCGTGTTCGTCCTCGCCGTCCAGTTACTCACCGTGAGCGTGGTGACGCTGGGGGCAGTCGTCGTCCTCGTCTGAGTCGGTGCGACGGTGGCACTCGTCGGCCGCCGCGACGACGCGGGCCGTTTTTGTACCGAGCGGGAGTAGCCACGACTATGACTCGATTCGAGGCCGACACACCCCGCGAGCGCCGAAAACTCTTCGCCGACGCCGTCACCGCTCACCGGAACCGCGGGAGTGCGTTCTTGACCATCGAGGCCGACCGCGACCCGGACATCGACGGTGAGAGCCCCGGTCCGTGGATTCAGTTCGGCGAGCGGACGTTCAACGTGGACGTGACCGACGACGAACTGGCCCGGCTGAAAGACCTCCTGTCGGAGTTCCCGGAGTTCCGTATCGACCAACTGGAGAGCCCCGACGAAGCGGAGGGAACGAACGTCAGAATCACCGCACGCTCCGACGCGAACCGTCTCGCCGGGTTCGCAGACCGTGTGTTTCAGACGGTGTTCGAGCGCACAGAAGACTATCGGGCGTGGGTCGTCGCAATCTGACGACGCAAACGACACGAACGTCCCATTCTCCCGGCGATTTTCGCCGACACGAGGTTCGGATTTGCGAACTTCTATACCAACTCACGCCCAAGCCGGCGATATGAATTCCCGACGGCCACGTTGTGAATCGGGCGCTGTTGGTCCTGACACAACCCACCTCCGCCGGGTCGAATCGCTCGCTGTACACCCAACACACTCGTGTTCCATACTATGACCGAACAGTACCAACCGCTGTTCTCACGTCCGCTCCTCCCGCTTGCGAACGAGGATGACGCCGAGGTGACCTGCGGTGTCGCCTTCCCGCGCATCGCAGCGAACGATGGCACGGCATTCGTCGTCCACGTCATCGAGAAAGCCGGCGGTGCCCCGGACAAAGCGGGCGTCGAACAACGCGAAGAAGTCGCAGACGAGGTGTTCGACGTCGCTCACCGCGCCGCGGACGATGTCGGTGTCGACATCGACACCGAACTGCGGTTCGACACGAACGTCGGCGACGCCATCCTCGACGCCGCGAGAGACGTGGATGCGTCCGCCATCGTGTTCACGCCGCGCGGTGGTCGGTCGTGGTGGGACCTCTTTTCTGGTGACGTCCGCGACCGGTTGATTCGGAAGAGTGACCGTCCCGTGGTCGTCTTACCACACGGTGCGGAGTCCGACGGTGGAACCGACGAGCAGTCGAACGACAGAGCAAACGGTGAGACATGACTGACGAGGAACTCGCAAAAGACCTTGGCCCACTCGCCGCCTTGACGATTGGTATCGGGACCATGATTGGTGCCGGTATCTTCGTCTTGCCGGGTGCCGCCGTCCAACAGGCGGGACCGCTCGCCGCCGCCGCGTTCGTCCTCGGCGGTGTCATCGCACTGTTGACCGCCGCGTCCGCCAGCGAACTCGGGACGGCGATGCCGAAATCCGGCGGTGCGTACTACTACATCAATCACGCACTCGGTCCGCTGTTCGGTAGCGTCGCCGGATGGGGCAACTGGATGGGTCTCGCGTTCGCATCTGCGTTCTACATGACTGGGTTCGGCCAGTACGTCGCAACCTTCCTGACCGTCCCGAGTCTCTCCCTCGCAGGAGTGACCATCTCGGGCGTCAAACTCGTCGCACTCGCCGGTGGCGGACTGTTCGTGTTCATCAACTACGTCGGCGCGAAAGAGACGGGGAAACTCCAGAACGCTATCGTCCTCATCTTACTGGCTATCCTCGCCGTGTTCACGCTCTTTGGCCTCTTGAACGCCGACATCGCGAAACTCCAACCCTTCGTCCCACCGGACAAGGGCGTGAGTCCGCTCCTCCCCGTGACGGGCCTCATCTTCGTCTCCTACCTCGGGTTCGTCCAGATTACGTCCGTCGCAGAAGAAATCAAGAACCCCGGAAAGAACCTCCCGCGCGCCGTCCTCGGGAGTGTCATCATCGTCACAGCGGTGTACGCACTTGTCCTCGTGACGGTGCTGGCCGCCGTCGACAACAGCCTCGTCGCCGGCAACGAAACCGCCGTCGTCGACGTCGCACGCACACTCATCGGGCCACTCGGGGCGGCAGCGATGCTCTTCGGTGGCCTCCTCGCGACGGCGTCCTCGGCGAACGCCTCGATTCTCGCCTCGTCGCGCATCAACTTCGCGATGGGCCGTGACCGCATCGTCTCCGAAGAACTCAACGAGATTCACCCCCGCTTC
>NZ_LOPV01000148.1 GCF_001469865.1 Haloferax profundi
ACGCCGTACCGTTCTATCGCCATCACGGGCGGGTTCATCTTGCTCTTCATCCTCTTGGCCGACGTGGGAACGCTCGCGAACGCGGGCAGCGTCCTGCACCTCATCATCTACGGCCTTCTCAACGTCTCACTCGTCGTGATGCGCGTCGCAGACCCAGAGGACTACCAGCCCGACTACCGGGTGCCGCTGTATCCCTTCACGCCGATTCTGGGCGCGATTACGTCGTTCGCACTCATCGCCTTCTTCGCCGACACCATCGTTCTCCTCGCAGTCGGGTTCGTCGTGTTCGCGATGCTCTGGTACGCTGTCTACGCCCGCGGACAGGCGGAGAAGCAGGGTATCCTCGGTCAGTACGTCCTCCAGCGGTCCGAAGAACTCCCCTCCGCCGCCGTCTCGGCGACGACGTCGGTCCAACCCGACGGTGGCTACCGCGTCATGGTTCCGCTCGCCAACCCGGAGAGCGAACGTGACCTCGTCACGCTCGGCGGGTCAGTCGCGAAAGCGCACAACGGCACCCTCGTCGGCGTCCACATCGTGCAGGTCCCCGACCAGACGGCGCTCGAATCTGCACGTGAAGAGTACGACTTCGCCGAGGCCGACGAGTTGCTCGAACAGGCCCGCGTCGACGCCGACGAACTCGACATCGACATCGAGACGCACACGATTCTCTCGCACCGCTCGTTCGAGGAAGTGTTCGACGCCGCCGAGATGTACAACGCTGACCTCGTCGTGATGGGGTGGGGCCCCGACAGTCACGGTGCACCGGGCCGTGCAGAGAGTGCCATCGAAGAGATGACCAACACACTCCCGTACGACGTGTTGGTGCTGAAAGACCGTGGCTTCGACCCATCGTCGGTCCTCGTCCCGACGGCAGGCGGTCCGGACTCGGACCTCTCCGCGTCTATCGCCACCGTGCTCTCGGAGTTCTACGACGCGCAGGTGACGCTCCTCCACGTCGCCGACGACGAGCAGGAAGGTCAGGCCTTCTTGCGAGAGTGGGCCGACGAGCGCGGACTCGGTGACGCGACGCTCGAAGTCGAAACCGGCGACGTCGAGACGGCAATCGAGTCGCACGCGAGAGACAAGTCGCTGCTCGTCATCGGGGCCACAGAACGTGGCCTCCTCTCGCGCCTCGTCCGCGGGACGCTGGTCCTCAACGTCGTCGACGACGTGGACTGTTCGGTCCTCCTCGCCGAGCGGAGTCGAAAGCGCAGTCTCCGGGAACGTCTCTTCGGATAGCGGTTCGGCCACGCAATCGGGTCGGGATTTCCCCGAACGCCGGGCGTCTCACGCCCGTTCGTGTCGCCGCACCACATTTGTCTTCTGCCCGCGTAGCGAGACGTATGTCGAGCCAAGCGGGGTTGAAATGTGAGGACGTACAGTTGCCGGTGGAGGCGTCTGGTCGCCTCGTCGACGTCGGCGACACCGAACTCTACGTCGTGGAGGCCGGACCCGAAGACGGAGAACTCGTCGTCCTCCTACACGGGTTCCCCGAGTGTTGGTACGCGTGGGCCGACTACTTCCGACCGCTCACCGAAGATGGGTACCGTGTCGTCGCACCCGACCAGCGTGGATACAATCTGAGTGACCAACCGTCGGGCGTCGGTTCGTACAGTATCGACGACCTCACCGGCGACGTGGTCGGTCTCGTCGACGCCCTGGGTCGTGAGAAAGCACACGTCGTCGGCCACGACTGGGGCGCCGCAGTCGCGTGGTGGACGTCGCTTCACCACGCCGACCACGTGCACTCACTCACGGTGATGAACCTCCCACACCCGTCCGTCTTCACTCGACACCTCCTGCGTGACCCCGCACAGCAACTCCGTAGCTGGTACATGTTGTTCTTCCAGGTGCCGAAACTCCCCGAACTCATCGCACCCGTCGGCGACTGGGCCATCCTCGAGCGGACGATTCAGTCGTCTTCTCTCCCGGGGACGTTCTCGCCGACGGACATCGAGCACTATCGGTCGGCGTGGTCGGTCCCGGGTGCGTATCGCTCGATGGTCAACTGGTATCGGGCCGTCGTCCGTGAACGACCCCAACCGAGAGCGACCACCGTGGAGGTTCCGACGCTGGTCGTCTGGGGAGCCAAAGACCAGTTCCTCCGCCCGAAGATGGCCAGAGAGAGCCTCTCGTATTGCTCGAACGGCCACCTCCGAACGTTCGAGGGCGCGACACACTGGGTCCACCACGAAGAACCCGTCGCCGTTGCTCGTGCGCTCATCGAACACATCGACGACACGTGGTGGACGCCGAACAACACCCCAGACGAGGCAGGCCATCGACCAATCTGAGACGGCGACACGCGCCCGATGTCGGCACCGTTTTACGTCGTTTTGATTCCCCTATATAGAACCATCGAGGGGACTTAGCGAGGTTCTTGTACGTCCAGAGCGTCGTCCGAATCGACGCGGTCACAGTCCGGTGGTGGTGGGACGTCCTGTTCCACGTCGAACCGTCTCCGCGTCTTCTTCATGAGCAGGGACGGGGGACCGTCCCACCTTCACCCCGTGAGAGGTTCGGCTACCGAGAGGCCAGTACGGCCGCAGTGGCGACGGATGAGTACGTTCATACTCACGGCCACCCGACACCGAATATGACCGACCTCGGAAAGGTCGACCGCGACTTCTTCGACGAGTACATCTACCCACGTCTCGGCGCAGACCGAGACGACGTCGCGCTTGGCCCGACCCACGGCGTCGATTTCGGCCTCCTCGATATCGACGGAACCGCAGTCGCACTCGCGACGGACCCCATATCCGTGCTCCCGTCCCTCGGGTTCGACCGCGCGGGGCGATTCGCTATCGACATCGTCCTCTCCGATATCGCCGTCTCCGGACTCGACCCCTCGCACATCGCCATCTCGTTCACGCTCCCGCCGGAGATGAGCGACGCCGAGTTCGCCGAACTCTGGAACGCGATGCACGAGGAAGCGGCGGACCTCGGCGTGAGCATCGTCACCGGCCACACGGCCCGCTACTCCGGGTGTTCGTACCCGTGGGTCGGCGGTGCAACCGCCCTCGCTATCGGCGACCACGACGAC
>NZ_LOPV01000149.1 GCF_001469865.1 Haloferax profundi
GCCCCGACGGTGCCCGCCCCGGTGACGACGTACTCGTGACGAAAGGCCCCGCCGTCGAGACGACAGGTCTCTTGACGACGCTCTTCCCCGAGGGATTCGACGGCCTCGACGCCGACGTCCTCGAAACCGCACAGGAACGCCTCGACGAGACGGACGCCGTCCGCGACGCGATGACCGTCTCGGCCGCTGGCGGTCGAAACGTCCACGCGATGCACGACGCGACCGAATGTGGCGTCCACGGCGCACTCAACGAGATTGCAGAGAGCGCCGGCGTCCAACTCGAAATCGACGAGTCGAGCATCCCGTTCCGGCCGGCCGTCCGCGACGTGTGCGACTATCTCGACATCGACCCGTGGCGTTCGACGACGGCCGGGACGCTCGTCGTCGCACTCGACCCGTCCGTCACCGACGACGTGATTGCGGCACTCGAGGCTCGTGGAACCCCCGTCGGTGTCGCGGGGACTGTCGTCGACGGCGAAGGCGTCGTCGTGGACGGCGAGCGAATCGAGCACCCTGACGTAGACCCGTCGTGGGAGGCATACGAACGACTCGCCACGTCGGCGACAGGAGAGTAAGACGCCACCCCGAACCTCGACCGACACGTTGTGTCACGGTATCTGGAATTTCTTTCAATCAGTGAACACGATTGATGCTATCTCCGACCATACATTCTGCCGTCATGGTCGTAACGAAGTGGCGAGCAGTCGCCTTCGGGTTCGGTGTCACACTCCTCTTTTCGTTGGTCGCATCGCTCGCCGCACAACTCGCTATCCTCGGGGGTGCAGTCGGTGGACTCGTCGGTGGGTGGGTCGCAGGCTACTACGCCAATAGCGGACGGGTGAGTGGTGCGTGGAATGGGTTCCTCGCGGGGTCGATTGCCGCGTTGTCCGCCATCGCGGTGCTCGTCGTGGTGGGTCTGTTCGTCTCGCTCTTCAGCCTCTCTCTGGGAGGGGTGTTCGCAACCTTCGGCCTCGCGTTCACGTTCCTCCTGTTCGCGCTCCTCCACGCGATTCCCGCGACAGTTGGTGGTCTCATCGGAGGCATGTACCCTCGCGAGGAGGCCGAAGAGACCAGTCAACCAGCGGCGTGACTGTCTTGGTTCTCGACTTCTTCACTGCGACCACCTTCCGAGCGTCGCTCAGATACCGTCTTTCAACGCATCCGAGACGCTGTCGAGTGCCGCGTCTGCGACGTCGACACTTGCCGTCAAGCTGAGAAACCCGTGTGGCATCGCGGGATAGTGGTCGTGGACGACGTCGACACCCGCCGATTCGAGGGCTGTCGCGTACGCTGTACCTTCGTCTCGAAGCGGGTCGAATCCGGCCGTGACGACGTACCCCGGCGGCAGGTCGGCGTGTGAGTCGGCCCGAAGCGGTGCCGCGAACGGATTGTGCCGGTCGACCGGCGACCGAAGGTAGGTTTCGTGCGCCCATAGTACGTCGCGGCGAGTGAGCAGTGGGCCGTCGGCGTTCTCGGAGAGTGACTGGTGGTCGCTGGAGAGGTCGGTCATCGGGTACAAGAGGAGTTGCGACTCGATTGTCGGCCCGCCGAACTCCCTGACGTGGAGGCACGTCGCTGCCGCGAGGTTCCCGCCTGCGCTCGTTCCGCCCACGGCCAGTCGGTCGGCGTCCCCACCGATGCTGGCCGCGTTGTCAGCGACCCACTTGGTCGCCCGCACACAGTCTTCGAGGCCTGCCGGGAACGAGTGTTCCGGTGCGAGTCGGTAGTCCACGGAGACGAGGACGCGCCCTGAACGCGTCGCGAGACGTCGACAGACGCCGTCGATGGAGTCGAGCGTCCCCATCGCCCAGAGGCCTCCGTGGAAGAAGACGAGGGCCGGTCGCGTCTCGCCGGGGGCTGGATGATAGATTCGAAGCGGAATCTCGCCGGCAGGTCCGGGAATTGCGAAGTTCGTAATTCGCGCGACGTCGGGGGCGTCTGTCGCGGCGAACACCTCGTCTTCGACGCGTCGCGCGCTCTCGACACCGAGTGCGGACCACTCTGGGATGCCGAGTCGTTCGACGTCGTCGACGACTGCCTGCGCTTGCGGGTCGAGCGTGTCCGTCGCGGACACAGCACCATCACCTGTGGGAGACGTGTCGTCGCCGAAGAGAACCATATCTGAGGCGCGCAGGCGAGCGTGAAAAACACCACGCCGTACGGTCCGCAAACATACTTGCGCCGAGCGACTAACTCGCGGTCATGAACGACGAGGGCGACACACCGACACTCGACCGTGCCCGCGAGATGGACGCCGCCGACCCACTTTCGGACCTCCGCGACCGGTTTCACGTCCCCGAAGGCGAACTGTACATGGACGGGAACTCGCTCGGGCCACTCTCGGTAGACGCCGAAGCGGCGCTGGACCACGTCGTCGGCGAGTGGCGTGAACTCGGCATCCACGGGTGGACCGACGCCGACCCCGACTGGTTCACCTACGGCGAACGACTCGGTGACCGACTCGCACCGCTCGTCGGCGCAGGTCCCGAGGAAGTCGTCGTCGCCAACTCCACGACGGTCAACATCCACACGCTCGTCGGCACGTTCTACGACCCGGAACGCGGCGAGAAAATCGTGGTCGACGCCCTCGACTTCCCGACGGACCACTACGCGATTCGGGCGCAACTGCGTCAGCGCGGTGTCGACCCCGACGAAGCCCTCCGCGTCGTCGAGAGCCGAGACGGCCGGACTATCGAGACAGAAGACGTGCTCGCGGCCATCGACGACGACGTGGGGATGGTGTTTCTCCCGTCGGTCCTCTACCGGAGCGGCCAGTTGTTCGACATCGAGGCCATCACCGATGCGGCACACGACGCGGGCGCCTTGGCTGGGTTCGACCTCGCGCACTCGGTCGGCGTGATTCCGCACGAACTGTCGGCCATCGGGGTCGACTTCGCGGTCTGGTGTCACTACAAGTACCTCAACGCCGGTCCCGGTGCTATCGCCGGCCTCTACGTCAACGAACGGCACTTCGGTGTCTCTCCGTCACTCGCCGGGTGGTGGGGCAACGACAAAGAGACGCAGTTCGACATGGCACTCACCTACGACCCGGCGCACTCGGCCGGCGCGTTCCAGATTGGAACGATTCCCATCCTGGCCGCCGCACCGCTGGACGGCACACTCGACGTCGTGGAGGATGCTGGCGGCGTCGCCGCACTCCGCGAGAAGTCGCTCGCGCTCACCGAGTTCCTCATCGACCTCGTGGACGAGCGACTGCCGGAGTGCGAGGTCGGAACCCCACGCGACCCGGCGGCCCGCGGCGGTCACGTCGCCATCGAACACCCCGAAGCGTACCGTCTCAGCCTCGCGCTGAAAGAACGTGGTGTCGTCGTCGACTTCCGCCCGCCGAACGTGGTTCGCGTCGCACCCGCGCCGGCCTACGTCGGATTCGAAGACGTGTTTCGGGCCGTAGAGCATCTGCGTGAGATACTGGACGGAAAGGAATACGAACAGTTCGAGACGCGAAGTGGTGGGGTGACGTGAGGCCGAGGAGAACGGACAGTGGACGGTGCTTACCAGTCGATGACGCGCTTGTCGCGCCAGAACTTCCCGGACGGACTACCGGGTTTGAACTGCGCCAGCCACGTCGGCGTCTCGGCACCCTTCTCGACGGACCGCGAGGCGTTCTCACCGCCCATGTCCGTGCGGACCCATCCGGGACAGACCGAGTTGGCGACGAGGCCGTCGTCGCCGTACTGGCCTTCTAAGTAGGCGGTGAGGCCGTTGATGCCGGTCTTCGAGATTCGATACGACGGCGACCCGCCGGATTGCTCTTCTTGGAGTGCGCCCATGCCGGAGGAGACGTTGACGACGCGCCCGCCGTCGTTCTGGAGGAGAAGCGGGACGGCGTGTTTGCACATCAACATCGGTCCGCGCAGGTTGACGGCGAGGGTTCGGTCGATTGCGTCCGTCGGTTCGGCCACGATATCGTTGTCGAATTCACCGATTCCGGCGTTGTTGACGAGGATGTCGAGTCGGCCCTCGGCGGCGAAGATGCCGTCGACGGCCTCTTCGATGTCACCTTCCTGTGTCACGTCGAGGAGGACGCGTTCGGTTCCCTCTGGTGTCTCGTTCGTGACGCTGCGCGACCCGGCGTAGACCGTCGCTCCGAGGTCACGGAGGTTTTCGGCGATTTGGCGGCCGATACCTCGGTTCGCGCCGGTGACGAGCGCAACTTGCCCGTCGAGGTCGTCGTACACGTCGGGTTCCATACGACTGCCTGAGCACTCGGGGCGGTTATTCTCACCGAAAATCAGTGACCGGGCGCGTGTGACTCAGTCGACGACGACTTCGACTTCACGGAACTCGTCGCCGGTCCACTCGTGAGCGGTCAGTCGCCCGTCCGGGTTGCAGATGAGGTAGACGTACCCCGGCCACGACGCCTGTGCGCGGTCGGCAGCGCTCGGAATCGGTGCCGACTCGGGGTGTGAGTGGTAGAATCCGACCACGTCGTCTCCTCTCGATTCGACGTCGTCGAAGGCTGAGACCGTCTCTGCGGGGTCGAGTTCGTAGGCGACCCGCGGGTCGGCGGCGACGTTCGAAACGGGGAGTGTGGCAGAGATAGCGTTTGCTCGGTGGTCCCCCACGAGGACGCCACAGACTTCTTCGGGAGGGACTTCGGCGGCACCCTCGCGAGCGTGAGCGAGTATCTCGTCGCGGGCGTGTGACGCGAGCGTTACGTTATTCGAAGTCACGGCGCATCGCAATCTCGAACCACGGGCAGAGACGCAGTTGACGGTACCACTCGGGGTGGTCGTGGAGGTGCTCGTAGTCCACCCAGAGCATCCCCGCGATTTCGTCCTCGTCGGGGTCGAGACTGGTGTCTTCGAGCGTGACCTTCAGGACGGCACAGACCTCCCACTCGAGGCCGGCGTTCTCGTAGTAGCGCTTGTACTCGAACTTGTCCGTGACGCGCAGGTCGGAGTACTGGTCGGGCGTGATGCCGAGTTCCTCTTCGAGTCGCTCTTCGGTCGCTTCCTCTTGAGACTGCCCTTCGACGGGGTGAGAAGCGACGGTGCCGTCCCAGTGGGTGTCCCACAGGCGCTTGTTCGGTGCGCGCTGTGCGAGGAGCAGTTGGCCCTCCTCGTTGAACACGAGACAGGTAAAGGCGCGGTGGCGGATGCCGTCGCCCGTGTGCGCGTCGAGTCGGTTGACGGTCCCCTCCGGATTGTCGTCGGAGTCGACGGCGATGACGTCCTGTGCTGCGTTCTTGTGGAGTTCCGTGGCCTCGTCGGCCGCTGCATTGCTCATGTCCGTCTCGTCGGAGGCGGGGGTCAATTATGCTTCGATGCGGGACAGGCCCGACCCGGTCGCAGTCTGGTCGCGCGCCGGCCGTCTCGCGTCACCCGAGGCGTTCGTCGAGAATCAAGCGCGTCTTCGTACTCTTCACGTCGTCGTGCTCGCGTGCCCGCGTGATGAGGTCGTTGACCGCGCGCGTGTCGGCGGCGTCCACGACGAGGACGATGTCCTCTTCACCCGACACCTGCCAGACGAAGTCGACGTCCTTCCACTCGGACATGAGTTCCGACACGTCGTTCGTATCGACGTCGACTGCGACGGTCACCTCTATCATCGCCTTCAGGTTGCCCGTGCGGGTCGCAATCGTGAATCGTTCGATGACGCCTTCGTCGACTAGTCGCTCGACGCGGTTGCGGACCGTCCCTTCTGACGTCCCGACTTCCGCCGCAATCTCCGTGTTCGGGGTCCGTGCGTCCCGTCGGAGGATGTCGAGGATGCGTCGGTCCAACTCGTCCATACCCCACGTGCCGTCCCCAGCGACTTACCGATTACGAATTTCGTAACTCGGCTTCGAAAGCAACACTTATGCACCCCGGTTCCGTTCGTTTCTCGTAATGTCGGACGCCTATCTGGCCCTGGAAGACGGCCGCGTCGTCGAAGCGCGTGGTCGCGTTCCGGGACGCACACGTGGTGAACTCGTGTTCACGACCGCATACACCGGATACGAAGAGAGTCTGACCGACCCTTCGTACGAAGAACAAGTCCTCACCTTCTCGTACCCCCTCATCGGGAACTACGGCGTCCGAGCCGAGCGATTCGAGTCCGACCGGGTCCACCCGCGCGCCGCCGTCGCCCGCGAGTTCACCGACGACGTCGTCGAGTGGCTCGCCGACGAGGGCGTCCCGGCGGTCGACCACATCGACACCCGTGACCTCGTGACGTCGATTCGTGAAGAGGGCGCGATGAAGGTCGGAATCGCCGTCGGCGAGGATGCGACCCCGGAAGCCGCGAAAGAAGAACTCGCGAAGTGCAAGGGCATGAGCGAACACGTCGACATCGGCGCACAGGTCACGACGCCCGAACTCACGACCTACGAGGGTGACGGCGACACGACGGTCACGCTCGTCGACTGTGGAGCGAAGCAGTCTATCGTCGACTCACTCGTCGAACGCGGCGCGACGGTTCACGTCGTCCCGTACGACGCGACGGCGGACGACGTGTCTGCGCTCGACTCCGACGTGCTGTTCATCTCGAACGGCCCCGGCGACCCGGAGAACTTCACTGCGACCCGCGAACTCGTCGAAGACTTCGCCGGCGACGTCCCCATCGCGGGCATCTGTCTCGGCCAACAAATCGTCGCGAGCGCACTCGGCGGCACCACCGAGAAGATGGCCTTCGGCCACCGCGGCGTGAACCAACCCGTCCGCGACCTGCACACTGGGAAAGTCATCATGACGACCCAGAATCACGGCTACACCGTCGCAGACCCCGGCGAACAACTCGACGTGACGCAGGTCAACGTCAACGACGACACCGCAGAAGGCCTCGAAAGCGAGGAACTGAGCGTCATCACGCGTCAGTACCACCCCGAGGCCCACCCCGGTCCCCACGACTCACTCGGCTTCTTCGACGACGTCCTCTCCATGGCGGACGGAGAGGGAAATGGCCGTAAGCGGCGCGTCGTCGCCTCGGACTGACCGCACCGACCGATAATCCACGGTTCTTACCAGTTGCGAACCACTTTCTATCCAAACGACGAGTAGCAGCACCGTCGGGTGGTTTGGCGTATTAATCGAGTCACTCTGTGAGGGGTACTGTCAAGCACGCTGGACACGTCTATACTCTCATGGGGGACGCATCGCTCATCGAGCGCGGATTCGACGAACTGCCAGCGGAAGTGGCGCTTCTCGACGCTCGTGGTGATATCGTCTACACGAATCGCGCGTGGCGAGCGTTCGCGGAAGCGAACGGGTTCGTCGGTGACGTGGACACGCTTGGCGTCAACTATCTCGCTGTCTGCGAGGCTGCCCGCGACGAGGACGAGACTGCGGGTCTCGTCGCCGACGGCATTCGCGCGCTCCTCCGAGGCCAACAGGACCTGTTCGCCATCGAGTACCCGTGCCATTCGCCAACGGTCTACCGATGGTTCATGATGCGGGCTGTTCCCTTCGATACACCGCGACACGGGCGATTCGTCCTCGTCATGCACCTCGACATCACCGAGCGCCGACTCGCAGAGTTGCAAGTCAACGAGAAGAACCAACACCTTGCGATGCTCGCGCACGTCCTCTCGAAAGAGCTCAAAGAACCACTCACGACGGCCATCGAGAAAGCAGGCCGACTCGTGGCGAAAGACGGTCCTGACGCGTCGTCGCTCACGAAGATACTCTCGCGCATCGACACCATCATCGAGCAGAGCGTCACGCTCGCCGACCAGGTGGCGACGCTCGAACTCGAATCGGTCGACTTCCGCGAGTACGTCGATTCCGAGTGGGAAGACGTCGAGGCCGGGAACGATATCGACTTCCGTGTGGTTGGTGGGGGTGTCCTCGCCGCAGACGAACACCTCTTCGGACTCCTCCTCAGTTCACTCTTTGCGAACTGTATCCGCCGGAGCTCTGTTCCGGGGTACCCATCGGAAATCGTCGTGGGAGCGACGATAGACGGGTTCTACGTGGACGACGACGGCCCACGTCCCACTGAGGAGGAGCGTGCCGCGACGGGACAAGACCAGTTGCTAGGTGTCGATTACGACTCGGTCGAGCTCTCTGTTACCAGACGTATCGCCGACTTGCACGGGTGGACGCTCGACATCACCGAGTCAGAACTCGGCGGTGCCCGGTTCGAAGTTCGCGGCATCGCGTGGCGGTGACGACGACACGTCACGTGCGTGCTGATGGTGATTACGAGAGGTCTGCTTCCATCACGAACGTCGGTTGTTCCGCCACGTCGCTCCGCGCGACAGAGACGTCTGAGACCCACTTGACGCCCTCGGGGACGAGGACACGCGTTCGGTCGGCACCGACCGCCGCCGCGTCGCGCCGGATGGCGTCTATCAGCGCAGTGCAGGCGCCCCCGTCGTCCCACGCGGCGACTGCGTACTCGGCCCACGTCACTTCTCCTTCGTCGTCGAGTTCGCGCGAGTACGTCCTGTTGCGGTAGGTGAACCCGCGGACTCTGTCGTCGCCGACGACGAACAGTCGGTCGTCTGCCGCCGCGTCGTGCAGTCGAGACCGGGTCAGTTCGGAGACGGCCCACGATTCGTTGGCGTCGAGGGCGAGTCCGGAGAGTTCGGTTCGCATCTCGCTGTTGGTCCAGAACGCCCACGCTCCGTCGGCGTCGTCGGTGACCGAGAGGGTCGGTGTCGCGTCGGGGTCGGGGTCGGGTGTTGCCCAGCGGAACTCCATGCCGGGGTCGAATCCGACGTGTCGGGCGTTGGCGAGACTCGGGACGTTCCACGAGAAAATCATGTTCCGGACTCGTTTCGCACCCTGGTCGCGCGCCCAGTCGAAGAGGGCGTGCGTGAGTTCGGTCGCGAGGCCTTGCTCGCGGTAGTCCGGTGCGACGCGCATTCCCTGTGCCCACGCTTCGTACTCCGAGAGCACGACCATCTGCGCGATGGCCGCAACCTCGTCCGAAGGCGTCTCGTCGCCCATATCGACGAGGAGGGTCGCCTGTTCGGCGTCGCCGGGTTCTATCCACTCGTGGTAGATGTCGGGGATGTAGTCTGACCCGCCGCGGTCTGCCCACGTATCGCGGGTGAAGGCGACGACTGCGTCGTAATCCTCGGGTCGTGCGGGTCGTATCTCCATCAGGTTACTCCCACGGGACGGAGCGTTCGGTCAGTTCGCCTTCGAGATTCCGACCCATCGCATCTGCCGGGTCCGAGTGGTTCGCGAGCGCCCACATGAGTTTCACTTTCGCGGTTCCGGGGAGGGTGTCTCCTGCTTCGACGACGCCTGCGTCGAGGAGGTCACGACCGGTGTCGTAGACGCGGTCACAGACGCGGCCTTCGAGACACTGAGAGGTCATGACGACGACGGTACCGTCCTCGACGAGTTCCTCGATTCGCGGGATGAGGTCGGTGTGGATGTGCCCGAGACCCGTGCCCTCGATGACGAGGCCCGCTTTGTCGTCGAGGTAGTCGAGTGCGGCGGGGTCCATGCCGGGCGTGAACTTCACGAGTTCGACACCGGATTCGAGGTCGGAGTAGAGCGCGAGTTCCTGTTCGCCGCGCGCGGTGTAGTCCCGGCGGAACGTGACTTCCTCGGCCTCGTAGTCGACTTCGCCGAGCGGTTTTGCGCCGATAGTCTGGAAGGCGTCGCGCCGCGAGGTGTGGTTCTTGCGGACGCGCGTCCCCTCGTGGAGGGCGCACACGTCGTCGGACTCCGAGGCGTGCATACAAATCATGACCTCTGCGGCGTCGGCCTTCGCGGCTTCGACGGCGCAGACGGCGTTCATCACGTTGTCCGACGACGGACGGTCCGCAGAGCGCTGACTGCCCGTGAAGACGATGGGGACGGGCGTGTCGAGCATGAAGGACATCGCCGACGCGGAGAACTGCATCGTGTCGGTGCCGTGCATGACGACGACGCCGTCGGCACCCGCCTCGATTTCCTCGGCGATGGCCTCCGCGAGGTCGACCCACACGTCGGTCGTCATGTTCTCCGAGAGGATGTTAGCGACGACGCGCCCGCGGTAGTTCGCGCGCCCGGCGAGGTCCGGCACGGCGCGAAGCACGTCTTCGGCGTCGAACTGCGCCGTCACGGCACCCGTTCGGTAGTCGACTGTCGACGCGATGGTCCCACCAGTGGAGATGAGTGAGATGGTCGGCAGGTCTTCGTCGAACTCGATTTCGGAGGTTCCGTCGCTGTCGGTCTGTGCGTCTTCGATGTCGTAGACGTCTGTCTCCAGTACGTCGACGTCCGCGTCGGCGCGCTCGATGCCGACGTTGTAGCCGCCGTCGAGTTTGACGACGAGGTACTCGTCGGTGGAGGAAGGCATCAAGACGCCTTCGTTCGTGACGCCCGCGCTGGTCACGCGGACACGGTCCCCTGCGTTCATATCGCGGGATACCGCGGGGGCAGACTTCAAACCCACCTTTTTATCGGAGGGGTGGCTGAGCCACCCCTCCGACAAAAACCTGGAGGGAAAAAGGCCGAGAGGCTCGCGTTGCTCGCCTCTCGGTACGATAACTGGACCGTACTGTCCGGGACACCTCCGCAAAGTGGCCCATCTAGTCGACTCAATATGACGATGGGTCAGGTAACCGGCCCAAGAGTTGCTACACTTCTACTGTCTCTTCGTCGATGTCGCCACTTGAATTGACTCGTAACGTCGTCGATTCGTAGTCTTGAATGGTGTCGCTGTAGGCTTCTGTGCCGTCTACGTACAGGGTAACGTCACAGGTTTCGGCATCAACGTCGCGTCTGAGGGTTTTGCCTTCGCCCGGTTGTATCTCGAATTCCTCGTCTCGGCACCTCGCGTCGAGCACAACCTCACCAGAGAACGCAGAACTCACGAATACCCGAAGCATCTCGGAGCCCTCACACAGTTGGTACGAGCCGCATTCGTCCGTCGTGCCAACGTCGTTCTCGGGACTTCGTGTGGATGCACCACCCGTACAACCAGAGAACGCGACAAGTGAGCCAGCAACAGCGAGAACCTGTCTGCGTTTCACGTCGTCAAATTCAATTGACATACCAAGTGTCTTGTGAGTGCTCACCACCACGCCCGGCACAAGAGCCATCACCATCGCAGACGACCTAGCAGATATGCAACGGTCGGACCAAAAGGAGTCTGAGCGGTCCGTCGACGACATCCTCGCTGGATTGAATCTCGACGAGGACGAATCGACGCCGACGAAGGACTCGAAACGCGGTGGTGGTCGTCTCGGCGGCCTGTTCTCCCTCCGGACGTTCCTCGTCGCCCTCGTGCTCTCTATCGGTGGCCTCCTCGTTGGCGGTGCAATCCCCATCGTCGGCTTCATCGGGCGGTTCGTCGGCATCGCCGCAGTCGGATTCCTCCTCGGACTCGTCGGGTCGAAGCGTCGGTACGTCGAAATCGGCCTCGCGGGCGCTATCGCCGCGGGCCTCGCGTTCGTCCTCTCGACGCTGTTCTCGGTGTTTGCACCGTTCGCCGTCTCGCTGCTCGCGGACTACGGGCTTGCAATCGCGGGTGTGGGTGCGCTCAGCGGTGCCCTCGCCGGACTCGTCGGCCACTACTTCGGACGCGATTTGAAAGACGGCCTGACGAGAGAGGTGTAGCCGGGGCGTGGCGGTGATTACTTGACGGTAGAGAACCGTTTCTTCAGTGACAACAACTGAGACACATGACCCGAATTGGTTCCTCCCTCCAGAAGCTCCCCGATACGTGGCGGTACGCGCTCGTCGGTGGCCTGCTTTCGCTCCCGTTTACAGTTGCTAGCTACGCGCAGACCCGTTCCGAGTTATCGCTCTCGGCGGTGCTCGTCGG
>NZ_LOPV01000150.1 GCF_001469865.1 Haloferax profundi
GCAACGCGGCGGACGGGTGAGAGCACCGGTGTGGGCGTCCGTACTGGCCTCGTCGGTGCCTTACCGGTCCTCTGGATGCTCTTCGACATGTTCGGAACCATCCGCGTGCTACCGAACCCGCTGTGGTTTTCGGCAGTTCTCGTCGGTCTCGCCCTCGTCGTGGCCGTGCTCGCTTTCGGACTAGCCGCGCTTGGTGGAGCGGTCGGGTCGAGACTCGGTAGTTGGGTCGCCGGCGGCCCACAGACACCAGCACCTCGGTAACGCTCAGTTCGCCTCGACTGTCACGGTCCACCGAGCCAGTACGTTTAGGCAGGTGCAGGCAGAACCTCGGCCACGCCTAACCCTCTCTGTTCGAGGCGTTTCCCTATGACACCGATGGAACTCGACGACGTTCGCGTCGACGCGTACATGACGACTGGCGTGGATACCGTCAGCCCCGAGACGTGGGTGACCGACGTCGTCGACCAACTCAAGGCTGGGTCGCAGTACGGTGGGCTTCCGGTCGTCGACGAGGGCGACCACCTCCTCGGGTTCGTCGGCGCAATCGACCTCTTGGAAGTCCACGGCAGCGAGCAAGTAACGTCGGTCATGAGCCGAAATCCCGTGGTCGTCCGCCCGGAGATGACGGTGAAGAACGCGGCCCGCGTCATCTTCCGCACTGGCCACCAGTTCCTCCCCGTCGTCGACGACGATGGAGTTCTCCTCGGGATGTTCTCGAACGGGGACGCCGTCAGGAGCCAAATCGAGCGCACGACGCCCTCGAAGGTGCAGAGTACACGAGAGATGCTCGAACGAACCCACGGCATCTCGATTCGCGTCACCGAACGAGACGTGACCGTCTCGTCGTTGATTCCGACACAACGCGAAGTACACGGCGACGAACTCGAAGGCCGCACGTACGAACTCAAGAACGGCCTCGCAGAACCACTCATCGTCGTGTCGTACGGTTCTGAGACGCTCCTCGTCGACGGCCATCACCGCGCACTCGCGGCCCGGCGACTGGACATCGACCGGATGGCCGCGCACGTACTTACGGTCTCTCCGGAAGAAGTCGGACAACTGGGTCTCCGACGAATCGCTCGCCTCGGCGGACTCGACTCCCTCGCAGACGTCGAAGTCAACGACTACGTGCAACACCCACTCATCGAGAAGACGGAGTCGGCCCAGTAGGAGAACGCGCCGACTCAGTTGATTTCCCAGCCGTCGCCGTTGTAGACGACGAGGCCACCCTCGGCGAGACGCTGGAGTGCGGCGTCGACCATGCCGGGGTCGGCGTTCACGTCCTTCGCGACGTCCCTGACGGTGTTGGCACCGTTCGCGAGGGACGCGAGAATCTCCGCGTAGAATCGACTGTCGGCGTCGACGCCGAGGCGTTCGTTGATTCGGTCGAGTACGTCGGTCAATCGACCCTGAACCCACCGCTGGGCGAGTGAGAGTTCGTTGTCGAGTTCCTGTAACTTCCCGAGTTCGCGCGCGAGGTCGACGACGTCGTTGGTCTCGGTGTTCTCTACGTCGAGAGAGACGTGTGGACATCGGCCGGCCATGTCGAGGCTCGGACTCGGTGGGTAGGCGCTCTTCGCGCCGAATCCGTACGGTGAGACGTTCACCTCGAGTCGGAGGTTTCGCGAGATGTGGAAGTACTTTCGCCGCTGGTCGTCTGTCCGTGACTCGATGAGGCCCGCATCCTCCAACTTTCGGAGGTGGTCGATGACGGCCTTTGGGCTGACGCCGAGGTACTCGCTTATCTCGGTGACGTAGCAGGGTTTCTGCGAAAGCAACCGCAAGATTCGACGGCGGTTTTCGTTCCCGAGTAGGTCTAGCAGTACCGCGGAGTCCATTACGTGTTCATAGTCTACGGGTGGCCAAAAGCCTGACTCATGTGGAACGTGACGCCGTAATGCGATTAGTGATTACGTCGCACGGTTGGGTCAGGAGGCCGATGGAGGGAGACGGTCGAACGCCCTGCTCGCGAGAAATACCGCGAGGAACGACAGTCCGACCGTAATCGCCGCGAGTAGGATTCCAGCCTCGTACTTCAGCGGCGGATAGTAGCCGAATCCGTAGTCGAACACGTCGTTGACGAGTGCGAGGACGAGGGCGAACCCGAGTGCACCTCTCGTCGTCGCACCGTAGCGCGGGACGAGATACGCCGCGACGAGGAACCCGAGGTGCGTGAGCATGATTCCCCAGTAGTCCCAGAGCGCCGCGCCCGAAAAGCCGACGTAGAGGTCGGGACGGAGGTTCAACGCGACGGCGGTCCAGATGCCGTACTTGACCAGCCAGACGAACGCGAGCGTGTGGAGGTACGCGAGCGGTCTGTTGACTGGGGCGTCGGCAACGGGGCGTCCGAGGTTCGGCAGGAGCGTCGCGGCGGACAACGTCATCAGTGCGAGGGCCGCAGGCGAGTCGCCGAACAGGGGGTAGAGGAACGTCGGGATGTCGGCGAGCGAGGGGTCGGAGTGGACGTAGAAACTCACGCCGACGAGGAACGCCGAGGCGTTGAGGGCGAGGAAGACGACGAGACTGGGGCCGTTTCCGAGGTAGTACTCGACCCACTCGTCGACGGCCTCGTCGAGGTCGAAATCGCGCAGACGCATCGCCGATGTGGACGGTGCGCCGGAAGAAAAGGCCGTCGGGGTCGGCCTCGAGGACTCGCTGTCGAACGAGTGGCCGTCGGAGTCGAACGAAGTCCCGTCGCTGCCGAGAACAAAGGACAATTACCCCGCGGTGCCGAATCACCGGATATGAAAGCAGCCCTCATCATCCTCGACGGATGGGGTCTCGGTGACCACGACCGCCGCGACGCCATCAAGGCGGCGGACACACCGAACTTCGATAGCTATCGCGACGCGGGTGCCTCTGGTACGCTCATCGTGGACGGGCGGCGCGTCGGCCTCCCGGACGGTCAGATGGGTAACAGCGAAGTCGGCCACCTCAACATCGGTGCCGGCCGCGTCGTCAAACAGGCGTATACCCGCATCGGCGACAGCATCGAAGACGGGTCGTTCTACGAGAACGAGGCCATCACGGGCGCCTACGACCACGCCGAAGAGACGGGCGGGCGCGTCCACTTCATGGGCCTCGTCTCCGACGGCGGCGTCCACTCCGACCAAGAGCACCTCCACGCACTCATCGAACTCGCGGCGGACCGCGGCGTCGAGGCCGTCACCCACGCGTTCATGGACGGACGCGACACCTCACCGACCGGTGGCGAGGGCTACCTCACCGACCTCGAAGCAGTCGTGGACGAACAGGGAACCGGGCAGGTCGCCACCGTCTCCGGGCGCTACTACGCGATGGACCGCGACCAGAACTGGGAGCGAACGAAGCGTGCCTACGACGCAATCGTCGAGCGCGAGGCCGACTGGACCGCAGAGACTGCCGTCGAGGCCGTCACCGACTCGTACGACCGCGGCGACACCGACGAGTTCGTCGAACCGACGCTCGTCGACGACGCGCCTGCGCTCGAAGACGGCGACTCGGTCATCTTCTTCAACTTCCGCGCGGACCGCGCCCGCCAACTCGTCCGGATGCTCTGCGACATCGACCCCGAGTGGGACGTCGAGACGACGCCACCGGAGATTCTCATGACGACGATGACGCAGTACGACAAGACGTTCGACGTGTCGGTTGCCTTCCCGCCGGAGCAACCCGAAGACACGCTGGGTGAAGTCCTCGCCGACGAGGGGATGACCCAGATGCGCCTCGCGGAGTCCGAGAAGTACCCTCACGTCACGTACTTCCTCAACGGTGGCCGCGAAGTCGAGTTCGACGGCGAGATTCGACGTATCGTCCCGAGTCCGGACGTGCCGACCTACGACTTACAACCCGACATGTCCGCCGAGGAACTCACCGACACGGCCATCGACGTCCTCGACTCGGACGACCCGGACGTGATGGTCCTCAACTACGCCAACCCCGACATGGTCGGCCACACCGGCGACTACGAAGCGGCTATCGAGGCAGTCGAGGCCGTCGACGCACAACTCGGCCGACTCGTCGCGAGCGTCCGCGCCCACGGCGGCCACGTCTGTATCACCGCCGACCACGGCAACGCAGACGACATGGGCACCGAAGACGACCCGCACACTGCGCACACCTTCAACCCGGTTCCGTTCGTCTACCTCGCCGCCGAGGACACCGACGAATCGGGAGACTCATCGAAGGAAGACGGCGACACGACCCCGAACGACGACGACCCAGACGAATCTGACCGTCCGCTCTCGGGTGGTCGGACCATCCGCGAAGGCGGGTCACTCTGCGACATCGCACCGACGATACTCGAACTGGTCGAAGTCGACCAACCGTCTGCGATGACTGGCGAGTCGCTTCTCGAATAAGACCCTACGCCGGCGGATTTTACTCGAATATTACGCCTCTGTTCCCGCCCGATACCGGCGGTACGCGGGGGGAACGAGCAACCCACATCCCGCGAGCGCAAAGAGGGCGACGAACTCCGGTCGAACGACTGCCTGGAGCGACCCGGTTGTGAGCGTCTCGACAGAGGTGCCGGCGACGACGCCAGCGACTGCCCACGGGAGTTCGCCGAGTGCGGTTCCGAGTGCGAACGCGCCGAGTGGGACGTTTGCGACACCTGCTGCGACGGATACCACGTCGGATGGAACCGGCAGAAGTCTGCTCGCGGTCACGCCCCGAACGGACCCCGTCATAGCGACGCTTTCCTCGCCGATCTCGGCCAGTCGGGTCGTCCCGCGGAACCGCCGCGCGAAGAGGAACGGCGGGATACTCGTGAGGACGATGAGCGCGAGGGCGAACGGAATGCCGACTGGGCCGAGTCCGTACCCGACGACGAGAGCGAGGAGCGTCGTCGGCCACGCCAGAAGCGGGCGGAGGAGGGCGAGGATGCTCACCGCGACGACGAGACGAACCGGGTCGGCAGCGACCCACGTCGCGTGCGAGATGACCGCCGCTGGTGAGACGGCGAACGCACCGACCAAGAGGACGGCCAGTGCGAGGCCAACGGCGAGGCGCGGGCGATTCACGGTAACTCGCCAGAGCGTCGTCTCGCAGCGACCAAACCCTTTGTGCTTCGGAGGGCTTTAGCCCGATGCGATTCGATAGACACCTGATTCGTGACGGAACAGACACGTGAGGAACGCGTCGAACTCGCCCTCGAACTCCTCGCCCACCTCGAAGCGGACGAACTCTCGCTCGCCGAGGTGGTCGACCGTATCGAGACGGTCACGACAGATCCCACGCTCACGCGTGACATCCTCGACAAAGCAGAACTCCGCGGTATCGTCGAACGAGAGGATGGCCGGATTCGACACCAACGCGGCGGGACGTTCGTGCGATTCGAGAGTCAGGTGGTCCAGCGCGAGGGTGACTTCGACTGTCGTCGCTGCGGTGCGTCCATCTCGACGGGCCACTTCGTGCGCTTCGACTCCGGCGAACTCGGGCCCTTTGGCTCGTCGTGTATCCGGAAAGTCCTCGGGCGAGAGTAGGCGACACTCGGGGAAAGCGACGAAAGAGAAGAGAGGGTGTCGAGTGCGGTGGTGAGAAGTGCAGTACGTGAGGGTGGACCGAACTATCGGCCGCGGCGAAGTTCTTCGATGAGTTGCTCGATGAGTTCTTGCTGGTAGCCGAGTTGCTCACTCTGTGCTTCGACGACGTCGCGGAGTGCCTCGACTTCGGCCGCGAGTTCTGCGATATCGTCGTCCGAATCAGACGCGGGTTCGAAGCCAGACCCCTCGAATCCCAGGTCGGCGGCGTCTGCGACGTTCTCCGTCGTCGCTTCGACCGTCTGGGTCTCTGTCGTCGACCCGACGGTGGTGGTCGCTTCGACTTGGGGGCTCTCGGTCGGTTCGGCGGGTTCGTCGTCCGCGCTCCGTGTCGCGTTCGCCGGTTCGTCGGACAGTTCGCCGGGGTTGGCGCTCAGCGGGTCGGGACCCTCGCCGAAGTCGGTGTTGTCCCGGGCTTCGTCGGCCTCCTCGTCTGCTTCCTGCTGTTCTGCAATCATGAGACGGAACTCTTCGAGACTGCCCACGTCGTGGTAGGCACAGAGCGCCTTCGAGAGTTTCTCGCGGACGACGCGAACCTCCTCGTTCGGAATCTTGAACCGCTCTTGCCGGCCGTCGACGGTGAGCACGACGGTGGTCGCAACACTCCCGGATTCGAACTCCAGGTTGGTCACGTCGTCGTAGTGGTACGACTCGTAGTCTTCGTCCCACACCGCGCTTCCGATGTGGCGAACGACGCGACGCTCGGCGACGGCGAACGTGAGTTCGCTGAACCGGAACGACTGGACGACGCGTTCGTCGTCGTCGATGACGCCGGCCGCAGAGAGGACGCCTTCGACGATGGGTTGGAGTGCGTCGTCGAGACGTTTGACCGAGAGAGCGAACGTCTGACTACCGTCGAGACCGTAGTCGAGCGAAATCTTCGCTTTTCGTCGCCCTGCACTCACAGAGAGTCGCTCGGCAGCGTGTGGAAACTCATCGACAGACTCGTCCGAGAGAAGGCCCTCGGCGCGGTAGACGAGGGTCCGCGTTGGAGTCACAAACAGTTCGTCCTCGCCCCCGAGATGCACGCGGGACACCACGTCTTCCTCACCGAGGATGGACTGGACGATCTCCGGTTGGCTCATGCGTGTGTGCACCCAGTGTCGGGTCATAAATCCGTGGGTCACAGACATTCGTGAGGGTGCCGTTGGGTGCTAGTTGTACGGACGTTTCGCACCCAATCGAGTGCAATGGTGACTCGCCACGGAGTCGGCCAAGATGAGAAGCTTAAATACAATCACCGAACAACGCCAAGTTGAGCCCGGGTGGCTTAGCTGGACATAGCGCCGCACTCATAGGGTTTCACAATCGGTGCGGAACGCCTTGGAAGCCTCCGCCCCTCGCGAGGTCATGCCGGCCTCGCACCTGGGACATGCGGAGATCGTGGGTTCGGAGCCCACCCCGGGCACTCTTTGTTTCGACGACTACGCTCTCACGAGCGTCTCGCTTCTACGCCCCGTCTCTGTCCGCGGCCGACACCCACTCGCACTCTCACCTGTCTTTTGACATCATAGCGAGGAAGTTCAGATGTTATATTTCTCAGACACAGAATCGCTTATTTTCTCATATCTTCCGCCGATACACTTTACCCCTCTGATATCCAATTGGTATACGCTGTTGTCAGAGGGGCTCTCCAGTTTGGTCGTCGAACTCGGCGACCATCCCCCCACCTCTCCACCAGAGCAGTTCACAAGTCTCTGTCAGCAGGTAGAGCCACGTTACACAGTGCGCCGAGGTTAGTTCCACTCGACGCACCGGTTCTCTACGCGATTCACCGAGCGTCGTAGAAGGGCCGAGCACCGCTGAATCGAAGTTGCAGAGCGATAGCCACCTCCACCGACTCGAAGAGAGTGGGCTGTAACTCCGTCAGAGGTCGAACTTCTCGGACGCCGTCGCCATGTCCTTGTCGCCACGACCGGAGAGGTTGACGAGAATCGTCTCGTGGTCGCCCTCCTCTGCTAGTTGGATGGCACGGGCCACGGCGTGGCTGGATTCGAGTGCGGGGATGATGCCTTCAGTCTCGCTGAGTTCGCGGAACGCGGCGAGTGCTTCGTCGTCTGTGATACCAGTGTACTCGGCCCGGCCGAGGGCGCGGAACATCGCGTGTTCTGGGCCGACACCGGGATAGTCGAGGCCGGCAGAGACGGAGTGAACTTCTACGTCGTCGTCGATGACGCGGGTTCGCATCCCGTGAATCACGTCGTCTTTCCCTTTCGCCAGCGGGGCGGCGTGTCGCTTCGACGACGACCCTTCGCCACCGCCTTCGGCCCCGTAGAACGCCACGTCGTCCTCAGAACGCTCCGCGTTCTGATGGGCTGCGGAAGACGACTCAGTCGTCTTCCGAACGTCATCACGGAACGCGTGGAAGAGACCAATCGCGTTCGACCCGCCGCCGACACAGGCGACAGCGGCGTCCGGCAGTTCGCCCGTGCGTTCGAGGAACTGCTCGCGTGCTTCTTCGCCGATGACGCTCTGGAAGTCGCGCACCATGCGCGGGAAGGGGTCGGGGCCGACGACGCTCCCGACGAGATAGTGAGTGTCGTCGATGTTCTGTGCGAAGTCCTCTAACGCCGCGTCGACTGCGTCGGCGAGGCCGGAATCACCGCGAGTGACCTCGTTGACTTCCGCACCCATCAGTCGCATCCGGAAGACGTTCATGCGCTGTCGGTCGGCGTCCTTCTTGCCCATGTAAATCTCCGTGTCGAGGTCGAAGAGTGCGCCGACCATCGCCGTCGCCGTGCCGTGTTGGCCAGCACCCGTCTCGGCGATGAGTCTGTCTTTCCCGGCTTTCGACGCGAGGAGTGCTTGTCCGAGCGCGTTGTTTATCTTGTGCGCACCGCCGTGAAGCAGGTCTTCGCGCTTCAGGTAGATGTCGGCGCCGTACCGGTCACTGAGGTTTCGCGCGTAGTACAGCGGCGTGGACCGCCCCGCGAACTCTTCGAGGAGGCTCCGAAATTCGGCCTGAAACTCCTCCGTGTTCGAAATCTCGTCGTAGGTCGCTGCGAGTTGCTGAAGCGAGTCGTCGAGCACGTCTGGGACGTACCGCCCGCCGTAGCCTTCGAAATCTCCGTCTGACATGTATGTCCATGTCAGTCTGTCCACCCACAAAAAGCGTTCTTAGATGACCAATTTCGCACGTCAGTGTCTTCGCACGTGGTCCGGTCGGACAGCGGGGTGAAGGTTCAAATAGGGAGACGGGACCAGACCGACCGTGAAGACGGCGAGAAAGACGCACGAAGCAGGCCGACGGGGACGAACGAGTAGAACCGAGTGGTGTAAACTGAGAGAGGAAATGTAGGGAGAGAAGCCACGAAAGGTGAGAAACGAGGGGCGGTTGGGAACGGTGCTTGCGAGGGGCAGTTGCGAACGGCGGAGCGGACGGTTCCGCGGGGACAGACGGGCGTGCGGGAGCAGTTGAGGTGGGTCAGACGGCGGTTTACGCCATCCGTTCGACCTGGACCAGCGCAACCGGGTCTTCCCATCCGTAGACGTCGGGGTCGAGGTCGCCGTCACCGACGATACCGCCGTGGGGCGTGATGACGCCGTCTTCGGCGAGGTCGGGGTTGCTCATCCCAGTCCCTTCTGTGCCCGTGTCCTCAGGGTCGATGCCGTAGAGGGCCTGCGCAGGGGGAACCATGTCAGCGTAATCTTCGGTGTTCGTCTCCGTGCCGGCGTCGAAACTCGACGCGAAGTACGACCGCGACTCGTTGACGCGTTCGGGGAGCGGAACGGTGTCGAGGCCGGTGAACCCGTCGTTGGTGCCGATGAGCATACTGACGAACGAGAGGTAGGCACCACTCGCGTCAGTCTCCAGTTCGAGAGTGGTCGTGTAGGGGAACATCTCACTCGCCGGGAGTTCAGTCGGGACGAGCGGTGTCTCGCCGATGGCGGCACCGCGAACCTCGCTGAGGCTCTCGGCAAGTTCGCCGAGGGGCGTGAGGTTCCCGTTTTCGGCGAGTTCTCTGATAGCGTCGCTCGCGGGGTCACCGACCGAGAACAACTCCACACTGGATTGGTGGGCGACCACGACAGGTGGCGTGAAGGGTTGGCCAGTGGAGAGGTTCGCTACCGTGACGCGGTAGGTACGGGCAGCGTTGCCACCGCCACCGTTGCCGTTCGCCTGTGCGGGAATCGTCACACCGCCGAGGCACCCGGCGAGTGCGGTCAGCGCACCAGCGCCGGTTAGTCCGAGGACGGTTCGTCGTGTGGTCGAGAATTGCTTGTCGGTCATCGTCTCTCACGTGTGGTCGAAGCCACGAGGAGAGAGACGTCAGCGGGCCTAAAGGCAATTTTTCGAGATTCGGACCGAGTTCGGGTCGAATCAGTACCAAATTCAGTAGCACACCCGACGGTGTGAACACGCATCCACGCCGTGGGTCAGCGCATCGTGACGTACGTCAAGAACGTGAGCGCGACGAGTTGGAGGCCTCGAAGCACGAGGACTGCCTGTTGGACGTGCGGGTCACCCGAGTAGAGACTCTGCATGGTGACGAAGAAGTACAGTGCGAACGCGTTCTCGACGAGCATCACGATTGCGAACGCGAGCAGGCCGAGGACGAGCGACGTCCGGAACGTCCGATAGTTGCGTACCCACACGGCGGCCAACGCCGTGAGGAAGACGATGTTCACGCCCGAGAGGACGCTCGCTGCCATAATTTGGGTGCCCATTGCCATGGTTCAATCGAGGTGTTTCGCTATCTCTTCGAACGTGTCGCGCGAGTGTTCGAACTGGTCGGTCAAAAAGTACAGTTGCCCGTACTTTTCACCGCCAGATTCGACGACGCCGTGCGATTCGAGTACGTCGAGGTGGTGTCTGATGGTCTTGTAACCGACGTCGAGTTCGTCGGCGAGGCGATTTGCGTTCAACGGTTGGTCAGAGAGGGTCCGGATGATACGGACACGGTTCTCTCCGCCCCGTGTCGCCGTGAGTAGATACCAAAGCGCCTTCTCCATCGACTGCTCTTCGTACAGATTCGTCAGGGGTCGTAATATTCACACTGGTTTGATACGACACGTCGACAGTGAGTCTCGGTTTCCGGAGTACATGAGGGTTGTTCCACATCAGTACCAAATTCGGGGTGAGTTCGTGAGGCGGCGCGCGGCGAACTCGTGAGGGTGTCGGCGAGACGAGGGCGGCGGCGTGTGGATGACGACCTGACCTATCGGAGCACTGCCACTCGTGGTCGGACTACGACACCCTCTTCGAGCGAGCACTCTCGTGGGCCCCACGAGAACCGGCAGGCAGTGCCGACATCGGCAGAAAGCAATATGTCAGTCGAGTCCTTGGAAAAACTCGTATGGACGCTTCGGATGGAGACACGTGTCGCATCGAGGCCCCGAAGGGCCGTCCGTGTCCCTTCTGCGGAGCGTCGATGAACCACCGCCACTGCAAGTACATCTGCCCCGAACACGGCGTCGTCTACGACTGTAGCGACACGTTCTGGTAGTGAGAGCTGACATATCCGTGTCAGTGAAACGCCACTGCCGAGTCAGCGGATTCGTGGGTTGATTCCACACCGGCGGCAAGTGTTATGTCGACAGCGGCCCATTGACTGTGTGAGACCACGTGCGGCCTCCCGGCCTCTTCTCGCACTCGAGACACAAGACGGTCACGCGAACACGAAACGATGGTAAACGAATCACAGGTCGAAGCCGGAAAAGAGATACAACAGCGAACGGGCAAGACGTTCTACTTCGCCACGCGACTCCTCCCGGAGCGCGTGAGACACGCGACGTACGTCCTCTACGCGTTCTTCCGTGTCGCCGACGAGGTCGTCGACGCCGAAGAGACGGCCCCGCCAGAGCAACAGCGACAGCGTCTCGAACGACTTCGTGCCGAAGCACTCGGCGACGTCGAGACGGACGACCCCGTGTTGTCGGCGTTCGCAGAACTCCGCGAACGGTACGGAATCGACCCAGACGACGTGAACGTCTTCATCGACGCGATGGAGTCAGACATCGACACCGACCACTACGCCACCTACGAACAGTTGGAAGACTACATGGACGGGTCGGCGTCGGCGGTCGGACGGATGATGACTGCCGTGATGCGCCCCGACGACCCGGACACGGCACTCCCGCACGCGACGGCACTCGGGCAGGCGTTCCAGATGTCGAACTTCCTCCGCGACGTCGGCGAAGACGTCGTCGAGCGTGACCGCGTGTACCTCCCGCAGAGCTCCTTAGAGCGCCACGGCGTCGACGTCGAGCAGGTTCTCGCCCTCGAATTCGACGAGTGCGTCGCTGCCGTGATGCAAGACGAACTCCGACGAACGGAGTCACTCTACCGAGACGGCGTCGCTGGCATCGAGCACCTCCCAGAGGATTGCCAGTTCCCGGTGTTGCTCTCGGCAGTCCTCTACGCCGACCACCATCGGTCGATTCGAAACCTCGGCTACGACACGCTCTCGACCACCCCCGAGTTGAGTTTCTCGCGAAAAGTCGCCCTCCTCGTCAAGACGGCGGCGTACTGGGCCGTCTGGCGCGACCCGGTGGCGGTGTTCAAAGCTGTGAGCGTCGTCCCCTACCCCGACGACGACGAGTTCGACGCCGACTTCGGCCCCGGGTCGACGCGGGTCGCCACGTCGCGAAATCAGGGCCGCTTCACCGGGTGGATTCGGTCGCTGAACCGCTGGGGTTCGGAGTAGCGACTTCTCTTCTCGTCCACGTCCGGAACCTCACTCACGCCGTCTCGTTGTCGGTTTACCCGAGAGCGTGCATTATGTCCGTCCGTGGCGTACCTGCCACATGGCAACCGTCAGGACGAACGGCATCGACACGTACTACGAACAGCGTGGTACCGGACCGCCCCTCGTCTTCGTACACGCCGCCATCCTCGACCACTCGCAGTGGGAACCACAGATAGCCGCACTCAGTGACGAGTACACGACGTACGCCTACGATGTTCGTGGACACGGGCGAACCGGCGGGTCGGCACGACGAGCCTACACGATAGACCTGTTCGCAGACGACTTGGACGCCTTCGTGACCGAACTCGACATCGACCGACCAGTTCTCTGTGGCCTCTCGACTGGCGGGTGTATCGCGCAGGTGTACGCGGCACGCCACGACGAACAGTTGCGTGGCCTCGTCCTCGCGGACACGTTCACGCCGGACCTGCTGAGTTTCCGTGAACGCCTCCAGCGGTCGCTCTTGTTGCGAGCGACGATTCCACCAGTCCGTCTCGTCGGCTACGAGCGTGTCGAACGCGTCTTGAACTGGGTACAGGAGCGACTCGGAGGAACCGACGCGACGGGCGACTACGAGAATATCGAGCAACTCAGAGCGGACGCACCGAAGATGCCGACAGACGAGTTCGCCAAGGTAATTCGTGCAGTCGCATCGTTCCACGAGACGGACGTCGACCTCTCGGCGATTCGCGTCCCGACACTGGTCTTGTACGGCGAAGACGAACTTCCGTTCGTCCGTGAACACGCCCGGATATTGGCGCGGTTACCGAATTGCACGGTTCGTGAAGTCCCCAACGCGGGTCACGCGTCCAACCTCGACAACTCCGACTACTTCACGCAGGCGACGCGAGAGTTCCTCACTGGCCTCGAAACGAAGAACGCTCTCGGGAGCAAGCACGACTCGGAGTGAACGTCTCTTAGGCCCCGACTTGAGTGTGCTGTGTCCCCGGAAATAGAGACTGTTGGAGTGTCACGATTGCCACGGGAACCGGCGCGGAATCCGAAGTAACTGCGAGTCGAAGCGGTCGGTCCGCAGGAGGCCAACGCCGAAGAGACCGGCGACGACGACGGGGACCCAGTTGCCGAACCACGCGTTGATACCACCCCAGAGGATGACGAAACTCACCAGGTCGTCGAGCATGAACTCGGTGTGCGCGAGTCGGTCCAGAAGGGTGTCGCTGTCGAATCCCCAGTCGAGGAGGACGACGGCGATGGTCGCGCTGATGACCCATCCGGCGTAGTTCGACAGCGGGACGCCGTAGAAGAGGAGCGCGTCTGCGTCGAGCCTGTAATACTCCCAGAAGCCGAGTGCGACCGCACCGGGGTCGAGGACCACGTCCATGGCGAGGACGGTGAGGATAACGGTGACGAGGCGGACGGCGTGATTCCGAGCGCGGTCACCTAAGAGCAAGAGACACAGCAGGTAGGCGTTCATCACGAGCGGGATGAAGAACACTGGCAGACCGATTGGGACGCCCGCGACGGTGGGTCCGAGGTCGACGCCGTAGTAGAACCACCCGTAGGGCCATCCCGTCGTGATACCAGTGTACTCGATGGCGTAGGCGTATCCGGTTAGTGCGGCGACTGCGATGGCCGCACGCCGAGTCACGAGCGGTAAGAGCCCCACGATGAGCGGTGAGCGCATCACAATCGTCCCCAGGAGGATGAGAAACGCGTTGAACGCGAGCGGTTCTGGAAGCCACGTCATCGCACTGGCGACGAGGAGGACAGCACCGTTCAGTGGGAAGAACACAGAGATAGTAAATCGGTTGTCGCGCACGAGTTCGTCGAGTGCGAGTTCCGCCTCGCGGCGGGTCCGAGGGAGTCGCGCTCGTAGGTCAGCCATTCACGATACTCCAGAGTGCTCCGAAGGTGATGAGCATGCCGACGACAGTATTTAACAGCGGGTACCACCAGTAGGCTTCGTCCACGTCGACACCGGAGAACGCGATACCGAGGACGACGAGTGGGTAGGCTGCCAACAGCGCACCGAGACGCACGTCGACGAGAGCGAAGGCGACGGCGGCGAGGCCCCACGTCACGGCGCAGTAGGCGTAGGTCCAGCGCTCGCCGAGGACCGTCGCAGTCGTCCGGATGCCGGCCTCACGGTCGGGGTCGATATCCGGAATCGCTGAGAAGGTGTGCATCCCCATCGTCCAAAGCCACGCTCCGGCGATGGCGAGGGCAGGTGGGTTCACACCCGCGATTGTCGCGTACGCGGCCACGCCGGGGAGGATGTACAGGCCGTTCGAGACGGAGTCGAGAAACGGCGTCGTCTTGAATCGGAACGGCGGCGCACTGTACTCGACGGCGAGGAAGAAGTGGGCGACCAGCCACGGCCACGCCACCTGCGGGGTGAGCGCGAACAGACCGAGTCCGAGGACGCCGCTTCCGACGACGATAGCGAGGTTCACCGGGTCGCCGTGCCAGCGCGCCTCTCGGTCGTCTTTCTTCGGGTTGGCTTCGTCTACGTCTACGTCGAACACGTCGTTGACGCCGTAGAGGAACACGTTTGCCGGCACGAGGAAGTACGCGAACAAGACGACTGCCTCGGGGGCGAACAGGTCGGCGAGAGTCGTCGCGGCGGTTGCGACGCCGACGATGACTGGTCCGGCGAGGTAGAGCCAAAATCGCGGCCGTGAGAGGACGAGCAGGTAGCTCAGTCGGTCTCTGAGACTGCCGTGTGTCGCGGAACTCGTCGCCATGTCGGTGTTCATCGCGCGTCTTCGGCCATCTCCTCTGCGGTGAGTTGCCCGCTGATGAGACACATGGGGACGCCGATACCCGGCGTCGTGAACGACCCCGTGAAGTAGAGACCGTCCACCTTCTTCGAGGCGTGCGGCGGGCGGAGGAGCGCCGTCTGCGTGAGCGTGTGAGCGAGGCCGAGTGCGGTGCCTTTCGTGCTGTTGTAGCGTTCGGCGAAGTCCTTCACACAGAACGACTCTTCGACGACGATTCGGTCTCGGAGGTCGACACCGGTGTTGTCGGCGATGTCGTCGAGGACGAGGTCACGGTACGACTCACGAATCTCCGGCGTGTCTTCGAGGCCGGCGGCGATGGGGACGAGAGCGAAGAGATTGCTGTGTCCCTCGGGCGCGACGGTGTCGTCTGTCTTCGAGGGGACACAGAGGTAGTACGCGGGGTCCTCGGGCCACGCCGGTCTGTCGAAGATGTGTTCGAAGTGGTCGTCCCACTCGGTCGGTAAGACGAGTGTGTGGTGGGCGAGTTCGTCCACGTCGCCTTCGACGCCGAGGTAGAGGAGGAACGCCGAGGGTGCGTACGTCCGCGACTCCCAGTAGTCTTCGTCGTACTGGCGTTTCTCCGGCGGGAGGAGTTCCTGTTCGGTGTGGGCGTAGTCGGCGTCGCTCACGACGAGGTCACAGGGGAACTCCCGGCCGTCTTCGGTTCGGACGGCGAACCCGCCGCGTCGCCCGGCGATTTCGGCGACCGGAGCGTCCGTGTGGAAGTCGACGCCGAGTTCTTCGCCGAGCGAGACCATCGCGTCGACGACGCCCGCGAGGCCGCCGTCGGGGTAGTACACGCCCATGTTGAAGTCGACGTGGCTCATCAGGTTGTAGAGCGCCGGCGTGTTGTTCGGCGCGCCGCCGAGGAACACCAGCGTGTACTGCATTATCTGCTGGAGTTTGGGGTGGTCGAAGTACCGTTCGACGTGGTCTTGCATCGACCCGATGAGCGACAGTCCCCAGGCGTTTTTGAACACGTCGAAGTCGACGTAATCTCGCAGGTTCGGCCGGTCGGTGTAGACGAAGTGTTCCATCCCGATGCGGTAGTTTCGCTCGGACTTCCGGAGGTAGTCGTCGAACTTCTCGCCGGCACCGGGTTCGTACGACTCGAACACCGCTCTGTTTTCTTCGAGGTCCGGGACCATGTCCACCTGGTCGCCGTCTTTGAAGAAGATACGGTAGTGGGGGTCGAGACGGGTGAGACCGTAGTAGTCCTCGGGTCGTTTTCCGAAGTAGGCGAAGAACTGCTCGAACACGTCGGGCATCAGGTACCACGACGGACCCATGTCGAACCGGAATCCGTCACGTTCGAGCGTGCTGGCCCGGCCACCGAGTTGTTCGTTCTTCTCCAACAGCGTCACGTCAGCGCCTGCATCTGCGAGATAGCACGCTGTCGAGAGGCCGCCGAACCCGCCGCCGACGACGACGACGGACTCACCGTCGAGTGCGTCGAGGTCCGAGACAGAATTCATGCCATCTCGTAAGAACGTCAAGAACATAAATCGACTGACCAAATCGCCACCCGTGGCAGATATCTTTAGGGCCAGTCCGACCTAACGAGGCACATGAACGACACGACTGTCGTGGTCACTGGCGCGAGTTCTGGAATCGGTGCGGCCGTCGCGCGAGCGTTCGGACAGGCCGGGGCGACGGTCGTCGCCTGCGCCCGCGACCACGACGCCCTCCAAACCGTCCTCGACGACGTGGAAGACGCCGGCGGAACCGCCGCAGGCATCCGTGCCGACGTCCGCGACGAGTTCGACATGGAACGACTCATGGAGATGGCCGCCCGCGCCGGCGGGTCCATCGACGTACTCGTCGCGAACGCCGGCATCAATCACGGAACGCCCGGGCAGATGCCGATGGCAGACGAGTCGTACGCTGTCTTCGACGACACCCTCCGAACGAACGTCCGTGGCGTCTTCACGGCAGTCAAAGAAGCGCTCCCCCACATGGGCGCCGACGCCCGTATCCTCGTTCCGTCCGGGTCTATCGCCCGCGACGCGAAACCCGGAATGGGCGCGTACGCTGTCTCGAAGGCCGCCGCCGAAGCGCTGGTCCGACAGTTCGCCGCCGACTGTGACCAGACCGTCGGTGTCGTCGACCCCGGCCTCGTCGCAACCGACCTCACCGGTGGACAAGGGCGTGACCCAGAGACGGTCGGTGACCTGTTCGTCTGGGCGGCGACCGAGGCAGACCCCACCGACCTCGATGGGGTCGTCCTCGACCTGAAGGTGTGGAAGCAAGCGACTCGGTGAGTCGGGAGACCAACCGAAGCAGTGTGGTGAACCGAATCTGAACGCGGAACCGGGCGCCTTATTAAGACGAACCATTTCGTTCATAACATGAACCGCTCGACGGCCATCGGCGTCGGCAGCGTCGTCGTCTTCGTCGCACTCTCGGCTTACGCAGTCACGGCGCAGGCGTGGAAACTGCTCGTCGTCTCGTGGGCCGCCTTCGCTGCGATGGCGTTCGCCGCGCCGTTCGGTGCGCGGGCACGTACCGAACACGCCGAAGGCCTCGTCTGGGGATACGGCCTCGCCAGCGGCGCGATGGTGACGAGTGCCGCCGTCTTCCTCGTGCCGCAGGCCCTCGGCCACCACCCACAGTTCGGTGGGTTCGGCATCGCCTTCGGTATCCTCGCGGGATTCGGCGCGCACACCGTCGGCCACCGATTCGCGCACATGGACCTCCCGATGGACCGAACCGTGACGGAACTCTCTGCTCACGCCATCTCGGCGGGTGCAATCATCGGTATCGTCTACGGAAACATCGACGTCGGCGTCGGCCTCGGCCTCGCAATCGTCTCGCACAAAGGTCCCGCCGGGTACGCCGCCGCACGTCGTCTCGCAGGGAAGGACAAGTCGGTCTTCCCTCTGCTCTTACCTGCGGCAGGACTCGGTATCGCCGCTATCATCTCGAGTGTCGTGTCGCTCCCGGCGACAGACGCCTTCCGTGGCATCGTCTTCGGGTTCGCCTCGGGCGTCTTCCTCCACGTCGCCATGGACTTCCTCCCACGGTGTGAAATCGGGAGCGAGATTCACGACCTGCTGTCGGTCGAAGACGAACACGCACACGCGGTCCTCGACAGACTGCGCCTCCACGCCGCGTTCAGCACCGTCGTCGGCGGTCTCGCCGTCTTCGGCGCGTGGCTTGTCCTCGGCTAATCGAGCGAAGAAAAGCGTCCGCGTTCGACCGGCGACGACGATTCAGTTACGCCGTCAGACGCCGAATCTGAACCGAGATACCGAGCGCCGCCGCCAGAAGCAACACGAGGTTGAACGCGGCTTGGAACGGCGCGCGGAACTCGGGGGTCACCCACGTCGAGATGGTCTGTGAGGCGTTGAGGTAGAACTGGAGCGCCGCGATGAGCGCGAGCAGTAGCAGTCCGATGAGGACGGCGTAGTCGAGGTACCGACGCAGGCGTTCTGCGAACTCACGGTTCTCCCGGTCGGTTGGATCTTCGTCTGGGTCTGGGGGAGTCTGTGTCCGCTGTTTCTTGGTCGACCCCGACGCCGTCGGTGTCTCGTCACTCATCGTCTCCACCTCCGGGCGACGAACGCCGTGGCGAGGAGTGCCACGAGTGCGACGACGACGCCGAATCCGGGCGCTGCGGACTCGGTTCGGGTCGCTTCGTAGTCCGGTTCTTCGGTCGCTTCTCTGCCGTCGTCTTCGAAGTCGTCGACGCGCAGTTCGACGTCTTCTGTGGTCTCGTTCACGTTAATCGTCCTCGTTGGGTCCAGATTCGCCGCGCCGCGGGCGGAGTCGATGACGACACCATCCCGAAGCAGCACGACGTCGATGTAGTAGTTGTAGTCGTTCGGTACCGTCGCCGTCGCGTCCACGGATTCGGTCCGGCCGGCGCGGATGGTCCCCGCGTCGACTGTCGTCCGCGACGCGACGATGTTCGACTCGGCCTGCCGGAGGACGAACGTGACCGAGAGGTCTTCGGCCGGGTCGTCGCCGGTGTTTTCGAGGGTCGCCGTCAAGTCGAGTGTCGTCCGGTCGTCGCCAGCCTCTGCGATGGAAAAGGAGACCGGCGGGAGTGCCTCGGAGTCGGTGAACGAGGTGGTCGAACGGAGGTACGGCGGTTTGATGGCCGAGACGCCGCGGATGCTCTTTTCTGTCTGGTCGACCCGTTCGGCCTCGCGGAAGAGGAGCACCTCGATGTCGTAGCCACCTTCCCGCGGGACGGTGAGGTTGGCCGTCGCAGTTGCTTCACCGTCGCGAGTGAGGGTCCCCACGTCGACTCGCTCTGTCGTCGTCAGGAGTCCCGACTCGGCGTCAATGGCGCGAACGAGGACACTCACGTTGTGCGTCGGGTTCCGTCGATGGTCGATTCGGGTCTCGATGCCGAGCGTCACTGTCTCTCCCGTGGCGGGACCGGCCGTGATGGACACGTCTGCAACGTCTACCGGGCCGGGCCTAACCGGTCCCTCGTCCGTCGGGTCCGCGAGGACGCCGGGGACGAGGACGGCGGTGACGGCCGCGACGAGAACGACGCCGACGGCCCCACCAGCGAGGAGGGCGTTCCTATCCATAGTCGATTGACATCTAGCGGTCGGTAAATGTTTTGTCCCTGATTAATCGACAGTCGAGAGAGTCTGTGGAAACGTAAACACGGTTTTTGATACCGTATAGCGTACATATTGTAGCATGTCGAAGACGATGATGCAGCAGGCAACGTGTGCGTGTGGGTTCAGTGTAACCTCGGAGAACGAAGACGAACTCGTGAAGATTATTCAGGACCACGCGCACAGCGAACACGACAAAGAGATGACCGTCGCAGACGTGAAAGCGATGGCGAAGCAGGTCTAACCGAACTGCGAGAGGCGTGGATTTTTATAGGACGGCGTAGGGATATGTGGCATGGCAACGTACGTTATGGGCACGAACTCGGTACACACCAGTGCCGAACTCTGTGACTACCTCTCGCGACGTATCGAGACAGGCGACGTCGTTCACGTCGTCAACTCGCACAAAGGCGGCGACAGTACCGACAGCGACGACGTTCGTGACGGCGACGACGCACTGAACGTCGTCTCGTCCCGACTCGGTGACTTCGTCACCGTCGAAACACACCAGTACATCCGAGGCAACGAGGCAGCCGAAGACATCCTCGAATGTGCCGACGAACAGGGTGCCGACGAAATCGTCATCGGCGTCAGAAAGCGGAATCCGACCTCGAAAATCGTCTTCGGGAGTACCGCACAGGACGTGCTCTTGTCGTCGAACGTCCCGATGGCGGTCGTTCCGCTCGAAAAAATCTACTGAGACCGACTCAGTTTCCGGGCCGGTACTCGACGAGTGTCATCTCGAAGACCGGTTCGTCGTCACCTTCCTCTTCGTAGAACGCCATGTAGCCCGGGAGTGGACTCTCTGGGGTGACGCAACTCTCCCAGAACACGCTGCCGTTCGTGCGAACCACGAAGTTCGCACAGTCGAGGCCCGCGTACGACGAGGTACTCTCGACGGCGAAACTCACGTCCCCGTTCGCACCGGAGGCTTCCCAACTATCGCCGACTTCGAGCGTCTCGCCCTCGACACCGCTGTAGTACGGCGAGTTGAATCCGACAGTCGCAATCGACCCGGACGGACTTCCGGAGAGTTCGCTGTAGAGTTCGTCCCGCGCCGCGGTCACGGTCTGTTCACTGGTGGAGTCTTCGGTGACGACTTTCGTCCGGATAGTGACTTCGTCGTCCGTCGCGTCGAGGACTTCCCACTCGTACGTCGCCGTGCCGTCGACGTTCGGTGAGGTTATCTCGTACCGGTAGTACTGGCCTTCTCTGAACTGTTCGTCCCACGTCTGATTGAAGTCGAACGCCATCGAGGAGGCACTGTCGTCGGTACTGCTGTCTCCGGTTTCACCACCGTCGCTGGTGTCGGCGTTCGCGGCGTCGCCGTCGGCGGTATCTGCTGTCGTCGTCTGTGTCGCCGTCGTGCCATCGCCACCCACGCCGCCCGAACACCCGGCCACGAGGACCAGGAGTGCGACGAGGAGGGTCTTCCACATCGAGTGCATACCGCTACCGACGGCAGTCGGGGTTATAATATCGGCGTGTACCTGACTGTCTCGGCTTCGAGACGGTAGAGGACCAAGACGCGATTACTCGGCCGATTCGTCGAGGATTTTCTCGGCGAGCGTCGGGACGAACGTTCCGATGTCGGTCACCATCCCGATTGCCTGCGACGACCCCCGGTCGAGGAGTTGCGTGACGGTGGCGGGGTTGATGTCAACACAGACGGTCTTCGCCGTCGACGGTAGACAGTTTCCGACGGCGACGGAGTGCAAGAGCGTCGAGAGCATGAGTACCATGTCGGCTTGGTGGGCCTGCTCACGGATGGCGTTCTGTGCTTCGATGGCGTCTGTGATCGTGTCGGGAAGTGGGCCGTCGTCGCGGATGGACCCCGCGAGGACGTACGGCACGTCGTTCTTCACGCACTCGTACATCACACCCTCTTTGATGAGGCCCTCCTCGACTGCCGCCTCGATGCCGCCCGCGCGGATGACCTCACTGATGGTGTAGATGTGGTGCTTGTGGCCTTTCCGCGGGTGTTCCATCGTCTCCATGTCCATGCCGAGAGACGTTCCGTAGAGGCCGCGTTCGATGTCGTGAGTGGCGAAGCCGTTCCCAGCGGAAATCATGTCGATGTAGCCCTCTCGGATGAGACGGGCGAGTGCGTCGCCGCCGCCGGAGTGGATGAGTGCCGGTCCGGCGACGACGAGGACGTTCCCACCTTCTTCTTTGGTCTCGCGGAGTGCGTCGGCAACTTCGCCGATGAGCGACTCAGACGGGCGCTCCGAGGAGACGCCACCCTGCATGAATCCGAACGGGCCGGAGGCGTCGCGGGGTCGTTCCGGCGGTTTGACGCGGATACCCGCCTCGTCGGTGACGATGAGGTCACCCTCCTCGACGCTGTTGAGGACTTTCGTGTAGGCGCGCGGACCGTCTGGCGCGTCGGGGTCGACGACGTCATCAGAACTCGAAGAGTTCTGGTTGCTTGTCGAGCCAGCAGGCTCGACAACGATCGCGCAGTCCATCTCGATATCCTCGACGGGGAGCCATTGCCCATCGTATCGGACTTCAGTCGGGTGGTTAGTCGTCGAGTAGAATCCGACCGGGACGACCTGGTCTGCGGGCGAGGGTTCGACGTGTGCGTCCACAGGGTCGGTGAGGTTCGCCCCGATTTGGTGGAGTTCGTGGAGAATCTCTTGGAGGTCCGACTCGTCGTCGGCAGAGACCGACATCCGGCAGTACGACGTCTTGTCTTTCTGTCGTCCGACGTCGAACTCCTCGATGTCGAAGTTCCCCCCGAGGTCCATCACGATACCCATGGCCTGTTGCATCATCCCGGAGTCGATGATGTGGCCTTCGAGTTCGACCGTGCGCGTGTTCGTCATCGACGGAGAATCGGCCGTGGGGGCAAAGTGGGTTACGACCGCGACAGTTCACCGACGACGACGCATCGCTCAGGGCGAAGCGAGAACGAGAAACGAGCGACTGACAGACCGACGGCCCTCAGAGGAGGAAGCCTTTGAAGACGTTGGCGACAGTCCAGACGGCCTGGTCGACGAGGTGGCCCTTCTCACCCGAGACTCGGATACGGTCGTCGCGGACCGCCTGTTCGACTTCTCCCAGTGGGTCAGACGACGAGGCGATTGATTCGAGCGTCTGGCGGTCGGTGCTGATGCGCGTCGAGGCGTCGGCATTCGGTCCGGTCGCGACGTTCGAGATGGTCATGTCGTCTTCGACGCTGGCCGAGAACACGTGGGTCTCGCCCCCGTCTTCGATGTAGACGTTCACCGTCTTACCGGCGATGAGACTCTTGGCGAACGAGACGTCTAACTGGTCGACGTTTTCGTTGTAGAGGGCGACACCGTCGTCGAGGAGTGTCTTTATCTCTTCGTCGCTGGGAGTCTCGGACTCCTGTGCGAGGACGGGACCCGAAGCAGAGACGAGTGCGAGGACGAGGAACAACGAGACGAGCGTACGAACAGGATTCATAATCGAGTGACGTACGTCGTCGGGGGACATAACGGTTCCCGCGAGATTCAAACAGACGAACAGGTTCGCTTACGCGACTGCCTGTAAGAACGACAGGAGGTGGCCGAACGTCTGCTCGAAGCTTCGGTCGTAGTGGTCGAAGTGACCTGCGGGTAGTTCGACGAGCGTCGCGTTCGTGAGTTCGTCGGCGAGGGAGGCGACGTCGTCTGCGGGAGCGAGTTCGTCGCGCGTCCCTGCGACGAGGAGCACTGGGCAGGTGATGTCGTCCGGGTCGGAGAGCGCGCGGTAGCGGAACATCGAGAGGAACACCCGTGCAGGCGTCTCGTCGCGCCACGTACTCCCCGGCGGGACGAGTTCGCGGTACGCGCCACGGACGACGGGGTCTTCGAAGACGGCCATCGATACGCCGTCACCGAGGACCGGGACGCGGTGTGGCCCGAGGAACCGAGACTGGAGTTTGTCGCGGACACCAGCGCCGAGTGCAGCGAGTGTGCCACGGACACCCCGACCACCCATCACGCCAGACCCGTCGAGCATCGGGTTCTGTGCGACGACGGCAGCGACACGGGTATCTTCGGCGGCGACGCGGAGCGCGTAGCCACCGGACAGGCCGGCACCCCAGAGGACGAGGCGGTTCCCGTCGATTTCGGAGCGTTCGCGGAGTCCTTCGAGTGCTGCGTGCCAGTCGTCGACTTGTTCGTCGGGCGCGACGAGGTTCCGCGGTTCGCCATCCGAATCGCCGACGTTGCGATAGTCGAAGAGGAACGCGGCGTAGCCTGCTTCGGCCAATCGCTCTGCGTAGGGTCGAAGGCCGAAGCGTCGTTCTGCGGCGAGTTCACCTGCCATGACGACGACGGGAGGCCGTTCTACGCCGTCCGGTCGGTAGAGCCATCCTGCACACGCTGTCCCGTCGCTCTCGAAGGTGAGAGAGACACGTGAGTAGTCGAAGTGGGACGGCCGTCGCGGGCCACGTGCCGCGGGTGGCGCGCCGCGGTGACGCCACGTGCTCACGCGTCGCCCTCCTCGTAGAGACTGTCGAGGACGCGCTCAGAGAGGTCCTCGTCGTCGAGTTCGTAGCGGTTGTACGCTCGAATCCAGTCTTCGTCGAGTCGCCACGTCGCCTGCACGTCGCCCTCGCTACGGAGAATCGTGGCGTCGACTGTCGTCGGTTCCCAGTCGTCTCCTTGCGAGAGTTCGAGGAACGCAGTGACGGCACGACCGACTTCACCGTGGTCGGGTTCGACGTCCGGGAACGCCGTGAGATAGGTCACCGAAATCGAGTCGTCGATAGAGAGTGACTCGACACTGATACCGTTTCCACGGAGTGCCTCCTCGACGGCGACCGTGGGTTCGAGGTCGTTCATGGGGCGTGATACGGTACCCGTCGGCTAAACGTTTGCCGCGCGACACGACACTGCGAGGGTTAGACCTGGGCGTCGTGTCGGCGGAGGGCGTCGTGGAGCGAAAAGAGCGGTTCGATGTCGCCAGCGGCGTAGTCGACGAGCAAGCGAGTGAGTTCGGCGTGCGTGTGCGTGTGGTCGATGCCAGCGACGACGCCTTCGACGTATCGCTCTCCGAGGGCCTCTCCGACGTGCGCGCCTTTGACGTGTGCGTCGTCGATTCCGAGGCGGTCGAGATAGTCAGCCGAGAGGCCGTAGTCGTCGTACCACACCGTGGGTTGGTCGATGCCGGCTTCCTCGCAGGCTTTCCAGAGTGCGGGGATGTCCCTGTTTGAGCGGACGGCCTGCGGGTACGCTGTCGCTGCGAGCGTCCCGAGGTCGACGTGGTCCGAAAAGAGCGCGTCCACGCGAGACGGTGCGTCGGGCCAGATTCCTTCGTCTGCGACCTCTCGCGCCCACGCTCGGAGGTGGTGTTCGTCGAAGTACTCGCCGTTGTAGGTGACGACTGGCCCACCGCGTCTCTCACACCATTCGACGACCGCTCGAAGGAGTTCGGCAGTGTGTTCGACTGCCCAGTCGCCATCGCGGAGGAGGACTTCGACTTCGGTCTCGTCGTCGGTTCGGTAGCCGAGCCCGACGGCGACTAGTTCGAAGTCGGCCGTGTTCTGGAAGTCACTCGGCGGTCCGTGCGGGCTCGCCGTCTCGATGTCGAGTGCGAGTCGCCCTTCGTTCATACACTGCCTGTCTCGAATGGGGTACAAAAATCGGCAGGGTCGACTGGTCGTCTGTGACTGATTCGGATACTCGAGCAGAGTGGCCGCCGCCGTCACTTCTCACCGTCTCACGTCGCGTTCTCCGATGGCTCCATCGAACATGGGTTCGTTTGTGCTCCGAATACGCCGGGCATAACGAGTGTGCACGAGAGGAGTGAGACGCACCTCACACGGCCCGTCCCACAGATACTGAACTGATTGGTTGTTGTAGCCCGTCGCTGTCGTGCATTTTTCTGCGTCGCACCCGTGGTTTCGTGATGCCAACGCGTCTGTCGACGAGCGTTTCGATTTGCCTCTCTCTGTGAGATTCCCGTTTCGGTGATGGTTCGGTTAGTGTCTCAGTTAACACGTGATTATCCGGAGTTCGAGAGAGACAATCGCTGTCGGGTCCGGCCGTAATTGGACTCCAGTGTGTTGGAAATGGATGTCCCTCGGAGTGATAGCTAATTAATAACAAATTGTCAACATGTACGATAGCCCGATGGTGCTTCGACCACCATGGCAGCACGAACAACAATACAAAGCGCACTCGTCGTTCTCGTCGCGGTGGCGGTCATGTTCAGCATGGGCGCCGCGGCGGTCGGACACGGCGGTAATGGACCGACGTGTACAGCAGAAGACAGTGCACAGTATCAAGACCAATCGTTCGATCGTGACCAAGACCAATCGCAAGCGGGCTCGGACAACACACAAAGCCAGAGCCAGATAGCGTCGATGGTCGTCGGTCAAGACCAGTGCAGTGACGAAAGTGACCAGTCTCAGTCCCAAGAGCTTGGCCAGAACCAACAGCAGGACCAAGACGCGACGGACAGTGACCAGGCCCAGAGCCAGTCGTCCGGTCAGACTGAGGCACAGAGTCAGTACGGCGAGGACAACGACCAAGAGCAGAGTCAGAGCCTCGACCAAGACCAAGAACAAGACCAGAACGGCGACGAACTCGCCCAAGAGCAGTCGCAGGAAGCAGGTCAGGCGCAGATGGAGAACCAGCGCGGTGAAGGCAACGAGCAATCGCAGACTGAGCGCCTGACGCAGATGCAGATGCAGTCGCAGGGGAACCACCCCATCGTGGGCAGCACGCAGTACGGAGACCAAGTCTCCGAGCAAATCGGCCAGGTGAACCAGCGCGGTGAGAACAGCGTCCAGGACATCATGGCCGTCGTCGACCAACTGCAAGACCAGTACCAACTCGCTGATTACAGCGACCAAGGTCAAGACCAGTTCGCTCGCCAGCACGCGAACGCGCGCCAGCACGCTGACGACAGCGAACAGACCCTGTCGCAGCTCATCGGGCAGTTCCACGCCCAGATGCAGTACGGTCAGTACAACGAACAGTACCAAGACCAGTCCGCTCGCCAGCACGCGAACGAACGGCAGTGGGCCGACGACAGTGACCAGTCGCTCGACCAGTACATCGAGCAACTTCGTAACCAGATTCAGGACGCAGAAGACAGCTCGCAAGAGCACACCCAGGACGCTCGCCAGCACGCGAACCAGCGTCAGTGGGGCGAAGACAACGACCAGGACCTGAGCCAACTCATCTCGCAGGACGCTGCGCAGACCCAGATCGGTGAGGACAACGACCAGGTCGGTGAGCAGACTGCCAACCAGCGCGCGAACCAGCGCCAGTGGGGCGAAGACAACGAACAGGACTTCGACCAGGACGTCAGCCAGACGCAAGACCAGTCGCAGGCTGGCGAAGACAACGACCAAGACCAGTCACAGGACGTCGAACAGCGCGGCAACCAGCGCCAGCGCGGTGAAGACAACGACCAGGCGCGGAGCCAGACGTCCAGTCAGACGTCGAGCCAGACGCAAGTCGGCGAAGACAACGACCAGTCGGCAGACCAGTCCTCGACGCAGCGCGAGCGGCAGCGGCAGACCGGCGAGGACAACGACCAGACGGCCGACCAGACGGCTGACCAGACTGAGAGCCAGAACCAGGCAGGCGAAGACAACGAACAGGACCAGACGCAAGACAGCGACCAGCATCAGCACAACACCCAGTCGGGTGAAGACAACGACCAAGAACAGGACCAGACGTCTGTCCAAGGTCAGAGCCAGGACCAGACTGGCGAAGACAGCCAGCAGGGACAGAACCAGGAAGCTGACCAGACCCAAAACGAGGTCCAGGAAGGCGAAGACAGTTCGCAGGACCAGAGCCAGACCTCCGGTCAGGAGCAGGTCCAGAACCAGGACGCTGACGACAGCGACCAGAACCAGGTTCAGAACGCAGACCAGGACGAGACGCAGACCCAGGACGCCGACGACAGCAGTCAGTCGCAGGACCAGACCTCGACGCAGACTGAGAGCCAAGAGCAGACTGGCGAAGACAACGACCAAGAACAGGCACAGGTCTCCGACCAAGACCAAGACCAGGACCAGACTGGCGACGACAGCAGTCAGACCCAGAGTCAGTCCTCCGGTCAGGGTCAGTCTCAGACCCAATCTGGTGAAGACAACGACCAGGAACAGCGGCAGGAAGCTGACCAAGACCAGAGTCAGACCCAGTCCGCTGACGACAGCAGTCAGACCCAGAGTCAGACGGTGACGCAGACGCAGACGCAGAGCCAGTAAGCGACCACTTTCCTCGAGTTCTCCGCCGGATGCCCGGCGGAACTCTCATTATACAGAGCTATTCATGAAATCGACAACGAAATCGAGTTCACTGTTGGTGGTTGCTGTCGCGCTTCTCGTCGTCATCGGAACGACCGGACTCGTCGCACCGATTCAGGTTGGGTCGAACCAACTGGACGGTGCAGCAGCAGCCATGGACAGTGGCGCGCAACAACCGAGTATCGCCAACGAACAATCGCAGTACAGTGAAGGACCCGGGTCACCGACCGGAGACGTCTCAGTGTCGGACTCGTCCGACTCAGACTCGGACGATGACGACTCAGGTGACCAGGCAGATTCGTCTGCCGACGGTGACGACAACGAACAATCGCAACACAGCGAAGGACCCGGTTCGCCGACCGGAGACGACTCACACTCGGACGACGGTGAGTCAGACGACTCCGAGTCGAACCACGACGACTCTGATTCGCACTCGGACGACTCCGACTCGCACTCGGATGACTCCGAGTCGAACCACGACGACTCGGCGGACCATCACGACGACGGCGACGACAACCCTGACCGCGCCGACGGTGCGGACGGGAGTGTGAACCCCGCCGCGAACTCTGGTCCGAGCGAGGACAGTGACCAATCGAGCGACCAGACGGTCGACCAGTCGCAGGACCAATCGCAGTCCGGCGAGGACAACGACCAGTCGCAGGGACAGGCCTTCGCGCGCGGACAGGACCAATCACAGTCCGGTGCGGACAACGACCAAGACCAGTCGCAAGACGGGTCCCAACGGCAGACACAGGCGCAGTCCGGTGACGACAGCGACCAAGCACAAGACCAGTCGACCGGACAGACACAGGCACAGACCCAAAGCGGGACGGCCAACCAGCAGAACGAAGAACAGGACGCCGCACAGCGTCAGAGTCAGACGCAAAGCGGCGACGACAGCGAGCAGTGCCAGACCGAAGACACGACGCAAGAACAGGAGCAAGCACAAGACAGCGAAGACAGCGAACAGTCGCAAGGCCAACTGGCCGACCAAGACCAGAGCCAAGCGCAGTCCGGTGACGACAGCACGCAGTGCCAGAGTCAGACGGATACGCAGTCGCAGGACCAAGAACAGACTGGCGAGAGCAACGACCAGACGCAGGGCCAGTCTGACGACCAAGCACAACACCAGAGCCAGTCCGGCGACGACAGCGACCAGGCGCAAGGTCAAGCGAGCGAGCAGACGCAAGACCAGACCCAGTCTGGTGCGGACAACGACCAGCAACAGCGTCAGTCCGACGACCAGACACAACAGCAGAGCCAGTCCGCTGACGACAGCGACCAAGAACAGGACCAGACGTCCGACCAGGGTCAAAGTCAGCGGCAGACCGGCGACGGTGCCGAGCAAGACCAGTCGCAGGACACAGACCAGACGCAAGACCAGACCCAGTCCGGCGAAGACAGTTCGCAGGACCAGTCGCAAGACGCGGACCAGTCGCAAGACCAGGCTCAGTCCGACGACGATTCGTCGCAGAACCAGCGACAGACGTCTGACCAGAACCAGGCCCAGAGTCAAAGCGGTGACGGCAACGCCCAGACACAGGGCCAGACGTCCGACCAGGACCAGGCGCAAGACCAGTCCGGCGGCGACCAAGACCAGACGCAGTCAGTCGCCCAGTCGCAGACGCAGGACCAAGACAGCGGCTCGCAGGCAGGTCAGGGTCAAGGTCAAGCCCAGGGGACCACCTCGTCGAACGACGACCAGGTGTCGTCTTCCATCGACGTGCAGGTGCAGGTCACCGTCGACGGACAGACCTACCAGGGCCAGACGCAAGTCTCCAGCCAGACCCAACAGCAGTCCGGCACTGTGATGACCGACGGCGGTCAAACGCAGGGCCAGACCATCATCCAGACGCAGGTCCAGATACAAGTCGGCGACAACAACCAGCAGACGCAGAGTCAGAGCGCCGACCAGGACCAAGAACAGTCTGAGAGTGACGCGTCGAGCGACTCGGACGACTCGGCGAGTGGAACCCAAAGCGAGAGTCAGTCGACGACCCAGTCGCAAGGTCAGGTGCAAGTCGGCGACGACAACACCCAGAGTCAGAGTCAGAGCGCCGAAGAAGAACAGAGCCAGAGTGACGGGTCGAGTTCCGACGACGGTGAGAACCATTCCGAGGGAACCGACTCCAACAGCAACGACGGTTCTTCGGACTCGACTGAAGACGCGGGAACTGAGTCGAACGACGCCACCGACTCGAACGACGACGGAGAGCAGACTGACGAGTCGTCGTCTGACGGCAGCGAACAGACCGATAGTTCGTCGTCCGACGACTCGAACAACGAACAGAACCAGACCGACGACATCGACACGAGTTCCGACTCGGACGGCGATTCGTCGGAGAACTAACCGAATCGACACCGGCGTCGGTCTCCCGACCGACGTCACGCGCTTCGGTCCAACTCTTTATCGGCAGTGCCTCACGAGTCACCCGTGATTCACCTGTAGACGAACGTCAGTCGTGGTAGACATAACAGTCATTCATCCAACATGTACATCGTCTCTCCGCTCGTTCTCTCGCGTATGGCTCGAAGACCGAGAGCGGAAGCACGGCGAGCGCGACGAGAAGGCCGCGGTATCGGACGCCGTGGCGGGAGACGAGAGTGGGAGCGCTACAAGATGACCCAGAAACTCGTCGCTATCGGGGACGACTTCTACGTCGAGAATCAGGCCGGGGTGCGCGTGTTCAAAATCGACGGGAAGGCGCTTCGCGTCCGTGACACCCTCGTGATGGACGACCTCCAGAGCGGAGACACCTACAAAATCCAAGAGAAAATCGTCCGCATCAAGGACACCATGACGGTCCGGAAGAACGGGCGACCCGAAGCGACGATCAAGAAGGCGCTCATCACGCCCCTCCGAGACCGCTTTACCATCTCCATCGGCGGCGACCGCGACCTCACGGTCAAAGGGAACATCCTCGACCACGAGTACAGATTGATGCGCAACGGTGAGCGGGTCGCGGAAGTCTCGAAAAAGTGGTTCCGCATCCGCGACTCCTACGGTATCGAAGTCTCACCGGAGATGGACGCTGGTCTCGTAGTCGCCTGTACCGTCGCCCTCGACATGATGGTCCACCCAACGCGGTGACGGACGACGAATACGACGCGGAGGCGGACGACGAAGGCGGCGTGGATACAGACGACGAGAGACCGACACGGGCACGACAGACCCTCGTCGAATCTCTCCGCGAACGCGGTCATATCTACACGACACGAGTCGCCAAGGCGATGGCTGCCGTTCCCCGACACGAATTCGTCCCCGACGCAGTGCGTGACCACGCGTACGCCGACGAACCCCTCGATATCGGCCACGGCCAAGTCGTGACTGCGCCACACCTCGTCGCACAGATGACCGAACTCCTCGAACTGCGCCCGGGGCAGACCGTCCTCGAAGTCGGGACGGGGAGTGGATACCACGCCGCCGTCCTCGCCGAGATGGTCGGCCCCGAGAACGTCTTCACCATCGAGCGGATTCCCGAACTCGCTGACGCTGCCCGCGCCGCACTCGAACGAACTGGCTATGGTGACGTGACTGTCGTCGTCGCCGATGGGTCGGGTGGACTTCCCGACCACGCTCCGTTCGACCGTATCAACGTGACTTCTGTCGCTCCCGACGTTCCGGGCCCACTCGTAGACCAACTCGCTGACGATGGTCGAATGGTGATTCCACTCGGCCCCCGTGGTGGGTCCCACGAACTGGTGCTGCTGACGAAGCAGGATGGTCGAATCGAACGGACGAACTACGGTGGGGTTCGGTTCGTGCCGCTGGTGGGTGCGTACGGATTTGCTGAAGAGGAGTGAGTGTCGCCACTCACGTCGCGGGTGAAACGAATCGTGGACACGCATTCCTTATCACTACCGAACGTCTGTCGCATCACTCAGTGACGCTATGGTCGCATCACTCCTGTCGGACCTCGCGCCGTCACCCACTGTTCGAATCGGGTCCGGACCGTCGCCGCCCTCCCGCGCAGGTTCCGCAGGAGGACACGACCTGCGAACCCAGGCGACCGTCGCTTGTTCACGGACGTGTACGGAGCGAGCGATGCGGGGGGCTCTGGCACGAACTCTGGGTCCCGCAGTCGTTCGATGCCCGTGGCCAGCATGTCCACCTGCACTCCGTGGACGCGTTCGTAGACTTCGTCCAGGGTTCGAGCATCCGTGATGTCGACCGACTCGATGGCGACGACGTTCCCACCGTCGAGGTCGTCGGTGAGTTGCTGCAGCGTCGACCCAGCTGTGTCCTCCCCGGCGACGAACGGCTGGGGCGGGCCGAGGCCCCGATGACGTCGGATATCTGCCGGGTGAAAGCTCAGGACACCGTACGGCGGCTCCGAGAGAATCGGTCCGGTGAGGAGGTTGAACCCGAACCGGACTACGACGTCCGTCTCCGTCGCAATTCGCTCGACGACGTCGGAGGGCAGCTCACACCAGGAACCGTCGACGGGAATCGGCGTACAGTACACCCGCGTTGCATCGTCGAGACACGGGACTTCGTCGAGCGGAATCCGCTGTGACCGCCCCGGTGAGCCAAGCCCCAGTACCCACGAAAGCTTCTGTTCCGCGAGGACGAACGCCCAGAACCGCTCGCGTCGCAGGACGTGAGAGAACAGCCGGACGTCGTCGAGACCGATTCCTCCTGCGTTGTTGGTGGCTCGCTCCCCGAGTGGTGAGGCCCCCTCACTGAATCCCGGATGGTCGATATCCTCCACCTCGTTGACCACCACCAATGGGACATCGACACCTGTCTGTTCGACCATCCGTTCGAGTGCCTCGACCTGCCATCCCAGGAGGTTTCTGTTGGCGAGGACGCAGACCGATTCAAGTTCAGACATCGGTCTCTCTCGGCTGCCTTCGGCCCTGAGCCGACCTGATAGTCCACAGCCCCCATTTCCCAGCGTTGATGGCGGTGTCCTTTAGATACTCTCCGGCCCACTCGGTGTACGAGTCCGCCCAGCGGTTGGGGTGGACGAGGAGGTACAGACGGGGGAACCGCCTGTCCTCGATGAGCCCAACCAGGTCGTCCGTCGAGGTAATCTGCATCGGCTTTATCGACGGACCGACTGGCCAGTCGTTGACGATGGTCTTTTCGTCGTACCAGGTGCGGTTCGTATCCGAGAAGTAGACCACGTCCGAGAAGTCTACCGAGAGGTACACCTCCCCGAGCAGGTCGTGTTCTGCCAACTCCGTGACCTTCCAGAGGTCCCGGTTGTCGTACGGCGTGAGCGGGTTCCCGTGCATCGAGACGGTGTCCACCGTGACGTGTTCCCGGAACTGTTCGAGGTTCTCCACGAACGACTCGACTGCGGCGCCGAGGTCGCCGTCCACCGTATCGACGTCCTCGTAATGGTAGCCAACCTCGTGGCCCAGCCTCTCTACTTCCCGGAGTACCTTGGGCTTGAATGTCTTGTCTATTATCCTGAAGTAGTAGGTCACCGAGACGCCACGCTCGGCTTCGATTCGGGCCATCTTGAGTGCGTTCCCCACCTTCCGGTCGACGTCGTGGCGGAGGACGATGTAACGGTCGGGGAGTGTCTCGTGGGTGACGTACTCCCTGACTGTCAGTATCCGGTAATCGTTCTGAATGGCTGACTTAAGTATACGCTGATATTTATTGTACGTAAAGTCCAGCTGCATTATACATAATTCCAACGTGTGATACAATAAAGTTCACTCAGCAGAACTGTTTATTCTCTCAACAAGATTAGTCGGTGACAGAAGAATGGGTCCATGAGCCCATCGAACTCTCGCTGTACTGCGACGAGGGGACGTCAGTCGAGACGCGACGGGGGTCAGGAGCGGTCGGATGGCGCTTCGTAGAGTCGTGACTCAGACGGTTGTGATGATAAAAATATCCGCGTGGAGTAGCGTTCGAGTCTACTCCGAACCGAACATCTGGCGCATCATCGGGTGCATCTCCATGAGCTGCTCCTCGGCAATCTCCTCGTACAGCTTGTACGTGATGGAGACCGTAAGCAGCAGCCCCGTCCCGGAGACAGCACCGATGGTACCCAGCATGTTCGCCATGACGGCGAGCAGGCCGACGAGTGCGCCACCGATGACGGTCACCTGCGGGATGTACCGCTCCATGACCTTCTCGATGACCTGCGGGTTGCGTCGGAACCCGGGAATCTGCATCCCGGAGTTCTGAATCTGTCGTGCGGTCGATTCGGGCCCCATGCCCGTCGTCTCGACCCAGAAGACAGCGAACACCGCGCCACCGACGATCATGAACGTGAGGTCGATGAGGACGCGGATGGCGATGTCGAGGGGGTCGGCCGACGTGAGACCCAGGAACCACATCCAGTCGGAGCGCGACTGGATGGGCGCCAGGTAGTAGAACAGGCCACCGGTGACCTGTCCACTCGCGTACTCGCCCAGCCACGCAGGCATTCCTGCCCACTGGCTGTCGAGGATTCGCCCGAGGAACTGGATGTTCGCCTGCAGGGCACGGACGAGGATCATCGGCAGGACGCTCGCGTAGATGAGTTTGACCGGGAAGCGACCGCGGGCACCCTTCACACGAGCGTGCGAGAGGGGAATCTCGACGCGGACACTCTCGGCGTACACGACGATGCCGAAGATGAGCAGCGTCGTGATGAGCGCGAGCAGTTGGCCCTGACCGAGGAAGATGGTCGACAGCAGGTCAGTCGGCGAGGTCGGCAGTTCGACGGAACCGGAGATGATTCCGAACCACGTCGGGAAGAAGCCCGACGCGCCACCGAGGCCCTGCCAACTGAACAGCCCACCGACGAGCTGCTGGCTGACACCGGCGATGATGAACAGCCCAACACCGGAGCCAACGCCCCACTTGCTGACGATCTCGTCCATGAACAGGATGAGGACACCACCGACGGCGATCTGCGCGAAGATGAGGCTCTTCACGCCGAAGGAACCGATGCCGAGCGAGGCCGCGACGGCCGGGTCGGCCGGCAGGAAGTTGCCAGCGAACACCATCGGCAGGCCCGTCAGGACGATCATGACCCCGACGAGCAGTTTCTGCAGACCCTGATAGAGGATCTGGTCGCGCGGGTTGTTGTCGGTGTCGAGCCCGAGCAGGTCAGCACCGCCAAGCAGTTGTAAGACGATGCTTGCCGTGACGATTGGACCGATGCCCAGTTGGAGCACCGACCCTTGCTGGCCGGCCAAGATGGACCGGAACTGACCGAAGAGGTCGTTCGCGGCCGCAGCGTCGACGCCGAACAGCGTCACGTTCGTCAGGAAGAAGTACAGGACGAGGATGCCACCCGTCCACCCGAGTTTCCGGCGGAACGGTACGTGTCCCTCCGGTCGGGCGACTGCGGGCATCCGCGCCAGCACTGGTTCGGCGGCGTCCTTCCATCCCATGATTTATTCCTCGTCGTCCTGGTCGGCGTCGGCTTCAGCTTCCGCTTCGGCTTCGGCCGCTTCTTCTGCGCGTTCGGAGAGTTCTGCGCTGCCGCCAGCCTCTTCGATGAGTTCGACGGCACCGGCGGTGAACGCGTCGGCGACGACGTTCAGTTCGTTGCGAACTTGCCCGCCACCGAGCACCTTGACGACGTCCGCGTCCCAGCCGTCCTCGGCCACGTCGCGAGCGTCGATGGTGTAGGCGTCACCGTCTTTCTCGGCGAGTCCGTCGGCGGCGAGGAGGGCAGCGTCCTCGTCGAGCTTCTGGACCTTGACTTCGGCGACGGTGTCCTGCAGGACGTCCGGTCGCTTGAAGCCGTGCTTGCCGAGCGGTTCGTAGTTGTGGAATTCGTGCTTGTCGCGCCCGGCACGGCCGCGGCCACCACGGTGTCCGGCACCACGCCGGTTCTTGTGGGTACCGCCGCTGTGGGTCCGGGAGCCACGCTGGCGTCGTTTCTTAGACGTCATCGCATTGCCTCCAGGAGTTCGTCGATTTGGTCGGTCTCGTGCTTACCGAGCTGACCGCCTTCCTTCGTGACGTGCTTCTGGCCGCGGTGGCCACCACGTGCGGGGTGGAGACGGAGGACCGGAGAGATACCCTGCTCGCGCAGCGTCGTCTCTTCGTCGTAGACGGCCTGTGCGAGCGAGGAAACGTCCTCGAAGTCCGTGTTCTCGGAGACCCACTCGTCCGTGATGTCGCCGGAGCCCTTCTCGGGTTCGGCGCGGGTGCGGATGAGCGTCTCGACGACGTCGACACTCGGCGTGCCGTGTGCGACGTAGTCGTTGACCTTCGTGATCATTCCACGGTAGGTGTCGGTCTCGGGGACGAACGTCGCGTGGTTGACACGGTGGATGTTGAGCATCGACAGCGTGTCACGGACGTCCTGTGCCATGTCGACTTCACCGCGAAGTTGGACGATAGCCTGCATCAGTCGCGCACCTCCTGACGAATCTCACGAGCGCGTTGCGGTGTACGGGACTGCGACGCGTTCTTGAGTGCGTTGTACGTTGCCTTGGCGAGGTTGACGGTCGTCCGCGTGTTCCCGTCACTCTTGGTCCAAGCGTCCTGGACGCCGGCGAGTTCGAGGATGTTGCGGACCGTCTCTGCGGCCGCGAGGCCGAGACCCTGCGGTGCCGGGATGATTCGGACCGTCACGGAGCCTGCCTTCCCTTCTGCTTTGCGCGAGAGGGAGTTGAGGCCGCCTGCACGGTCTTCCCAGGAACCGGAGCCGCGGTCAACCTTGATAATGTTCAGTTTCGCCACCTCGATAGCTTTCTGAATCGCCCCGCCGACCTGGTCGTCGCGGGCTTCAGCGTAGCCGAGGTAGCCGTCACGGTTACCGACAGCAACGACACACCGGAACTTCACCCGGCGGCCGGAGTCGGTCATGCGCTGAACCATGTTGATGTCGAGAACTTCGTCTTCCAGTCCGGGGAGGAGCTGGTCGACGATCTGGGGCTCCTTGAGCGGAAGCCCGGTCTCGAGCGCGTGGTCCATCGACGTGACGTCGCCGTTCTGCACCATGCGGCCGAGCCGCGTTCGCGGCTCCCAGCCGTTGTTATTTCTGCTCATTCGTCCTCCTGAAGGTTCCCGAGCACTTCGTCGAAGTGGTCGGGGAGGTTCGTGGCGTCGAAGTCTCCACTGTAGAGCGGCTCGTCGAGCTGCTCTGCGTACTCTGCGATGTGGACACCGCGGTTGCGGTCCCAGTCAGCGAGCACTGCGTCGTTGTGGGGGATTTCGAGGCCAGCGTCGATAGCACCCTCCTGCACTGCGAAGACCTTGTTCCCGGGCGTGGCCGTGTTGAGGCCGATGTCGAGGACCGCTTCCTCGACGCCGGCGGCCAGCGCCCGCTTGCCTGCCAGGTACCCCGTGAGGTACGCGCTCGGGAGGTTGCCCGTGGGGGCTTCCCAGCCGTACTCGGCGAGGTCGGCAGAGGTCGCTGCAGCGTGGGTCTCGTCGCCCTGCGGGCCCGGCGTGACCAGCTGCGCCCTGACGTGCTTGTTGCTCACGCGAGCAACGAGGCGGGGTTTACCCGATTTCAGCAGGCGCAACCTTTGATGGTAGTCCGTCCGGACTTCGCGGCGGCGACGCATCGGAACCTTGTATCGTGGTCCTGTCGCCATTATTGAATCTCCACCTGGTAGTTGTTCTGGATGTATGCTTCGAGCCGGTCCACGCTGTCGAATTCGCCACCGGACGCCTTGTTGTAGAGCGAGCGGTACTGGGTACGGTCGAGCGTACCGTCGTCACGCAGCTCCTTGAGGCGACGGCGCTGGGCGCGGATTCGGCTGACCCATGCGTCTTTCTTGTTCTTCCGAGCGCCGGAACGACCCTTGCGGGAGCCGGCACCCTTGCGGTGACCGTAGGAACGCTTGGCGGCGCGCTCGCGTGCGCGTCCTTTCGAGTTGCCCTTGGCGTCCTTCGCACGAATCGTGCCCTCGTCGACGAGTTCACGAATGTCTTCGCGCGTGATGGCCTCCGCGATGTCGGACTGTGCTTCGGGGTCGAACCACACACGGCCCTTGCCGACGTCGAGGACGTCAGCGGCCATGCGCTTCTGTGCTTTCAGGTCCGTCATCAGTTGTCCACCTCGACTTCGACGTAGGTGGGGTTGAGGACGCGAATCTCGCGGTCCTCACACTCTTCCTCGATACGCTCGCGCTTGCGCGCGCCGACCGAGGACGCGATACGAACGGCCTGCGTGTCGCCGTCGACGCCTTCGAGGTCGTCCGTGTTGAACACGCGGACTTCCTCGAAGCCGGACGGGTGCAGACCACGGGCGGCCTTCGGCGTGCGGTAACCCGCTTCGACCTTGGGGCCCTTGCCCTTGACACCACGGCGCTGCTTGGAGAGACCACCACGGGGGCGCCGCCACGACGTGGGCGTGCGCTTCTTCTTGTGGTAGTCTTGCCGGTTGAACTGCGGCTTGCCTTCGCGGCGCTTCTGTGCGAGGGCCGCGGCCTTCTCGGCGTCGAGTTCGGGCTTCTTGTCCGCGTGGCCGCGGGGGCGAAGCTCGGTCTCGACGTCTTCGGCTGGCTCTTCTTCGGCTTCTTCGGACTCGTCTTCGACCTCAGCCTCCGCCTCTTCGGAGACTTCGAGGCCACCGACGTCGGCCTTGATACGCGCAGCGAGCGCGTTACCAATACCGTCGACCTCGGCCAGTTCGGACTGGCTCGCGGCCTGCACGTCGTCGACGCTCTCGAAACCTGCTTCGCGAAGTGCGTCAGCCTTGGACGGGCCGACACCGCTGATGTCTTCGAGTTCGGTGATTTCTTCCGACATTAGGCACCACCGGTCGTGGGTTTCTGGGTGATGTACACGCCGTCGGTGAACACGCGAGTGTCCTTGTCCGTGACGCGAGTGAGTTGTTCGATATCGGCGGCAGTCTGCCCGACGTCCTCCTTGTTGGGGCCGCTCAGGGTGACTTCTTCGCCGTCGACCTGTACCTCTGTGTCACCGCGAATCTGCGCTCGTCGCGGGGACTTCTCGCCGAGGAAGTTCTTGATGACGACGTCGTCACCTTCGACGCTCACTTGCATCGGGAAGTGAGCGTAGTGGACTTCCATCTGGTACTCCCATCCCTCGGTGACGCCGTGAAGCATGTTGTTCACGTGGCTCTCGAAGGTGCCGATCGTCGCGTTCGTCTTCGCGTTCTCGACGTCGGTCTCGATGACCACGGAACCGTCTTCGACGGCGACCGAGATGTTCGGGTACCACAGGCGCTTGGTGACGCTGCCGTTGGAACCCTCGACGGTGAGTTCGAGGTTGTCGACCTCGGCGGTTACCTCGTCCGGGATTTCGATTTCTATTCGGCTCATTGTTCTAGTAGACGTAGGCGATAATCTGGCCACCGATGCCCTGTTCGCGGGCCTCGTAGTGGCTCATGACGCCGTGGCTCGTCGTGACGATGAGCGCACCGTAATCACGGGCAGGGAGGAACTGCTTCTCCCATCGCTCGAAGTCGTCAGCACCCGCGGAGTACCGCGGTTTGACGGCGCCACACTTGTTGATTGCGCCTTTCAGTTCGACCTCGAACTTACCGGCCTTGCCGTCGTCGACGAATTCGAAGCCGTCGACGTACCCGCGGTCGTAGAAGACCTCGAGGACGGAGCCGATGATGTTCGAGGCGGGCTGGATCTCGTGGGACAGGTGTCCGACGCTCTCGGCGTTGTTCACACCGGAAAGCGCGCTACTGAGTGGATCGTTGTCAGCCATATATTATCGGTACTTCTTGAATCCCATATCGCGGGCAATCTCTCGGAAGCACTGTCGGCACAGGTTGATGTCGTACTTGCCGACAAGTCCTTGCTTTCGACCGCAGCGCCGGCACTCGTTCTCCTGGCCGGTGCGACGGCTGGCGTGCTCGCCCGTCTGTTCTGTTTCGCTATCGCTCATTCTTCAACCTCCACGTCGAACGTGGATTCGATGAACGCGACGGCGTCCTCGACGGTCATCCGGTGGGAAGACGGAATCTGGCGAGAGCGCTTGTCGCGCTTTTTCACACGGTATCCGGGGCGGACGAGGTTGACCGTCACGTCCAGGCCGTAGATACCGATCTGCGGGTCGTACTCCTGACTCGGGAACTCGGTGTGTTCTTCGACACCGAAGCCGAAGTTCCCCGTCTCGTCGAACGACGAGTACGAGAGGTCCGCGATGGGGAGTGCGGTTTCGAGGAACTCGACGGCGGTGTCACCACGGAGGGTGACCTTCGCGCCGACGGGTTCGCCTCGGCGGACACCGAAGTCCTGCGAGGCACGGCCGGAGACCGTTCGAACGCTCTCTTGGCCCGTGATCTCTTCGAGGATGTCCTCGGCTTTCGCGAGTTCGCGACCACCTTCGCCGACGCCCATGTGGACGACGACTTTCTCGATACGCGGGTCGCGCATCGCGTGGAATTCAGCTTCGCTCATTCGTCATCACCCGTGAAGTTCTCGTCGATGACGACGACGTACTGTTCGATGGTCTCGAACTCGCCGTCTTCGGTCTCGACGACAACGGAGTTGTTTCCGCTGCCCTGAGTCGTGATGATCTCGGTGACCTCGCCGATTTCGCCGGCGTGGGAGCCAGCGACGGCGGTCACGAGCGCACCTTCCTCGTAGGGGAAGTGGACGACGACGTCTTTCGTCTCGTTGTCGACGACGATGGAGTCCTTGTTGTTGTACTCCGAGGCGTCGTCGACGACGAGGTTCGAGCCGTCGTGAAGGGTCAGCTGGAACTTGCCACCGCTGACCTGCGTCTTGCGGACGATCTTCCCGAGTCGGCTGGATGCCGAGTCGGCGTCGACTGGCGTCAGTGCGAGACGGCCTCCCTCGTCGGGGAAGACACGGTAGTATTCGTCACGCTCGGTGAACGCCAGGATGTCGAACATCCCGATGGGACGGCGGACGTCGGAAGCCGGGTCGCCGTTGACCAGAACGCTCTGGTTGTTGAGGGCGTACTTGGCTTCCTTCTTCGAGTCCACGTAGCCGAGCACGTCGCGCAGGACGATGAGCAGGGGAACCCCTGCTTCGCCGTGCGGGCCGGCACCGGCTTTGACCGTGAACGTGCCTGTCTTGCGCTCGACCGGCCAGGACTTCGGTACGGACAGTCGCTTCTGGTGTCGAGTCATTCGTTATCCTCCTTGAGTCGGGCCTCGCGCACGTCGTCTTCGAGGTCCAGTTCCGTCACACGGACGTTACTGGCCTGAAGGGGTCGTGGGACCTCCTCACCGTCGGCTTTGGCCACAGTGACGCCTTCGACGTAGATGACGGCGTCCTTGAGGTCGACCTCGGTGACTTCGCCATCTTCGCCGGCGAAGTCGCCACGGAGTACCTCCACGGTGTCGCCCACGTTGACGCGGACGTTCCGGGTGTCGTACTCCTCGCGGAGGTCGGCCGACAGCGGTGCGCGGACCTGCTTTTGCCGCTCGTGGAGCGGCGCATTGCGAACTTCGTTTCGCTGTTTGCGCGGTTGTCGGGTCATACTATACAATCATCGTAGCCGTCGATGCGATACTCCCGAAGCGCTCGGCCACTTCACGCGCAACAGGACCCTTAATCTCGGTCCCGCGAGGCTCTTCCATCTCGTCGATGATGACGGCGGCGTTGTCCTCGAACTTCACGCGCGTCCCGTCCGGCCGGCGGATAGATTTCCGCTGTCGGACGATGACGGCTTCGAGCACCTGGCGGCGCATCTCGGGGGTCCCTTTGGTGACCGAGACGGTCACCTTGTCCCCGATGCCTGCCTTGGGGTGGCGGTTCTTCGTACCGGAGTAACCCGCGACGCTGATAATCTTCAGTTCACGAGCGCCGGTGTTGTCGGCGCACGTGACCAGCGAGCCACGAGCAACGCCTTTGGTGATGTCTGCTTTGAGCGCTTCCATCACTCGTCACCCCCGATGATCTCAACCACAACGTGTGATTTCGTCTTCGAGAGCGGGCGTGTCTCCGCAATTGTTACTTCGTCACCGACAGCGACGTGGTCGAGCACGCCCGGCACGTGTGCCGGAATGCGCGAACGTCGCTTCATGTAGCGGTCGTACTTCGGAACGAATACGTCGTACTCCCGCTCGACGATGACGGTCTTTGCCATGTCCGTCGAGACGACTTTGCCCTCCAGGGTCTGACCCCGGACGGAGAGCGAGCCGTAGAACGGACATTTTTCGTAGTCGTAAGCCTCCGAGTCGTCGGGTTCCGGAGGCATTGGAACGTCAAGTCCTATCGCCATTTCGAGTCACCTGTAGTTTCGGTGCGTAGGGCGGGTCGTGAGAGCAGTTGTGAGCCATCCACCGTAACGTAGGCCACGCCCTCGCAATTCCCGGTGTGGGAAGCGGCCGATGATGAGTCGGCGCGCCGACCAGACTGACTGGCATCTAATCCGCCAGTAGTATCCGATCGAAGTTTGGACGTGGTCCCCGACGCCTTCGCAGCGCCGGCGGCTTCATCTGTGCTCGGAATCGCAAATTCGAATGTCGCCCCTCGTTTGGGCACCTGCCGCACCCGAGTCCCGTCGTCGACCATCAAGGTGCGCATCGTCTCGACGACGATACGCCCGGCTATCCCGACCAAGTCGGGGTTCGCCGCCTCGACGACCTCTACAGAGAGGCCGTTGAGTTCGTGTCGCGTGAGGGTCTCGGGTGTCAGTGGCATTTATTCTTCGTCGAGGTCGCCTTCTTCGCCCTGAATCGTCTTGATTCGGGCGATGGTCTTCTTCAGTTCAGAGACGCGCCCCGGATTGTCCGGTGCGCCACCCGCGGCCTGCACGGCCTTGGCGTTGAGCAGTTCGGTCTCGAGCTCTTCGAGCTCGGCGACGCGCTCTGCGGGCGTCATGTCGCGAATCTCTTCGGTGTAGAGGATCGCCATTTATTCTTCCTCCGTCTCGTCTTCGTCTTCCATCTCGGCGACGAGGTCGGCCGCCTCTTCGGCGACGTCTTCGTCGAGTTCTTCCTCGACGGCTTCCTCGTCGTCGTCGGCCGCTTCGTCCTCGACGACCTCTTCGTCGTCGTCGACGACTTCTTCGACGGCTTCCTCGACGACTTCCTCGTCGACGGCTTCCGTCTCGGGCTCTGCTTCGACGTCCTCGGCGACGTCCGGAATCTCTTCCGGTTCCTCTTCGAGGAGGTCTTCGACGCTCTCGGTCTCTTCGATCTGTTCGACCGCTTCGGGCTGAGCGTCTTCCTCGACTTCGAAGTCGTCGGGGAGGCGCGCACCCGGCGGGATGATCTTGACCGTGACGCCGATGGTACCGAGCTTCATGACTGCGACGCCCTGGCCCTCGTCGACGATTTCCTGTGCGGGTTCACCGTTGTGCTTGATGTAGCCACGGTTGAACTTCTCCACGCGCGAGCGAGCGCCCGTGACCTTCCCGGAGAGGACGATTTCGGCACCGAGGGCGCCGGCGTCCATGATACGGTCGATGGTCGTGTGGCCCGCTTTGCGGAAGTACCAGCCACGCTCGAGTGCGTTGGCGAGGCGGTCGGCGACGATCCGGGCGTTGAGGTCCGGTTCGTCGACTTCCTGCACGTCGATCTGGGGGTCGTCGAGGTTGAATCGCTCTTCGAGTTCTCGGGTCACCTTGCGGATGTTCTTCCCGCCTTTCCCGATGACCATCCCGGGCTTCTCGGCCTTGAGCACGATCTGCGTGCCCATGGGCGTCTTCGCGACGTCCATGCCGCCG